>JAJECD010000298.1 GCA_022822215.1 Candidatus Poribacteria bacterium | reverse complement strand
AATTCTATTGCTTTGTTAAAGTCGGTCATTGCCTCAGCATATTGTTTAAAATCGTACCGCGCGATTCCGCGGTTATAAAAGGCTTCCCAAGAATCAGATTTCAACACAATTGCCTTGTCGTAAGCAGAAAGTGCTTTTTCTGTCTTATTCCCTTGATAGAGAAAATAACCGATGGAGAAAAAGGCGCGCGAGGCGAGTTCGTTGTCGCTCGGTTTCGGTTTAGGCATCCTTTTATCAGGCTTCTTATTTTTCCTTGCAACTTCTATCGGTGCTTCTTCTGCCAACTCCGGGAACCGTTCGGTGAGTTTTGGAACGTAGGCATCCTCATAGTTGGCAATAATCCGAATAATGAATCTCATTAGCGGTGCCAAGGGATGACTTTGATCCTCACCAACAGAATAGATTAATTCTTCTAATACATCATCCAGCCACTGATATTCGTCTTTGGTCAGTTCGATAACACCGTAATGTCCATGCTGCTGCCCGAAAGCGATTAATCCGTCTAAGACCTCTACTAACCATTGATAGGCACTCTCAGGGTAGGCGGTGGGCACAGTAGATGCCGATAATCGGATTTGCACCTGGATTTGTATTGGCTCCGACCTCTGAAACAATTGAGATCTGCTTGGTATTAGGTCGGGGAGTGCAGGATCTAATGCCAAAGCTCCTAGCGTTGACGACGCATTGAGCGTAGTTTGTGTTTCCATTGCCATAATTTACCTCTTCCATTTGTTACTCATATACTCGTCATGTGTGAGCACACGCCTAATAGAAACTATCTGCTCTTTATATTCAACAAATGCTATAAGACGCACGTTCCTACCAATGTTAAAGACTGTTAAGGTTGTTTTTTCGCCTGCTCTTATTGGCACCGGGTCCGCTTGAGGGAACGTTTTACGCAAATCGACAAAAGACTCAAAAGTTCCCTCCTCCATCAATGCATACCATCGCTGAAGAGCACTTCTGGCAGTCGAATGTCTCTGTGCAAATGTGTCCAGTTTTCTTCGTCCAATGATCTCCATTAGGTGTTTTCAGGAAATGTCTGCTCCCAGATTCAGTTACATCAAGATCGTCTGTCCAAATTATTATACCATAGAAAAAATTAATTATCAAAAAACAAGAACGAAGAAACGTTATGCCTCCTCACCTATATCCAATCCCGACAACCGCTCAACAATCCCCACCGTCTCCAAGCTCACACCAATCACTTTTCCAATCAGGTCCACAATATATGTCTCAGCATCGGCGCGATTTGGATCGTTCACAATACCGCTCCGTCTATCCGTTTTCACGCGATACTGATCTACTACCCACTCCAACGCTGAACGGTTCCCTAACCGATATTGAAACACCTCCGCGGGGATACCTGCCAATGTCAAGAAATCGTTGTATTTTAGCTGCGTCTTGTCTTTAGAAAACCGCATCTGATTCACACGCCAATCCAACGGCATCCCCTCAGTTTCAATCAGCTCGAGTTTATATTTTGGTTGGTCTTCATAGTGGACATGAATCTCTGCTAACCGTTTTCCCGCTTCGACAAACTCTCGGAACGCGGGTGCAAACGGGATATGCGGCAAATCCCGCTTGAGGTTCGCCTGATATTGTTCGCGATATGTAGGATGATGTAAGAGTGCATACGTATAATGGAAAATGTCCCATTTGGTAACATTCTCGTCTTTGTAATGCGTTTGGAACTGTGTCAATGCCCAATCGGTGATGTTCTCGCGGCGATTAGTCCCATCTTCATCGTAGATGTAAAAGGGGAAACATTGGCTAGCGTCAATGGTAACAAAGACAGTATGCGGAATAACATTCGTGATATAACACCAAAAATCTGTGCGTCCGCTTATATTTGGAACACAGATAACTCGATTCTCCGATTCGGTTTCGGGTGTGGGGAAAATGGATGGAAACACGTATACAACATCGTTGAAGATTCTATCAAAGAAAATATTGCTTTTGACAAACGGACGATGGAGGCAGGTTCTCACCTTGTGTTCGTCATATTCAGCGATTCTGCCGCCTCGTAATTTTGCTTTTAAATCGCGACTCCAACTAATTTTAGCGTTGTCATACGTCACAAAATCATCAACATCTGTGCTTGATTGGTTTACGATTCCTTTCCACTTAAACACTTCTGCATTATAGAATTCCATCATTCGCTGAACGTTTTTTGTGAGTGTGTCTTTATTAAAGTTGATTGCCCAGGCATCGCGATTCGTTTTCACACCGCTGCTAAACTGGTGGAAAATCACACCCGAAACCTTACCTTTCGCTGCTTTTGCTGCTTTACTCCCCATCGGCAGAAAGGTCTCAAATTCCTCGCGTAGTCCTTCGGTAAGCCACGTATGCCGAGCATCGGGTTGAATCGTTTGCCAATCGACGTTGCCGAGATGTTCACATTTGTCCAGAAATTCAAAAGTCGCCTCTTTAGGCATCTCCGCCGTCTCATCGTTGTAAAAAATACGGGCAGCCTCTTTATTCTCTTGGGACTTTTTCACGAACAGGTTAATGCTCACGCCTACCTGAATGTCAAAAACGTTGGCATCGCCAGGGTGACCTTTTCGGACATTCCCTCCCAAATCCAGCAGATAGATCGCATCACACGCCTCAGCGAGGTGTTTCCGCATGCCATCAAACGCTTGACCGGTGATAAAGTTGTGGTTCGTTACGAACGCAACGATCCCTTCTCCTTTAATTCGGTTGAGTGCCCAGTGAATCGCCTTCACATAAGGATCATAGAGCGAAGTTTTGTTCGTTGCAGTGGAGGCTTGGGCGTACGTCTCCTGAATTTGTCTGTCCAGTTCAGGATACTTACGGTTCTTATTCGCATCATTCTCATCCATCTGCCGCGCATTGTAGGGTGGGTTGCCAATCACTACAAACATCTCCGTCTGCTTTTGTCGTTCAACCCGACGGGTGTTTTCTGGGGCAAACATAGAGAGTTGACGCTCGGTTGTTAAGTCGAACGTATCCACAAGGCAGAGGTTGTCGAAAGGTTGGTACTGCTTTGTGGCAACATAAAATTCGTGCTCAATATTCATATTTGCGATGTAGTAGGGCATTAGCAACACTTCATTGCAGTGGAGTTCGTCGCTGTATTTCGCCTTGAGTGCAGTTTTGTTAATTTCTTGGATGAGCCGCACGATGAAGTTGCCGGTGCCGACGAATGGGTCGATGAGGTGAACCCCTGTATCCGAAAGTGAACGTCCAAACTCGGTTTTAAGCAGATGTGAAACGCTTTTCACCATGAAATCCACTATCGGCTGTGGCGTGTAGACGATGCCGTGCGTATCCGCAACCTTGACAGAAAACCCTTGAAAAAACTGCTCGTATACGGTGTTGAGGAAGTGCTGTTTCTGCGAGAAGTCGATAAAGGTTGCGGCGGCGCGTTCAATCGCACCATAGAACGGATTAAGTTCTCGGAGAAATTCCGAACGGTTATAAGCCTGCCATGTGAGGGCGTCAATCACATTTTCGATTTCGCGTGCGATGATATTGCGGCGTGTAAAGTCAGGATTGTCAAAGACGGTGCGGAAAATCCGCTCTGTTAGGAGGTGTTGGATAAGCATCTCCTCTACGGCAGACTTTGAGAGGTTCGGATTAATCGCTTCCTGACAGTGGCGATAGAAGTCCGCAAATGCCTCCTGAAACCGAGCGTTGGTCTCCTCTTCGTTTTGGATTAACACTGCAGCGCGTTTTCCGAGTGTTGGCACTCTATCCTTGAATTCAACGACGGCGCGTTCCCAATTGGCAACATCTGCTTGTTCGTAACTAAAAAAGACGTGAAGCACCCGAATAAATGCCTCTGGGTTTGCAATGCCTACATCCATAACCGCTTGTCCATTTTGATAGAGGATGGCGCGTTCTTGGGTTGTAAAGAGGATATTATCTTGTGGATAGCCTACCTCGAATTTCTGTTTAACGGCTATGGTGAGATCGTCATGGAGGTCTTTTGCCTCCCAGTAGCCGCGCGGCAAGCCGAAATCGTTATCCGTGAGCATGCCATCGACGTAAATTGTGGTGTTCTGTGGTGTTCGGAGGGATTTCTCACAGATAAGCGTTAGGTTGTTCCGTCGGGCATAGTGTTGGAGGAGCGTTGCAAAGGCGAGTCGGACTTCGGTTTCGTTTGTCGCGCCGAGGTTTTCGTATTGTTTGAGTTCGGCATAAAAGGTTTTTATCGGTTTATGGGTCGGTTTGATATTCCGCATTCTTGTGTTTTCTCCGTAAATGATAAATAAATGTGAAGTATTATACATGCATTCACAGTCGGTTGCAAGTGGAATTAGGGTCTTTTGAAAAGATAACCGTTTGACAGAAAATCATTTTTGTATTATAATATACCAAAAGTCAAGGAAAGGACTTTCGGTTATCGGCTTTCGGCCACTTTGTTGTGAAATTTACAGAGGCTGGACACTACAAGAAACCTACTGACCGCCGACGACAACTAAGATATGAATTCACTCCGGTTTTTTATTAACGGATTTTTGATCGGCATCGCCAACATCATTCCCGGTATGAGCGGCGGAACGCTGGCACTTGTTTTAGGTATCTATGAACGGCTCATTGGGGCGTTACGAAACATCGGACTTTCAACAGTAAAAAATTTGCTCGGCGTGATAAAATTAAAAAAGGAAGCGTTCACGGCAGCGGAGACGGAACTTCGTCGTATTGACTTCGGGTTTCTCGCACTCTTAGGAACTGGCGCGGTAGCGTCAATCCTGCTCACATCGAAGCTGATTGTCTATTTGCTAAACGACCATCACGATCCAACTTACGGCTTTTTTAGTGGGCTCATTTTAACATCTATTCTGGTCCCAGCGCGAATGCTAAAGCGATGTGGTGTGAGAGAATTACTGGTCTTACTGATTGCCGTTACACTCGTCCTCGGCTTGTCTGTTGGTACGAGTGGGAAGCAGTTAGAGCGGGTCGCGTATAAATCTGGGAACGAGGGGGTAATAGATACCGGTATCCAGCAAACCCCTTTTCCAACCTACGGGGACTTTGGGCTCTTTTTTGGAAGCGGGGCACTGGCGATTTCGGCGATGATTCTGCCCGGCATCAGCGGTTCCTTTTTGATGCTTGCCCTCGGTGTCTACTTTCGGCTCTTAACCGCAATAAACACGCTAATGGAAGGCGTGCCAAAATTGCTTAATGGGGTTTTCGACGAGGTGATGTTAGCGAGTTTGCTGATAATCGGAGTGACCGCCATCGGGTGCCTGTTCGGACTTCTTGCTTTTACGCGATTGCTTAACTATCTCTTGGAACGCTATCGCAACCTGACGATTGCCTTTCTTATCGGATTAATGGTGGGATCGCTCTATGGATTGTGGCCCTTTCGTAACTTCGCGATAGTTGGTGGGGAACGGATAGATACGGCTCATATTCTCCCGCAACTGGATGTGAATCTGCTTATCACGACAGGGGCTTTTCTCATCGGTTGTGGTGTGATTTTTCTCTTTGCCCGTTTGGAGAATTAGGTGCGCTGGGTTCTACTGTATCCGGCTTGGCGCGCGAAAAAAATGAATGAAAACGGAAAACCAATGCTGGTAGCCTGCCAACAACGGCGGCAGGCGGTGCTTGAACACGGAGTATTATTGTACAAAACGCTTGTATTCACGCTTGGCGACCCGTTAAAAGAATGAAAAAAATAGAAAGCATCGGTTTTTTCGTCAATACAACCAAAGCGAATGCGGCAAGGGTCGTTGAAGGCGTATGCACGTGGCTTGAGGGGCGCGGGATTGTACCGCTCCTGCCGGACGAACAAGCAGCCGCCTTACAGAGAACGCCACAAACGCGCATCTCCAAAACGGAAGTCGTCGAGCAAGCGGATGTGATTCTCGTGCTTGGTGGTGATGGCACGCTCCTAAGCGCAGCACACATGCCGCAGATTGAAAACGTCCCAATCCTTGCGATCAATATCGGAACGCTCGGATTTTTGACGGATGCCTCGCTTGATGAACTCTATCCAACTTTGGAAAGTCTTTTGACGGGAGACTATCGGATAGAACATCGGATGATGTTAGAGGTTGTTGTCAACAGTCAGGGGTTTCCTGAACCGTTTAGAGCTTTCGCACTCAATGATGTTGTGATTCGACATTACACGCGTCTCATTGAATTAGACGCGTATATTGATGGTGAACTTTTTATTCCGTATAATGCCGATGGCTTGATTATCGCAACACCCAGTGGCTCAACCGGGTATTCGCTCTCTTGTGCGGGTACTATTGTCGAACCGCAATTGGAAGCAATCTTGTTGACCCCTATCGCACCGCACAGTTTGACAGTGCGTCCGTTCATTGCACATGGCGAGGCAGAGATAACCGTCAAAATGCGTGCTGCATACCAGAGCGTTGATGTTTTTGTCGATGGACAGCGTGAGACACACAGCCTTACCGCAGGGGCAGTCATAAAAATAGAAAAAGCAGAACGCACAATTCAGCTTATCCGTTCGCAACACCATAGTTACTACAGGGCTTTACGTGAGAAATTGATGTTGGGTGAAGGAATCAGAAACGCATAGTACTGCTATCAGTTGTCGGCTTTCAGCCTTTCAACTTTCTTTTGCCGACAGCCGACAGCCAACCACCGACAGCGAAAAAAATGATAGAAACACTCTCTATCCGCAACATTGCCCTCATAGACGAACTCGACTTGGAACTCGCACCTGGACTCAATATTTTCACGGGTGAGACAGGGGCTGGTAAATCCGTTATTCTCAGATCAATTGGACTGGTCTTAGGGGAGAGAGTCTCTGCCGATATTGTGCGCGAAGGCACCGATTTCGCAAAAGTGGAGGCAGGGGTCGCGCCTCACGAGCAACATCCGATGTGGCATACGGAATTCGCTTTTAGCGATGTTTTGGACCCATCAGATGCCGTAATTCTCTCCAGAAGGATTAGTGCTGCCGGTAGAAGCCGCTGTCATATTAATGGACAGTTGGTGAATTTGAGCCACCTCCAAGCAATTGGGGCACTGCTTGTTGATATCCACGGTCAACATGAACATCAGTCCTTATTTAGAACACAAACACACCTCAAGCTTTTAGATGATTTTGGGGGATCCAGTGAGGCGAGACAGCAGATTGGCAAGATCCATGCACACTTACAAGCCTTGCAACAAGAAGCCGCTGACTTGGCGCAAACTTTGCGGGCATCAGAACGCGAAAAAGATCTCCTCGAATTTGAAATTAAGGAACTCACCGCAGCGAACCTTGAAGATGGCGAAGACGAGGAATTAGCCGCTGAAGCCCGTATACTCAGCAACGCCGAAGAATTGGCGAATTCTGCCAGCCGCCTATATGCGATACTCAATGGCGATACTTCTAACAGCAGCAACGCATCGGTGCTCGAAGGACTTAAAGATGCCGCAAAGACCTTTATGAAATTATCCGAGTTAGATAACAGCCTCTCGGAAGTACAGGAACGCTTGGAAACATCACTCTACGAGCTCGAAGATGTCGCCTTAGACGTTCGCCAATATAGAGACACGGTGGAATACAATCCTATGCGTTTGGACGAGGTTACCGATCGCTTAGCA
>JAJECD010000101.1 GCA_022822215.1 Candidatus Poribacteria bacterium | reverse complement strand
CCCGGTGGCGCAGTGACGACGCAGTTTCGATCCAAACTCGAAATCTGATTTGAAGAGGTGCCGCCTATCACACCCACGTCAACAGAGATTTGTCGGTAGGTGATGTTATCGTCTTCCTCATTTTCAAGGACTTTGCCGGATTGATCTGCGTCCCCAAAGTTTGGGTCCACATAGACAAAAATATCGTGCATACCGGAAGGTAACCCGCGCTGATCAACATTTTCCTGTTGTCCATCGGTAAATGGCAAGTTCGCTGTTAGTGGAAGGGTAGCGGTCGCGATAGGCAGTGTATTCAACGGATCAGGTTCATAAACATCTTTTTCCCCACGCCGACTTTCAGCATTCGCTAACGGCGTGCGTTGTATCCAATCTCCGGGTTGAATGCGAGCAGTTCCGAGGAGATTGGCACCATCATCAATAATTGTGTCATCGTCAACATCAGGATTGCCGTAAAAGAAGGCGACTTCAACAGGCGTTTGTACCTCATCCCCCTCTACCTGAACGTCTGCTGAGAGTGCCCACTGCTGCGCTTCAGTGTCGTAGCCGTATCGAATAACAGCGGTTCTGGCGACCTCTACAACAGAAAGATTCGGATGTACGTAGGGATAATACCGTAACACCTGACTTTCAACCACATTGCCATCTGCGTCCGTGACTTGAACATTGTATCGAATGAGGGAACCATCTACTGGGGCATCAAGGGGTTCGGGGACCGTCCACCATCCCTCTGCTGCTAACGGCGGCGGTGCTTGGGTGAGACTCACATTTTCCCACTGTCGGCTTATCGGGTTACGCCAACTTAAGAGTGCTGAAGCTATCTGTTCTTTCTCATCGGAAACCTGAACAGAGATACGGAATTTGTTTTCAGCGACCAACTCGGCCTGGATATCGAGAATTTTTGGAATATTAACAGTAAATCCATCACCACCGACAGCAACTGTCGTGGGACCTTGTGCGTAGTACTCAACATGTGCATCACCGCTGGCAATGTTTTGTGGAACAGTGAACGTCACCGCTGGATAGGCACCATTGCTAACATTAAGCGTTTGCGTCAAAATTACGTCGCCTGTATAGTAATTAACAGGACCTGAGATGCCTTGCGCGATGACTGTTTTTCCAGGGAATAAAGCCTTTACCGTAAGCGTCCCATTAAAAGTGGTATTTCTTACAAAACGTTTGACCCGTCCCAATGGATCGTAGGTGGCAGTCTGAACGTATCCGGGAGCAACTCTGAGCGTATCGCCCGGCGCGACCGTTTTCGTCTCAATATTAGGTAGAATCTCGCCGTCAGCGATAGCGATCTGTAAAGCGGGGTCTCCGAAAAGCGTATACTCCATCATGACATCAATCTGCCCTGTACCCTCTGTCATCAGAAGTTCGACTTTTGAATCAAAGCTCAAGGGACCGAGTTGTCGGATGTTCCGTTTAAAAAGCATGTTAAAAATAATCCGATTGAGTGCATCATTGCCGCTTCCATACGTAAGCCGAGTGGCACTCAGCATACCAATGATACCGCCTCTCTCTTTTCGCAATAACTTCTCCGCCATGCTCGGTTCACCCGGTTTATCAAAGTAGCCATTATAACAGCTGAGTACCAACATGAAAGGGATCTTTGCCGTCTCCTCGACCTCCTCAACGTCTGCGTTGTCAAATATTGATTCGTGCGTCCAGACGGTCCTACCGCCATGACCGGCGTATTGCGCCAAGACCGCTCCTTCTCCGAGTGCCTTGATAATCCTATCTCTTGCGATGTAGCGTGGCAAGATGTTTGAATAATCTGCGGGACGTGCTTCAACTTCGTCAATAACATCTTCAAGAAAAACCTCAATGGTTTCATAACCTAAACGGGTGTGGTCCTTCGCAATTTCGTTGAGACTCTTTTTAAAGATAAAGTCTCCGGAGTTACTAACTTCATCGTCAGCGACAGAGATAATCTTCCTACGCCAGTCGCCACTGGGTGGACTCTGTTCATAAGCCAAGATTTTATCAACAACAGTCTCCGATTGGCTAACAGTTTCAACGCTGAGCCTCCCGATGTAGAAATCGGTGAATGCGTCGTGTCCTGAAACCGTCGCGTACCAGTGATCGGCGGCAGTTCGACCAAATGAATCCGTGCGAAGATAGTGCGTCGGAATGTAACCATCGAGTTCGGGGGGTTCGAGGTGAATTTCTGTGTCAACGCCGCGAAAATCAAACGTTCCATCACCGAAAAGGACAACATAAGACAGTGCTGGCGGTGCCCAAGATTGATAAGCGTGTGTCAGAAACGCCTTGATTGCCTTAGGACTGACCGCTCCGTTGTTGAATGTGTTGTATATTTCGTCCGTTGTAACGACCCTCGTACGATATCCACCACCGCCAGGTGTTGCGCGCCACGCCGCTAATCTTTCCGCTGCAGATAGGAATTTTGAATGTGTCACGACTAAATAATCGGCACCGTGATTTGCAGTGGCTAAGTCTGTTGGTGCGATAATTTCAATGCGTTCTGGCTGCCGTAACGCTGTATCGGAAACCGCGATAAACTCGGCGTTTCGGGTGTCCAACATCTGAAAAAGCGCGTTATACGAATGAGGATTTTCTATGTCCGTCTCCACTCTAACCCCTTGCATACGAGCGGTGAGCACATTGCCGTCTGTCTCAAAGATATGTACACCGGGGTCGTCAAACGCCTTAATTTCGTACTGAAGTTTGCGTCCACCTACGGGTTTCTTCTGTGAGGTTGCATCTGGCGTCGGGGACGTGAACCACAATTCATCGGCAACGGCGCGGAAGAGACGTGTGTACTCAACAGAAAAACGGTTGAGATAGACATGATACGGATAGCGGGTTGTGTCTTCGTCAACGTTATCATCAACGCGGGCAAGAGAGAGGACATTTTGTTCGCCGTTCCTACTATCTTTGAGTGTATCCCATGCCCGTAAAGTCCGTTGGACAGTGAGCGTGTCCTGTTGTCCCCATTTTGCAAATTCTATTCGGACCCCGTTGATAGCGACCAAAATTTCATGGGAGACCGGTGTGCCACCTTGCAAATCGACGGAGATGTGCAGCGGGTCGAAGCTTTTTGCGACATCATAAAGTGGAAACTCAAGGCGCATTTCACCAACATCGCTGCCGTTTTTGATGCCGTCCCAGTACCAGAAATCCAGTGCTTCAAACCATCCGTGTTTGTTACCCGGCGAAACGGTATTTGTATACACAAACTCGAGGTTATTTGTGAGGTAATTCTCTTCAAAGGTTAATTTGGAGCGGAAGGTAGGGACCTGTGTCGCCGTTGGGTCTGTGGGGCTGACGGTAATCTGTGGGACCCGCGCAGAGATGCGTCGTCTACTGTCAAGCGTAAGCCAATAGATATTCCAACGACTATAGCGGTTTTTCGGTTTATGTCCAAGGAAAAAGATGGCATCTTCTGGATCAAAACGGCCGTCGCCTGCGCCGCTAATGTAGATAGGAATATTTCTATTCTCGTGCGTGAGTCGAAGTTGTGTTGGATCTGCGCCAATGAGCTCTACCCCCCAGTCCTGCTGTAGGGATCCTGCCGTTACAGTATAGACACCGGTTTCTTCGACGAATAATTTATAGCGGACACTCTCGGAAACCTCATTAGGAACGAGTGCTGGTGCCGCAGGTATTAAGGGACGGGGTACTCGAAAATTACGCGCCTGCTCAGCATTGAGAAGTTGATGGGACAAGGCACGTTCAAAGACTTCTGATTCGGCTGTCGGCTGTCGGCTGTCGGCTATCAATGTGGGTCGGTTGTGTCCTACTTCACTGCCACTAATTCCTCTTGACCGACTGTTGACTGCTGACCGCTGACCGCTACTGGAAAAACGGATGGTCACTGTCAGGTGTGAATACAGACGCAATTGACGAGTTCTCGGCAGATACTGCACAGGATACAATGCCAATGCAATGACACGTTGGCTGCGGATGTAGCCTTCTCGGACGACGCGGGCAAGTGGGAATCCGGGATATGGAACGTTTCCAGTCCTTGACTGATAGGCACTTCCGTTTTCCCTCCAGTATTGTGTCGCTGCGTGCTGTGAGTTACGTTCTTGCACATCGAAAATAGGAACCGGCACGAGACGGACACCGGTACGCGTTTCAACGGGAGCGGCAGAAACATCAATTGCTTCGATTTCAACTGACGCGGGTATACCTAACATCAACCGTGTGACTGGAACTTTGGGATTACCGGGTTCATTGGTAAAGCGGCAGTCGTCGTAATGGACCTCTTGATAGCCGACCCTGTCTCGAACCACCTCAGAAAGCGTGAGTTCCGGCAAGGTGAACTGAACAGTAATTCCACTCTCCGATGTGACTTGGGTAAGCAGCGCGTCCGCACTACCTATACATACGAAAAAGAGGAGTGGCAATATAATCGCAAGCCCAAATCGTGTGCATACAGGTTTATGTGCCGCTTTTGTTTGTTGTAAGAATAGTTGCATTGTTTACTTGGTTTTGATTTTCGCAGGTAGTCAGTTGTCAGTTAATTTAATGTTATTTTGATCCTGTTATCTTACCCTTAAAAGAATTTTACCAAAATTGCGATTCGCTTCCATATACGCGTGTGCCTGCTGCGCTGCTGCGAGCGGAAAAATAGTGTCAATAACCGGCTGGAGCACGCCACGTTCCAATTCTGGCAACCAGCGTTCAATGAAACGGTGTGTAATCGCAATTTTTTCGTCAATAGATTGCGGTCTCATGACCGATCCGATAATCTGGAGTCGGTTGCGCATCACCGCGCCAAGATTAATTTCCGCAGTCGCCCCGGCGATCAATCCGACTTGCAGGAGTCTCCCCTTTGTTTTCAGGATAGAGAGGTTCCGTTCAAGGTACGGCGCACCGATAAAGTCTAAAACGACATCAACACCTTGTCCATCGGTTAAACGTTGGATTTCAGCGACGAAGTCGGTTGTTTTGTAGTTGATACCCTCTGTTGCGCCGAGTGCTTTGCATTTATCGATTTTTTCCGGTGTCCCAGCGGTGACAAAGACCGTGGCACCCGCATGCCGTGAAATCTGGATTCCGGTACTACCGACACCGCTCCCACCGGCATGAATTAGGATCGTCTCACCGGCTGACAATTTGCCCAATGTAAAGATATTTTCGTTCGCTGTAAAAAAGACTTCGGGCACCGCAGCGGCTTGTTCAAAACTCCAGCCGTCAGGTATAGGCATCGCCATGCGATAATCGATAATAGCCTGTTCTGCATAGCCACCGCCTCCGACAAGCCCGAAGACCCGATCCCCTTTAGAAATCCCGTCTGCGACAGCATCCCCCATTTCTGAAACGGTACCAGCAATCTCCAAGCCGAGTATCTCAGATTCACCAGGCGGTGGGGGGTAGCCGCCTCGACGCTGAATCAAGTCGGCACGATTCAAAGCCGTCGCATGTACATCCACTAAGAGTTGTGTTGCTGTTGGCGTGGGTGCTGGGACTTCAGCCAATTGCAGGACTTCTGGACCACCATCGCCGGTTCTGATAATTGCCTTCATCGTTTTTGCCTCCAATTCATCATGTTTGTCTTATTTCATATCGGTTTTCTTCAAAAAAAATGAAATGGCTTTCGAGAAGTACAGTGGTGTGGATAGGACTGACGCAGGGATATGTCGCGATTATGGTTGATAGACACGCGGCGGGACCTGTATGAAAACGGAAACGTGGGGAAAAGAAGATTACAACCTTTTAGGCTTACCAACGTCTAAAAAAATAAAATAGAGAAAAATCAAAACTCATTTGAAGAGAGGAAAATACGATGCAAAAAAGAAAGATGAAAACGTCGAAAAAATCAGCCTCGCGTCGATTCAACCCAGTAAAGGCAAAGCTGGAATCTATAGGCGAATGTTTCGACCAATTACGGTCCGGGCTGCCAGCGAAGCAAGAAGAATATGTTGAGGGAGACCGAATTACGCACTCCTATGTTAAAAGTTGCTTCCTCATGATTATCCAACGTGCTGTGGATATCAACAACGCTATCATCGAATTTAGTGGGCAGACACCGCCGTTGCAGAAGCATCACAGTTTTCGCGCCTTGCATCAAAACAGCACGATTGATAGAGAAACGCTGGATTTTTTTCTCAAGGCTTTAGACTACTACGAAAGAATCGCTAATCCGTATGAGGAACTCCCACCCGCTGAATTGTACGATGCCTCCCGTGAATTGTTGGAATATGGTGAAACCTATACCCACCAGATTGAGCGTTTCTTTTTGAACACATCGCGTGCTTAGTTTGTGCCTAACCTCGCCTACCAAGGGGTGGGAGATAGAATAGGCGCGGTTGCAAATCGAGGCTCCGCGCTTTACTGCGGAAGTTCTCCCCTTTTGAAGCAAAAGTTTGCGAACCACGCCACAAATTGACGGTCTATCTAATTAAATTCGACGATACCGCCCGTTCCCTTGAGAATGATATCCGGTTTAAGCAGAATCTGCTGTTCCTGTTCCGACTTTAACCCAGTTGGATGGAGCATATAAGCGATTCTGAGTGGAAGATATTTTCCCAAATCGGCGAGCCTATCTACATCACTCTTAAAGATGATCTGTTCGCTCTGCTGCGTCTGATAGGCGTACCAATACTTGAGATAGGAACGAATGCCGTTGCTGAAGATCAGTTCCCCAGAGCTGGAATCAATCACCTTGACCCAGACACGACCAAGAGCCGTGAGACGGGTACGGATATAAGTAGATGTTCCTGAAATTCCGCCCTGACTCCCCTGTTTCATCAGATGTTGATCGTAATCCTGCCGGGTTAATTTCGGCTTCTCGACCTCTCCGATGACCACCATATCAGCGTCAAGTGCTTGTCCAAGTTTCGCCGCTAACGCTGGGTCGGCGTAAACCTGATTCAAGGTCAACCCCAATTCTGTGAGTTTATCGTTGACCGGCTTAACCTTGTTTGAGAGGTCATAAACCCACTCTGCGTCCTTGAAGATGAGTTCCATGCGAGTTGCGAGGTTAACGCTGATACGCGTCCCTAATTTGCTGATATCTTCGGTCTCGGCATTAGTGAAGAACGGCGTGACAGCAATACGCTTTGCCTCGCTGATTGGCGGTGGTGTCGTGATCTTCGGTTGGCTTTCACCACAGCTCATCATTGCCAAGCAGAGCAGCGGTATCAGTAGAATTGTAAAGAAACGTGTCACTGAAGTGTGCCTCCTATAATTTTCGGTGTAGTTTTCAAGCCAAATTTTCTACCCATCAGAGCCAAAAACTTGTCTTAACTTTACATTATGTGCTCTAAAAAGTCTTTCCTCTACTCCCGTGACGGAGCGTCCGATGTCTTGGGCTAAACAGATTTAGGGTTGCCAACGGGCGAGCCTGTAGATTTGCTCAACTTGTTGACGCGATTGCTAAACCGCGCTGATATGCGTTGGAAACCGCATCGCGCTGTTGAAGCACAACGTGTCTTTGCCTCACATTTGCTAAAAGCATACCAAAATTACAGAAATAGGTCAACTTTTATCCGACATCCGATCTAAGGTTATCCGTCGTTGTTGGGAAGGGTTACCCAGCAGCGGCGATCGCTAATGCTCGGACCTCTCCGAATTCATGCGAGAGTTTTGCCCAGGAATCACCGGCATCTGTGCTACGGTAAAGCTGCCCACTAACGCTACAAGCGATAAGAAGGTCGTTCGCATTCGGGTTGTGGGCGAAACACCAAATCGTGCTGTTGGCAGTCCTACCGATGTCCGCTCGGCTCCATGACTTGCCAGCATCGCGCGTTGAGAAAATACCGCCTTGATCCCCCGGAGGCCCGTTTCCTGCTCCGATAAATACACGACCTGCATCACCGTTCAAAAAGAAAGCGGCACGGCAGTATGGCCATGGATAGTGTGCTTTAACATTCAACGGTGTCCACTGTTGTCCCATATCTGTTGTCACACAAACATCGTTGTTCGTTGCAGCGACGATTGTCCTCGGTGAACCCGGGACTACACAAAGCCCGTGGATGTCCAAGCTACTGAGCCCTTCACTGCGTTCAGTCCATGTTTCGCCGCCATCCGTGCTGAGACGCATGCCATCAATTTCAATCCCAGCGTAGAGCGTTTGCGAATCGTCGGGATCAATGACGAAAGTTGTGACCCGCGGAATAATCGGAACACCTTCACACTCTTCCGCCAAATCGACGTTGAGTTGCTTCCAGTTAGCACCTCCATCAGTAGATTTGAAGAGTGCAGAGGGGCACGTTCCGGCATAGACCGTGTCCGGGGCATTTGGATCAATAGCGATCGCCCAGACCTCGCGTCCATCCATGGGACTTGGAAGATGCTGCCACGATTCAGCAGCGTTGTTGGTCTGGAAAATGCCGTTTTCGGTACCGGCGTAGAGTGTGTCTGGATTACTGGGACTGACGGCTAAAGCCCGAATATCGGCTTCCGGAAAGAGTCCATTACTCACTCGCCCCCAAGTATCTCCGTTGTCGGTGCTGCGCCAGACACTTTGTCCAATAGTTCCTGCATAAAGTGTAGATTGCATGTTTTTCTCCATTTTTGTAGCAGTTCGTTATTTGCGGCTCGCAGTTTCTTCGCTGTTAGTAGGTTCGCTATTCGCAGTTTGTGTGTGGCAGTTGCGTGATGTTTTCCACCACAAACCTTGCTAACTGCTGTTGACTATTCGCTATTTGCTATAATATTACTCCGTTAGCGTCCCTGTGTCAACAATTCTTGAATCAAGAGAAATTTGGTATACGACAAATTCGGGTTCTATTTCTGGTTCAAGCAGAAACGAGAAGCGATATAAGTGGTTGCCCTGAGCGTCTCGCGTTACCGGGGACATCACTTGTGCTTCCCTATACAACTGCTCCGCTTTGGTGTTGTGGAGCATTAAGGTCACCATAGGTGTTAATCCGACAAGCGGTTCACTCGGTTTAGCGATAATGTCCCAGTAGCGCGGATGTACGGCGTTCGGGAGAGCCGTCGTGATAAATGCGATATGCGCACCGCGGGTCGCACTATATTGGTATTTTTTGCGCTCTGAATGGAAGTTGGGGACATCCGTCTGTAGACTCGGAACAAGGATTGCCTCCCTAACGGTATTTGATAATACAAGAGAGCCCGTGTTACTCGTGGATAGTACCATCTCCCGAATCTCAACAGCTCCAGTGGTGTGGAATTCAATCGCATGGGCAGCAATATTCGGCACAGAACCGCTGGAAAACCCTATTGTCAATCCGCCTGTATTTTCAAACCCGATGTAGTCCGCCGAAAAATTGTCCAGTGCTCCATCTTGTGTGCCACTCGGGTAGGAGCGGTGCCGGCGACGGGGTGATAGCGAGAGGGTTACCGCCCGATAATCAGACAAGTAATTGGCGAGTTTCCATGAAATAAAGATGTCGGAAACGGTTCGATAGACCCCTTGTGACGCAAGGGCATCAGCAATACCTGGAACGGATGTCCTGCGATTTTGAACGATTGCAGCCACTGTTGCTATACCGCCGTGCTTTTCATGCAGGTAGAGCATCCACAAGAAAGCGGCACCGTAGTGGGGCAGCAAATTACCGCCTGTGTCGGGCCATGTTACGAGTGAGATAGTGGGTGCTTTCTCAAAGGCAGTTATATGTTGTTGGAGCGAGTATCCACAGAGAAATGAGGCGTACTCCGCACAGCCTTCATCGACCCAAGTTGCCTCTTTTGCATCGTGTGTCCAATTGATGATATGCTGAAATTCATGTGCGATGACATTATGGGCGGTTTCACTATTCGGATTCAGCGGGTGTGTATCGATATAGAGTATTTCACCTTCGTTACTGCGAATCGGAAAGCCACGAAATCCAGGGTGTCTAAGGACACCTCGGCTCTGATCTGCTGGGTTGAAAAAACCTGCCGTATATTGATCGCCATTATCTTTGTCTCGAATATTGAGGAGAAGTAAGATAATCCTTCCATTTCTATCAATATCGGGCGGCGCACCGAAGATTTCCGTGAGTGTCAGATAAATTCCGCGTTGTGGATTCGCTGGCACAGCTGCGTCAAAGGCGCGAATTATCGCCTGAACGGTAGCAGTGGTAACACGTGTATTCCATTCGGTGTCCTCAACGAAAACATAGCAAAAATTGCCTACACCGCGTAGGACCGCAGAAACGGCGTATTGCTGCATGCTCCTGAAATCCGGTGCGAAGAAGGTCCGCTCTGTCCCAACAAGTAGCGCAGGCGCAGCAGGTAAGCCAGGAGCCGAAGGAACTTCGTTGGAAGGATGGAAGGGTGGAAGGTTATTGGTCCATCCTTCCGCGCTTCCATCCTTCCATCCAGCACTTAACTCCGGCGTACCACAAACGTACGCCGAACTTCCGAGCGGCACGCCTAAAAGCAATAGCATAGCGGTGAGAAGCAAGGCTATATGTTTCATCTTTTTTGCAATTAGCGGTCAGGAATCAAAAGTTCGCAAGTGTTCTAAAATTTTCAAGTTCGGTAGGGATGCGACCTGACGGCTATTTAGTTTTGATGGCATCGAATTTTTGGCGGAGTTCTGCGTTGTCCGGTTCGAGTCGTACGGCTTGTTCCAAAGTTTGCAGTGCCTTTTCCTTTAAGCCCTTCTGCAGATAGGCATCGGCGAGATGCAAAAGAATTTCGGGCGTATCAGGGAGATAATGAATTGCGAGTTCCAGATTTTCTATTGCAGCGTCCAATTTTCCCTGTTTGAAGTATATCCACCCTAAACTATCAAGATATGCCCCGGATGTCGGTGCGCTTTTGAGTGCCCGACGCACGAGTGCCGCAGCTTCGTCCAATTTGACACCTTGTTCAGCGTAGAGGTAGCCTAATGCGTTGTAGGCATCTGGCAGCTCGCTTTTTGAAGATAATTCAATGGCTTTGCGCAGGTAGTCTTCTGCGCGTTTCAGGTCGTCCAACATCTGATAAGCCATTCCGATCCCCGAAAGGGCTGGCACGTAGTTAGCATCGGTTTCCAGAATCTTTGCAAAAATGTTTATAGCCTTCCGCGGCACGCTGAATCTGAGATAGATCTGTCCGAGGGCGTGACGCATCTCTTGAAGACGCATCGTCAGCGTAACCCGTTCAGCACTTCTCACGCGACGGGTTCCGCCTCGTATCGAAGCCGCCCGCGCTTCTAACAGGCTGATTGCGCGCATAATATGGGATTCAGATTTCTCAAAATCGTTCTGCTCTTGATAGGCGAGGCCAATACCGTAGTGTGCCTCAATTCCAACCTCGGTTGCCTCGAATGCTGCACGGGCTTCTGACCGACTTGCATTATTTTGATTGGTTGGGTCATCCGCTTGTGCTTCGAGTGGGTTCAGGATGACGAGAAAAGTTTTTATCGCTGCAGGATAGTCCCCCGTCTGAAGGTAGAGTTGACCAAGACGGTTCCGCGCACTCAACTGTTCTGGAAGGATGGTTACGACCCTTTCATAGGAGAGCAACGCCTCTTCAAGCCGGTTTTGCATCTCATAGAGTTCACCCAGTTCCGTATGAAATTGGTCGTCGAACGGCATAATTCGGGTAAGTGCCTTGAAGGATGCGATTGCGGTTTCGATTTCTCCGAGATCACGTGCCATGGTGCCGAGATAGTAATGCGCCCTGTGGTGGTCTGGATCCAGTTCAATGACCTGTTTTAAAACCGTAAGCATTTCCTCTTGTAAGGCTTGGGCGCGGGCATCGCGCCGATTTTCTTGGATGGATGCAAAGACTCTGCGTGTTAGTATTTGGGCGAGGAGCCATGTTGCTGGTACGCTTTCGGGATTCAGTTCAATGGCTTTTCTGACATCTTCCTCTGCTCCTGGGATGTTTTGCAGCACGTTAAATCGGAGCGTAGCACGTTCTGTGTAAATGAAGCTCAGGTCATGCGGAGACACAAATTCAACCAAAGCATCCGGAGATTCATCGTTAAGTCCAAACTCTTCTATTAGCACATCATAAGCGGCTTTGCTTTCACGGACGTTTCGTTCACTGGTGCCGTTGTAGATTGCCCACATCACAGTGGCGTAGAAATTAGCAGCGTCCTTCATTTCAGCATTTAATTCCGTATTGGCATCGGTGAGTGCCACTAATTCAGGCGTTTCAAATACACCTACCATCTCAGAATTCAACTCGGTACTATCTGTTGTAGATGGTAGTAGAACTTCCTTGTTTTCCGCTTGTAAGTTACGTCCGAGGATGAAACATATTATCAGAACAAAGATTATGAGCGTGTTGAGGTATCTCATCTAATCTTCGGGCAGGAGACCCAAGTATTTATGCTTGGGAGGAACGCCCGCTCCTGTAGTTAAAGTTAAGGCGTGTTAGCACTCTGAAATCAGACTGCTTTGCACCTGTTGTGAATCGTTTGTTGCCTGCTAAGTTATATATGGAAAACAAACCTTTGGCATTAACACCCGCAAGGCGTGTGAGGCCGTATCTAATGTGCTTTTTCGGGTGGACGCTCGGTGTGCGCTTCGCACAAGCCCAAGGCTTTAGGCTTGGGTAGTTGACAACTATTTCTCCTAATTAGATTCTCTTTCAAGCAGAGAGGAGAGTTCAATTTTGGCGGCATCAACAAGGGTTTCCTCCTTTTGCAGTGCCATAATGCGGACACCTTGTGTATTCCGTCCGATACGTCGGATATCTGAAACAGCCATTCGGGTCACGTACCCGCTTGAGCTAATGAGAACGAGCTCATCGGTCTTCGCGACGCGCATTGCAGCAACGACTGCCCCATTTCGGGTTGATTTTCCGATGGCAATGATCCCTTTGCCGCCACGTTTTTGGACACGGTAGGCGGAGACTGCCGTGCGTTTACCGTAGCCGTTTTCAGTAACAATCAGCAGGTCCTCTTTAGCGATACGACTTCGTTTCGTTTGTTCTTCTTCAGGCGGCTCACTCTTAACAATTACCATTTGCGCGACGAAGTCGTCGTCACTGAGTTCTATGCCGCGGACCCCGCGTGTGTTGCGTCCAAGAGGCCTAACATCTTCCTCACTGAACCGAATAGCGACCCCTTTGTGCGTAACAAGGACAACATCAGAAGTCCCGTCCGTCAATTGCGCACCAATGAGTTTGTCCCCGTCATCAAGGTTAACCGCGATGATGCCACTTGACAAGGTGTTCTCGAAACTAGCGAGTGCCGTCTTTTTGACGATACCACGATGCGTTGTCATAAAGACAAAAGTGTCCCTCACAGTTCCGTTTCCATGAGGATCGGCAGCTTTCGCTTTAGGTGGAACCGGGACATAAGCATTGATGTTTTCACCTTGTGCTAAGCGCAGTAGGTTAACGACTGCGCGCCCGGCTGATTGTCTGCGCGCTTCGGGAATTTGGTGAACTTTTAGCGTGTAGCACTTACCCAAATCTGTGAAAAAGAGGATATTCTGATGCGCGGTTGCAACAAAAATGTGCTCCAGAAAATCTCCATCTTTCGTTGTCGCTCCCTTAATGCCTACGCCGCCACGGTGTTGTTTCCGGTAGGTATCCATAGGGAGCCGTTTAATGTAGCCGGCATGCGATAGTGTAACGACCATCTCTTCGTCAGCAATGAGATCTTCAACTTCAAATTCTTTGACCTCACCCGTAATTTCAGTGCGTCGCTCATCGCCGTATTTTTCTTTCAGGGTTTCGAGTTCTGTTCGGATAATATCCGTTATGAGCGTTTCACTGGCAAGAATCGCCCGAAGTTCCGCGATGCGGTCCAGCAATTCAGTATATTCATCGTGAATACGCTGACGTTCAAGTCCTGTCAACTGCCGGAGCGTCATCGTGAGAATTTCCCGCGTTTGTTGCTCACTGAGTTGATAGGTGTCCTGCAGCTCCTGCTCGGCTGCTTGCGGCGATTCTGCCGTCTGAACGAGTTCTATGATATCTTCAAGATTTTGTAGCGCAAGCAGGTATCCTTCAAGGATGTGGCTCCGACGTTCAGCGCGGGCAAGATCGAATTGTGTGCGGCGGCGGACGACATCACGCCGATGCTCAAGATAATAGTTGAGAATTTCTTCAAGCGTCAAAACCTTCGGAAGTCCTTCAACAAGACAGAGCAAATTGGCACTGAAGTTCGTCTGCATCTGCGTGTGCTTATACAACTGATTAAGGATAACCTGTGCGATTTCCCCGCGCTTGAGCGGGATAACAATACGGATTTCTTTGTCTGATTCGTCCCGAATATCAGAGATTCCCGTAATTGTTTTACTGACCACTAAGTTGTACATCCGCTCAAGCAGCTGATTTTTCTTTACTTGATACGGAATTTCGGTGATAACGATCTGTTCCCGATCTGCTCCTGTACCAGATGTGGAAATCCTTTCTATGAACGCTTTCGCACGAACAGTGACGCTGCCTCTACCAGTCGTGTACATCTGTTTGATCCCACTTGTGCCGACAATAGTGCCAGCAGTCGGGAAGTCGGGACCGATGATGTGTTCCATGAGTGTTTCAGCATCAGCGTCCGGATCGGCGAGTTTGCAGAGAAGCGCGTCAACAACTTCACCAAGATTATGCGGCGGTATGCGCGTTAAATAACCCACTCCAATACCTGTTGTGCCATTAACAAGTAGGTTCGGTAGAAGCCCTGGGAGGACTGTCGGTTCTTCGAGGGACTCCTTGTAGTTGGGTTGGAAATCGACGACTTGCTTCTCGATATCGGTAAGCATCTCTGAAGCAATAGTGGCGAGTCGACATTCCGTATACCGCATCGCTCCGGGTGGATCGTCATCAATACTACCGAAGTTCCCTTGTGGGTCTATGAGCGGATAGCGTATGCTAAAGGGTTGTGCTAACCCTACGAGCGTGCCGTAAATGGGACCATCACCGTGTGGATGAAAATTTTTCATTACCTCACCGACGACAGCAGCGCATTTGTCGTACGGACGGTTTGCGGTGAGATTGATCTCACCCATAGCATAGATAATGCGGCGTGTACTCGGTTTCAGACCGTCGCGGACATCAGGTATTGCACGGTTAGTATTAACACTCATCGCATAGGTGAGGTACGATGTTGTCAGTTCATTCTCTATGTTGCGTTCTTGGATGTTTTCCATATTATTTTCTATAGTTAATTACCCCTTTTTACTCAGTGGTTATTAGAATCCCTAAGCACCGTACAGATCGAGACTCACGTGGGTGCCGAAGCGTTCTATGAAGGCGCGCCTCGGTTCAACGGTATCACCCATCAGAAGTGTAAAGACACGGTCGGCTTCAACAGCATCGTCAAGTGTGACTCTTAAAAGCACGCGGTCATCTTGACTCATGGTAGTTTCGCGCAACTGCTCAGCGTCCATTTCCGCTAACCCTTTGAAGCGTGTAATTGTCAAGCCACGATGCTCTATCTCAAAAAGATATTGCATCAGTGAAAAAACGTCTCCAACGTGGTGGATGTCGCTGTCTTCGGGCTGAATGCTAAACAGTTTTTTGCTTTTGGCTTCATCTGTTTCTTTTTCTGGCAGGAAATCCGTGTCCTTGATGTCAAACGCAGCGAGATTTTCTAATTCGCGCTGTAAGTCATTATACAGGGTCCGGCGGGCGACCATCGGTTTTGAAGTGTGTGCTTCGTGTTGTTCGCTTGTTGTACCGGTGTCTTGTTGGCTTTGCCCATCTCCATCAAGAAATGTGGTTTGCGTATCACCCACAGGCGGTGCATCAGTTGATTGTATTGTGTCAGAAACTTTCAGATTGTCCGCTATGCTGGCGTTACGCATCGGGGAAGCCTCAAGTATCGCCAAGAGTTTATCTACGTTCTCTGCGAGGTCTCCTGTCTCCGTAGTCTCAGTGGCTTGCCCGGTTCTCAGGTACATGGATAATTCTTCAGGCGCAATACCGCTTTGGGCGAGTTGATTAAGGATGGTTTGCACCTTGCGAATAGAACCGGCGATCGTTTTATATTCTGAGGCTGTGTAAGGGAGGCCGCGCCGAGCGTTTGTTATTTTGACGGTGTCTAAAACAAGAGTCAACAGATAGTCTTCCATCGCTTCCTCGTCTTGTAGGTATTGAGCACTCCTACCCTTCTTTATCAGATAGAGCGGTGGTTGAGCGATGTACAGGTGCCCGGAGGCGATGATCTCAGGCATCTGACGGAAGAAAAAGGTTAAAAGTAGCGTTCGGATGTGCGCACCGTCAACGTCGGCATCTGCCATGATAATGACTTTGGAGTACCGGAGTTTTTCAAGTGTAAATTCTTCGGTGCCGATTCCTGTTCCCAAGGCGGTTACGATATCAATGACTTGGGCGTTCTTGAGTATTTTATCAAGCCTTGCTTTGTCTACGTTGATACCTTTACCTTTCAGGGGTAGTATAGCTTGGTTTCGCCGGTCGCGTCCCTGTTTAGCGGTGCCACCGGCGGAATCTCCCTCTACAAGGAACAGTTCGGTTCGGGTCGGATCGCTTTCAGAGCAATCCGCGAGTTTACCGGGCATCGATGCGGAGTCGAGAACACTTTTACGACGGATAACTTCGCGGGCACTGCGTGCGGCTTCTCGTGCCTGTGCGGCTTGGATCGCTTTCTGGACGATCAGTTTGGAAACCTTCGGACTTTCTTCTAAAATCGTTTTGAGTTGGGTTCTGACAAAACTTTGGACGATACCCTCAACCTCAGTATTTCCGAGTTTGGATTTCGTTTGCCCTTCAAATTGTGGTTCCGGCACTTTCACACTGATGATCGCCGTCATCCCTTCACGGATGTCTTCACCGGTGAGATTTATCTTAACATTTCGGAGGAGGTCGTTGTCAGTCGCATAAGCTTTGAAGGCACGCGTGATGGCACTCTTAAAACCGCTTTCGTGGAAACCACCTTCGGAAGTTCGGATATTATTGGCGTAGGAGCTAATATTTTCCGTGTACGTGTTATTGAACTGAAAAGCGATTTCGACTTTTGTTTCTTCTTGAATCCCTTCTATGTAGATAGGTTTTGGATGTAGGACCTCTTTATTCTGGTTTTGGTAGGTGACAAAAGAAGCGATGCCGCCCTCATATTGAAAAGTGACCGGTTCCGAAGTCTCTGCGGCACGCTCATCCAGAAATTTGATACGGACCCCTTTGTTGAGAAATGCGAGTTCTCTTAATCTATCACGCAGGATATCGTAAGAAAAATCAAGTGTATCAAATATTTCGGAATCCGGCATGAATGTCGTCCGAGTTCCAGTTTTTTTACTCGAACCGTTTTTCTTTACAGCGGTCTGTGGAACGCCGCGCGCGTAACGTTGTTCGTAGGTGCCTCCATTTTGTTGGACTTGGACGTGAAGCCACTCAGAAAGGGCGTTGACACAGGAAGCACCGACACCGTGTAATCCCCCAGCGGTTTGGTAACCCACCTGTTCACGACCATCGAACTTACCACCCGCGTGTAATGTGGTCATGACGACCTCAAGCGCGGAAAGACCTGTTGCCGCGTGTGTGTCAACAGGGATACCTCGACCATCGTCAGAGACGGTGACACTCCCGTCACTGTGGAGC
>JAJECD010000026.1 GCA_022822215.1 Candidatus Poribacteria bacterium | reverse complement strand
TAGCGTCCGAGTCTGTGATGAAAAAATAGACGTTATTGTGGTGGGTAAAGAGTTCTAATATTGCCTGGTCCCCATCAGCACTGGGATGAATTCTACCCGCAGCGGTAAGCGTAACCTTCTGTCCTTTGTATGCTGAGTTCGTGCCGTTTATTTCAACATCATTGACAATATCGGCAAGGGTAACAGGATTGGCAGAACTGATTGCCTGATGTGATTTTGCAGCACATCCTCCAAAGATGAAAATGGCAAAGCACAGAATTAAAAAAGTAAAGCGTTTCATGATGGGGTTCTCGGAAGACTATAGCACGCGCTGCCCCTATTCAACATACCCCAAATCCCGTAATCTGCCTTCCAAAATCTCTGTCTCCTCAGCCGTAGCGTCTCGCGCTTGCAAGTGCTGATAATTGGAATTCATCAAGATGTCGTCGTAAGCGTCTCGGAAACGATCTGGATCTTCACAGCGGCGGTCTTCACCGCTCAGCACATGCCGATACACGAACTCACCCGTCTCCTCATCTTCACGATAGAGGTGCTCACCGTCCGTTAGCGACCAGAGTCGAACCCCTTCCGAATACCTGTTGATTTCCACGTTGTCAACCGTCGTCCGAGAAGTTACACGATGGTGCGGCATCTCCAAGTTGTTTTTACTGAGAAACCCGATGCCGTAGAGACTGTCCAACTCCGACAATACCAATCGGTTCTTATTAATTTCCGATGGAGATAGCAGGTCTTGTCCATAGCCGTGATACTCCACATCAATACCGGCAAGGTTCGTAATCGTCGGGAATAGATCAATCGCTGAGAGCGGCGCGTCTGGGAATGTTAAGTCCCTCACGCGTGGGATATGTGCTAACAGTGGCACGTGTAGCACGTTCTGGTTGAGCGTGCCGCCGTGATCAGTAATCTCTTCGCAGATGCCTTCACCGTGATCCCCGAAAATGAAGACTGCCCACTCCGAGAGTTGGAGTTGTTTGAGAATTTCGACCAACTTGAATTCCAGTATATGCGTTGCAGCAGCGTAGTAGATACGCAACGCTTCGTCTATCCTACCGTTATCAACGAGCCACTTGAGACTCGGCGCACCCGGAATCCCGCTCATGCCGTAGCCGCCGTGCGTATACCAAAAGTGCAGAAAACAGAATTGTGGCACGTCTGCGGGCTGCTTAAGCTGTCGCATCAGATCTTCAAGTGAACCCAGATGTTGTGCTGCCGCATTCGGGTCAATCGCTGTGATAAACGGCTCAAAGTCGAGGAATCGGAACACCTCTGGACGTTCGGAACGTCCCGTGATGTGGTAGCCAGCATCGTTAAATATCTGAAACAGATTCGGAATGCCCTCGAACATCTTGAGATAGGTCTGCCCGTAGACACCGTGTTCAAAGGCGTAGAGACCTGTAAAATAGGAAGTATGAGAGGGGCGAGTCGCCGGTGCCGGCACGAAGAACTTTTCAGCAAGCGAAAAATCCTGCGTCAACATATCGAACTTCGGGGTGTTAAAAAGCGGATTCGTCCGGCTGAGTGCGTCAAACCGCCAGCAATCAATTGAGATGAGTAAAAATTTATTGACAGTGTTGGTTTTCATTAATCCATTAACCGTGTATTGTATTGTCGCTCAGTGTGCTGATACCCACCAAACAGGTCGGGTTGAAAAGGCGTAGGCGTATAGATATAGACAGCATCGCTATAAGGATCGTAGAGGATAACCTCATCACGTCCGTCGCCACAGACATCCGCTGGGAAACAGTGATACCAACCCATCTTGCCGCCAGTCGGAGGTGGAAGTTCAGGGAATGTTACAACCTTGTTTCCAGCACTATCGTAGAGTGCAGCGGGACTGTAAATCAATTCGACATTTTTCCCACCGTGCCAACGGATAATCTCTAAACCTGTATTGTTCGGGGTTTCATCAACCTGAAATCGACTGCTAATCTGTCCATCGTTATCTACCACCATCAAATCGGGATGATGGCCATTATAACGGATAACCAACGCATTCGTAGATACATCTGGAAGCAATTTGCCGCACCGGATCTCTTGCCCGTGTGGAACAGTATCAAAACCGAGTGAGAGAAGTGGATGCCCTTCAGCATCGACGACCTGTCCACCCCCTGAGAGGATCGCACGCTTCTTACCATCCCATTCGGAAACTAAGACCGAGTCCGTGTTGGCACCGAAATAACAATTCCAGAGCACCGTGCCGTCGGCAGCGATCCCATAATTGCCGCCGTTAACTTCGTCAAGTCCGTCGTCGTTAAAATCGCCGACTGCCGGAATATAGGCGGAATGGTTTGGATAGCGGAACCATTTATCGGTGTATTGCCAGAGCAATTCCAGTTTGTGATTAAACGCCAGCACGTTCACGCCGACCTTCACGACGAAATCTTGCGGCTGCGCGTTGCCACTGAAGTTGGCAATCATCAAGCGTTGATGGACATAGTTCGGGATATGGAGTTCACCTTCAGCGTAAGCATTACACTGACGCAACGCCTCCGGGGCAAGGGTCTGTTTAACAGCACCCGTGGTGCCGTCTAAAATCATCAAACCGATTGCCGACAAATCCCACTTACTCACCGCAGGCGCGTCGGGGTCTACCCAGAAACAGATAACCTCTGCCTGTCCATCTGCATCGATGTCGTGAATAGCAACAGGACCCGGTCGGTCAGGAGAGAGCGTCGTTAAGGGTGTGTCCTTGGTATCTGCGTCTTTGATTTCGAGATGCTTATCGCCAAACGACCAGATCGGTTCACCTTCGAGTGTGAATGCCCCGATAAAACACGGATGAATGCCGCCGAGCGACTTATACACCAGAAGATCAACGGTGCCGTCCCCCGTTAAATCGCCGATGCGGATGTCACCGCCCCATGCGTTTCCGTTTGTCTCGTTTAGGAACGCTTCTGGAATGGCGACCCGTTTATAAAGATGTGCCGATTGTGACATGTTTGCACCCAATATTATGCCTCATTTCAAAAGCGCGATGAGCGAAATTATTAACGCACAAACAGCACTGAGGCCGACAATCCAATCCCGTACAGTGCTTATGCCCATTTTGCGACCCTGTAATTCAGCGACTTTCGTTTCGACACCACGGAGCCGATCGTCAATACCTTCTAACCGCGTGATAACCTCTGAAAAACGGGCATCGGTACGCGCACTCATTTCTTCTAAACGGGCATCGGTACGCGCACTCATTTCCTCTAAACGAGCATCAGTACGCGCACTCATCTCATCCAAACGCTTTGACATCAAATCATACAGCTCTTGAATGTTCATTTTTTTGTCTCCTAAGAAACAAACGCTTTAAAAAGTCCAACGTAGAGCGCAAGCACCTTCTCCGGGTCAGGTCCCGTATACGCGCATTCGTTGGAGATGTACCCTGAGAAGCCGATCCGATCCAGCCATTGGAACATCTGACGGTAGAGGTCAAATGTCTCCGGTTCTTCTACCCGATGTGTATGGACTGCCGTAATGTGAGATGCAACACGTGAAAAGAGCGGTTCAATGCTCCCCGCATCGCAACCGACGAACTGCGAATTGAAGACAAAACCGACGTTCGGAAGATTTACACCTCCAATGACCTCCATCGCCGAATCTGGGTCTGTGAAAGAGCCGTGCATCTCAATGGAGACAGTGATGTGCTTCTCGCCAGCATAAGTGCCAAGTGCTTTCAATCCGTCGGTGACATAACCAACGATCACATCACGGTTCTCTTCGGTATACCGGTCCCCGAGCACTCGAACGTGATCACATCCCATAAATTCCGCCATATCAATCACGCGTGTCACGCGCCGGACGGTCTCCTCGCGGTCAGCGGCGTTCCCAGAGTGGAAATTTTGGCAGCTGGTGAGTGAGGAGATAACAACGCCACTCGCGTCCACCTGTGCTTTTAACCTGTCCCACGCGTTTCTGGGTGTATCCCACTCAAAGCCGTGCTTCTGCTCGTAATCCATTAACAATTCGACACCGTGATAGCCGGTAGCCTCGGCGGTGTCAAGTATCCGTCCTAATTCCCACGCTTGACAGGTTTGATAAGTATTCAATGACCATTTCATTCTTTTAATTTTCCTTTCTGACTGCTGACTGCTAATCGCTATTCCTGTATTGGTATCGGAAACCAGAGTCCACCAGTTTTCGTTGTAAGTGCCTTATGGGTCGTGTGATTAATCCCGATGACATCGACAGTGATATTATTCTCGAAACACTGCCGCAACACTTCCGGTAATGTATAAGAGCCTTTGCTCGCCTCATCAGTAACAAGCACAAATCGACGATCCACGCCTTCACGGAAATTGACGCGGCGAATTGTTTTTATAATCGCGTTGTGTGCCCGTTCATCGCCTGCAGCAGCGACAACGTGTGAAGTCAGCAACCGTTTATATCGCTCGCTATCCCGTGTTTGGGGATGGATAATCGTGTCGTCTTCGAGATACCTGAAGATAACGATGCCGAGTGTGAAATCGACCCCTTTTTCTTCAAAGACCTCTACCATCCGATTAAGCTGTCTGCCGACTGCACGGATATTATCTATCATACTCCCACTGATGTCAAGTAGAAAAACAATGTCAACCGCTTCCTCGTTTTGTCCATCAGCAACGCTTTCTGCAATGCCTTCGAGTGCCTCCCCCATCCGACCATCTCTGTCAATCGGCGGTGCCGGACTGCTCCTATCTCCTACCGCTTGGCTGCTATTTTCACCCTGCACGGTTTTAGGTTTCGGGGCAATTGTGGGTGCTTGCGCGTGCGCCGTCGCAATCGTTTTCCACACTGGCGTTTCTGTTGTTTGTTCTTGCAGCGTCGTTTCAGCCATCGGTAAACGTGCTGACGTTTTTGGGACCGACATTGACACATGCGGTGCCGGGGTTGCGCGCGCCAGTTTTGCAACCGTTTGATTAGGAGTCGGTGAGGTCTTGGCAGGCGTTGAACGCCGAGTCGGCATTGTGCGCTTACGCATACTGTTTATGTGAAAACGTTGAAGGTCGGTTACCGAAATCGCTTCGGAAACGAGAGGTTCCGAAGGCAGCTGCGGATGATACCACCGAATATAGCCGAGACCCATAATCGTTATCGCAATGACATGCAGAATTAACGAAAGCAGAAACGCTTTCTGAGTCTTCCTACGTTTTTGTTGCCGTGCGTATGAATAGGTATCGAGTAACATCGTTGGATATCTCCGCTACGGCGTTTCGGTTAAGATTGAGACCGTTCCCGTATTTCCATCAATGTGAAGCATCTGTCCATCAGTGATATACCGCGTCGCGTTCGGGATATTCGCAATAGCAGGCACACCATATTCTCTTGCGACAACCGCGCCGTGCGACAAGATTCCGCCACGTTCCATTACCAATCCTGCCGCGTGTAAGAAAAGCGGGGTCCATGCGGGATCCGTTGATGGGCAGACCAGAATATAATCTCGATCAGATAGGCGCGCCTCCGACGGCTTCAGGAGCACACGTGCTTTGCCCGACGCTACCCCCGCAGAAACGCCTACGCCGCTGTATGTTTCCGCTGCCGCAGGCACCATCGGTGCACCAATCTGTTCTAAGGCATCACTGAAAATGACATCCGGCATCTCAATCTGTAGTATAAGTTCACGTTCCATCTTACGTCTGACGATAACATCGTCGAAAGTCTTGCCATCAATGAGTTGTTGTAGCTCGTCTGGTACCAAGTAGAAAATCCCACCATCAAGTTCATAACGACAATCCAGTTCGAGCAAGGCGCGTCGAATCTGTTCATAACCGAGCATGAGGTAAAATTTTGCTGTCTCCCTGAAGGGCATATAACGCCTTGTGAAGTCCAATTCACTCGCAATCTGTTTTCGTAAACCCTTTTTATCTTTCACCAACTCAGCAAGTTCCGTCTCTGCCGATTCGCTTTGTTCTCTTTGTGGTTTAAGAGTGCTGGGATTACAAACCCTTCCTACCGAATCGAGGGAGGCCACGATCTGTTCGAGGTAGGTCGCGTCTTCACGCCAACGCGGTTGTGCCAATTCAAACTCGTCAACTGCGCGGTGCCCATAATCTTTCAGAAAATCAATAAGTTCCAAGTCTCCAGCCGCCACCTGCTGTAGTTTCGTATTGGTTTCAACAGTGAGGTTGCCAGAAAGTCCGCTGATAAGCCTGCTTGCGATGGATTTTGCTGTCGTCTCATCCGTACATTTCTGAAGTACACCCTCTAACCGTTGGAGTGAGAACCCCGCAAGGAGCGTGGCAGTGAGTGCCTTCGGTGCGAAATTGTCCAACGTTTTGACGCACCATCTCTGAAATTCCTCGACTAATTCCGCATCCGATAAGTCGGCATAAGACATGTCTCGTTTCGCCTCAACTTCCAATTGAAACGCTGGGAATACTTCTGCTGTCAGGATTTGGTCAAAATCGGATCGACACTGCCGCAGTCGCATCTCTGCTTTGCTCATACGGACGACATGGCGTGGAAGTTTCAACCAAAATGACGCACGGCTGCGCGTAATATCAGGAACCGCTTGTGCATACATCGCCTGTTGTGGGTTCTGCTTCAAGGCGTTAAAGTCGTGTGCAAACGGGAACCCCTCAAAGTGGAGTTCCGCTTCTCTGTTTAAATTAACGTAAATGCGACCGCAGATTAAGTCCAGGATCCCCTCGCTATCCACCCGCGCGCTCGGATAAAATCCAAGACTTCGATACGCCTCACCTAATCCACCCACACCCGACATAAATTTTTTCATGATTGACCATGTCATCGGCAGCGGTGTCGGCAATACCTCAGCCAGATTGTGATGACACCAGACAGTGCCGTATGGATCAGCACACGCCTTCAACCGTTGGATTTCCGTTTGACGGAGTTGCTCCACAGATTCCTCAGGTGTAATGGAACTCGGAGAGGTCGTAATGTAGCGTGCCTGCAACAGCACGAACTCACCATCCGCCAGTGCCCACTCAATATCCATCGGCTGCCCATAAAGGCTTTCAACCTGCAGACCGAGCGCCATAAGTTCTTTCAGTTGCGTGTCCGTCAAACTCGGAACGTCCTGCTGTTCAGTTGGTACCTCGCTGACACCATCAACGGTCACCATTTCCTGTTTTGTAGCAATCGCCTTTTCCAAAACCTTGCCAGTCTCTCGCGATACCTGAAAACTGTCAGGCGTGATTGCACCCGACACAACCGATTCACCCAATCCCCAATTCGACTCAATAACAGAGGCATTTTGATTAAAGGGACTCACAGTGAAAAGCACACCAGAAGCATCCGCCTTGCACATTTCCTGGATTACAACCGCCATTGCCAATCCATCATTCGCAATGCGTTGTGCCTCTCTATAGGCAGTAGCCCGTTCCGACCAGAGCGATGCCCAGCACGCCTTGAGAGCATCTAACAATTCGTCAGACTTTACATTCAAAAACGTGTCCTGTTGCCCCGCAAAACTCGCTTCAGCCAAGTCCTCGGCGGTCGCACTCGAACGCACAGCGACCTTCGCTGGCTGTAGATTTTCGTATGCTCCATAGATTTCCGCAACGAGTTCTGGAGCCAATGCCAGGTCTTTGATACTATTGGCGTTCTGTTCGGACAGGTCTTGAACAGAAAAGAGATAAGCATCCGTCGTGACGCAAAAACCTTGCGGCACTTGAAATCCAGCCCGTGTCAACTTTCCGAGATTTAACCCTTTCCCACCGACACGTGAAAGGTCGGCTTCATCAATTTCTGAAAAGTGTTTGATAAATCGCATACGTAGAAGGCATCTCCGAATCCCGAACCTCTGAAAATTGCCGTAGGAGCGAGAGCCCCTCGCTCGTTCCAGAGGGTATCTCCTAACCCCAAACCCCTGAAAAATACGGGACAAGTAGAAACAGTTGAGAATAGTATAACAGCATCTATTTGCTGAATGCAAACGCGTTTGCAGCTTACCAGTGTAGGAGCGAGCTATGCTCGCGATATTTCCTAAAAACGTGTTAGTCTGGGCATCATTCAAGTTATGCGCGTTTTCACGTTAGAAAAAAAGAAAAAAGTAAGCTTAAAAACAGAGAGGCTGGTTTCACACCAGCCTCTACAATATTCTGATATAACAAAAGTATCGGGGTTGCTATTAGTCGTCATCATCGTCATCATCATCATCATCGTCATCATCATCGTCGTCATCATCATCGTCGTCATCATCATCGTCATCATCGTCATAGCCAGCAGGATAGTCATCACTATCGTCATCGTCATCGTCATCATCGTCATAGCCAGCAGGATAGTCATCACTATCGTCATCGTCATCGTCATCATCGACATAGCCAGCAGGATAGTCATCACTATCGTCATCGTCATCATCGTCATCGTCGACATAGCCAGCAGGATAGTCATCACTATCGTCGTCATCATCGTCATCGTCATCATCGACATAGCCAGCAGGATAGTCATCACTATCGTCGTCATCATCGTCATCATCGACATAGCCAGCAGGATAGTCATCACTATCGTCGTCATCATCGTCATCGTCATCATCGACATAGCCAGCAGGATAGTCATCACTATCGTCGTCATCATCGTCGGCATTATTGCCATTATTGCCATCAGTTTGCCCGAGCTGCAGTTTCACCGGGTGACTGTAGAACGCTTCGAGATTATTGCCATCTTGGTCTGTGTTGAGTCTACCTACCTGAAGGGTGAATGTGCCAGTATCGCCTGATTGGACAGTATACTTGGCGATGAATTCGGTTGCCTGCCTATCTTTCGGTATGGCCTCCCCGCTGGCGATGTCACTTAAACCCGGTTGTGGCGGTTTCACTGTGTAACGGTTATTTTTCGAGTTTGCCCGATAATAAAGGATCGGACGGGCGGCTTTGTCATCAGCAGGTTTGAACGTTATAGGTTCGGAAAATATAATTTTTGTGTAGATCGTAGTTCCTGCTGATACGGTGCCGGTGAGCGGTTTTGAAAGCTCCCAGTCGCTGAAATATTCGACGGACACAACCTTCGGTCCCCCATCGTTTTGTGTTGATGGGGCCGGTGGTGCCGCGGCTGTCCGGCTCGCGAACCCTTTCATTTCGGCAATAGTCCCGATCACGGTTGTTTCGCTGAGCGCAGCTGGCTCTGGTTCCAGTGGATTTTCGGTCTCCCCGCAACAAGTGATTGCAATCGCGAGGACAAAAAAGAGTATAAGCCTTGATATGATCGATTCGCTCAAAAATGTATAGTTTTTCATTATAGTTCCCTCCCTTTAGTCATCGTCATCATCGTCATCATCGTCATCATCATCATCATCGTCATCATCGTCATCGTCATCATCGTCATCGTCATCGTCATCATCGTAACGAAGATTAGGAAAATCCGCAGGGTCTTGCTGATTAATCCAATCTGTGAAGAGTTGAATTTGGGCAAAAGTCAACGGAGGACCGTTAGGAGGCATTCTGCCTGAAACAATCTCTTCGATAATATCGCTGCTTCGGGCATTACCTGGGACAAATACATCATCATCGCCCGCTGCGCTTCTTATGAAAGTTTGGTATGTCCTGAAATCGAGACCCTCGTAACCGTTAGCATCATGACAACCAGAATATGCACACCTTGCCCTAAGGATGGGCAAGAGATGCTGTTCAAAGGAGACCCTAAGCGGCCGCGTTTCCGGAGTTTGTGGCTGAAGTACTTCTTCAGCTGACACATTAATAGTTGACGCTTGATTATTAATCCAATCGACGAAAAGTTGAATTTGGGTGTCGCTCAAACGGGGACCCCCAAGAGGCATTCTACCCGAAACGATTTCTTCAACAATATCGCTGGATTGAGCATTGCCGGGTTCAAATACAGGGCCATCCGCTCCACCCTTAATAAAAGACTGATATGAACTAAAATCCAGGTTGTTAGGTCCCCCTGCAACATGACATCCAGCAAAGGCACATCTTGCCGTGAGGATAGGTAAGAGATCCCGTTCAAAGGAGACTGTCTGAGTCGTGTTGTTGGCTGTATCAGGTGTGTCCAGCGAAACCGGAACCTCCCTGTCAGGATCACTGCTATCTGCATTGTCATCTATCGCGCCTTGATTGAGCCAATCAAGTATGTCAGCCGGATGCAGAATGTCGCTGCTATCAGGACCACAACCGAGCATGAAAAACAGAAATCCGATAGTAAGTAAGAAAAACCTTTGTACATTAAACATAACAATTTCCTTTCTAATGTTCTCCAAAAAACCCTTTGAGTGCTTTTTGAAATAGTTTTCAAATCCAATACACTTTTATCGTAGGCGTTCTGTAATCCTATGGATCTTGATTCAGACGAGAAATGTTGTCTATATTCTGCATTTAGCAAGTATCCTGCCAATGCTAAAGATCGCAGAATATGCCTTATTTTCTGGGATAATTCCGATTTTTCGGATAAATGTTGGACAAATCTGTTCAAAAAATGAACAAAATAGCAAAATTTGTGAAGGCGGAAGGAAAAAATCCTCAATCTTACAGAAAAGTGATATAATGTACCCGAAGGAGATCAACGATGAAGCAGACAACGAACCGCCATATTACCCAATCGCTTCCATCAGACACGTCTTTTGTCCCAGATGGCCCGATAGACAACACCGTTATCTTTCGAGGCGATGGAGAACCGAAAACGCCTTCAATGATGCTACAGCGACTTGCTGCATTCGACCAAGAATTTGCGCTTGAAAGTGACAGTTATTCCCTCGGTGGTAATGTTGAGCAGCTTGAAAAAAAATGCGCTGAGATGTTGGGCAAAGAGGCAGCGGTCTTTATGCCAACGGGTACACTCGCCAATCATCTTGCTATCCGAAAACTCTGCGGTGTCAAACCGCGTGCAATCGTTCAGGAGCAGAGTCACCTCTACAATGACAGTGGCGATTGTGTAACGCGGCTCAGTAACATAAATCTTATACCCCAGGCAAAAGAATCTCCCTATTTTACGCTCGAAGCGTTGAAAACCGCAGTAGAACAGTCAGAGACCGGCAGGGTCATCAATCCAGTTGGCGCAGTGATGATTGAAAGTCCAGTGCGCCGCCAAACCGGTAAAATTATGCCGTTTGAGGAAATGAAGGCGGTAACCGATTACTGCCGAGACAAAGGAATTGGAAGCCATCTTGATGGCGCGCGGCTCTACATGATGTCAGGCGCGACTGGCATCCCGCCTGCTGATTATGCGGCGTTGTTTGATACAGTCTATGTGTCGTTATATAAGTATTTTGGCGCACCCTTCGGGGCAATATTGGCAGGCACAGCTAAGTTCACGGATGGGTTATATCACGAGCGTCGTATGTTTGGCGGTGGGTTGGCATCTGCAAACTTCGCAGCAGCGTTAGCACTTCGGGGCATAGACGGGTTTGAGGCGCGTTTCAATCGTGCTATGGCACACGCAACGGCACTCTTTGATAAAATCAATGCCTTGGAGGGCATCAATGTTGAACCTTTTAAGCACGGTTCTAATATTTTTCCACTGAAGTTAGGATCGGATATTGATAGTCAGCGTTTCGTCAAGACGCTTACGGAATATTCAGTGTCTATATCCCCGCCAGATAGCAACCACTCCCAACGTATCAT
>JAJECD010000064.1 GCA_022822215.1 Candidatus Poribacteria bacterium | reverse complement strand
CATTGACTTCGCAAATCGATGCTAACTTACCACCGCCAAACCCACTCCACCCGATCGTTTTGCAGCCGATGTCTTTGGCGTGTCGCATCGCACGGAGGACGTTTTCCGAATTGCCACTGGCACTGATGCCGATAACGACATCCGCTGGGTTGACGAGATTCTTCAATTGTTCTACGAAAACATCTTCGTAAGAGACATCGTTGGACCAAGCGGTCATTGTGGCGACGTTGTCGGTCAGACTGATGACCCGAAAACGGGGTTTGCCTGGGACGCTTGTGCCTTTCCCTAAGTCGCAGGCGATGTGTGAGGCGGTAGAGGCACTCCCTCCGTTGCCAATCACGAAAATTTGCTTCTCAGCGTGATACGCCTCCATAATAACATCTATGGAACTTCGGACATCCGCTAAGGTGAGTCGTGCTAAAACGTCTTGAAGATGTGAAATATAATTTTGGATTCTTTCCATTTTGGATTTCTGGTTTCCTTTGCAAATAGAGATTTGTCAAACAACTAATGCGACGGCAGCAAGGTCGCCTAAGGCTTCACCTAACTGTGCCGGTGCTATCTTAACGGCTTCAGCGGGACGCGTCATCGCAAATTCTGAAACCGTCTTCCGAATTGGGTTGAGGAGCAGATCGCCCGCGGCAATCGCAATCGTTCCCAATAAAACGATGTCGGGATTCAAAATGTTTACCAAATTTGCGATCCCCCACCCCATATAATACGCCGTCTCTTCGACCAGACGCAGTGCCAAGGCATCGCCCTGACGCGCAGCTTCAAGCACGTGTTCCGATCTAACACTCTCAATATGTCCACCTGCGAGGTCTAAGAGTGTTGTTGCTGATGCCTTCTCATTTCGGACAGCCGCTTGGGCGCGACGCGCAATAGCGGGACCTGAGCAGAGTGCTTCAAGGCATCCGCGTTTGCCACACCCACAAAGCGGTCCGTCTGGTAGCAGTATCTGATGCCCGACCTCTCCGGCACTGTCGTTAGCACCGTGATAGACCTGTCCATCAAGCACAATACCGCCGCCGATCCCTGTGCTCATCGTCATATAGAGAACGGCGTTATAACCGCGTCCACCGCCGAATCTGTATTCCGCAAGTGCGCTTGCATTGGCGTCGTTCTCAATAGTCACGGGAATCTCAAACTCGGATTCCAATTGCGATTTCAGGGGTAGTGCGTCCCATCCGGGCAAATTCGGTGGTGAATAGACGATTCCGGTTTTCGTATCCAACGGACCGCCGCAACTTACCCCGATCGCTGAAATCGCTGTCCGTTCTAAACCTGCTAATTCGATAGTCTCGTGAACCATATCAAATAGCAGTTGGCGCGCATATTCTGGACCTCTTTCGGCAAGTGTCGGTTTACGAACTTTGTTAAGGATATTCCCGGCTGTATCAGCGACGACAGTGGCGAGTTTCGTTCCGCCGATGTCAATACCGACGACGTGTTTCTTCATACGTCTCACTACAATTCATAATTTAGGGCGCGTAGCGCAGGATAAATCTGTTCGTAGGCTTTTAGTTTCTCGTCGTAACGCTGCGCGATCTCTTCACGTGGATAGTATACATCACGGGGCGTGACCAACTGCTCGACAGCCGTTTCAATAGCGTCATACTTACCGATTGCTGTCCCGGAAAGGATAGCGGTACCGAGACATACTCCCTCGGATATATCAAGCGCAATTACCTTTTTCCCAAACATATCGGCTTTGAGCTGCAGCCACTTCTCAGACTTCGCACCACCACCGATGGCACGGACTTCGTTGATGACAACCCCCGCATCCTGCAGCATAGCGAGGTTCTGCTTAATTTCGTAACTAATGCCCTCCAGAATCGCTTTGACGAGTTCACCTTTCGTTGTCGAGAGCGTCAACCCAACAATTGCGCCTTTCGATTCGAGATCGAGATAGGGGGTTCCGGATCCGGTGAAGTGCGGAAGCACCATCGCCGTTCCCGGCGTATCAGGCAATTGTTCCATCAATATATCGTAGACATCGCGCCCTTCTGCCGCTGCTTGGGCAACCTCCGCTTGCGCGAGCGTGTCTCTAAACCAGCGGAGTACAACGCCACCACTGGATACAAAGCCGAGTGTGACATACAATCCGTCAACGACGTGTGGATAACAGGCGAAATTACCATCTATCATCTGCTGATTGATGACGGGTTCCGTAAAAGCCGGTGCGATACATTCAACAGTCCCGGTGGCATCCATGACCTCGCCGCTCCGAATGATCCCTGATCCTAAGGCACCGCACGGTTGGTCGTGCCCACCTGTAACGCATACCACGCCTTGCGGTAGATCGAGTGCTGCAGCGACCTTCGCGCTAACCTCACCGATGGCTGTTCCGGAAGGGGCTGTATCGGGGAAAAGGGCTGCATCCACATCCGCGAGACCGAGCATCTTCTCTGACCACGATTTATTGATAATGTCAAACGCCATCGTGCGGGCAGCGAGGGAATAGTCTACGACGGGTGAAACGCCGAGTTTGAAGTAGACGAAATCTTCAAAGCCGAGGAATTTCCATACCTGTCGATAGATGTCGGGTTGATTCTGCTGTATCCAGATAAGTTTGGCTAAGGTATGAATGTCGCTGATTGGCATGCCGGTGATTTGCATCACTTCAAGCGGTGTTATGTGCTGTCTTAACTCATCACAGATACCTGATGTGCGTGCGTCGAAAGTGGTAATGGCATTCGCTAAAATCTGTCCATCAGCGGATACCGGTGTTACGGCTTCACCTTGCGAGGCGACACTGATTGCCTCAATCGGATCGGATTTTGTTTGTGTTGCAACCTGCTGAATACCGGTCGCTACGTTCTCCCAGACGACGTTCGCGTCGAGTTCTGACCAGCCGGGTTGCGGGTGGATCAACGGATATTCGCCATACGCTTGGGCAAGGACAGTTCCATCTTCGCGGAAAGCGATGACCTTACATCCAGTTGTGCCTACATCAATACCCAAAAGACTCATTGCTTTTTTCCTTTGTCTGCTGTTGGTTATGTCTCTAAGCCTTCTTGGAATGCACGGAAATTCTCTGTTATGGAAGCACTTAGGTTCAACGCCTTGAGCCGGTTGAGATCGTCAATCGCTTCCAGAAGCGGCTTGAGAGCGTTGACATCCGCACTTGGGAAGCGCTCACTGAGAATGTTCAATGTGCTTTCAATACTCATTTGGCGCGCACCTTGTTCTATGCCTTGCGCGATGAATTCTTGACGCAGGAGTTGGTAATATCTCGATTCTTGCATGACTGCCTCCGGGATGAGTCTCTTGAAAAGTTGGGGGTCATAGACGATGCCACCAAACAGAGAGATACCACAAAGAAGGTCCCCTTGGGTCTCCTGATCGGCAGGTAGAGCGAGCGTCGCGTCAACACAGGTTTGAATCCAACGTTCGAGAGCCATGCCTTCGGGGGGTTTCATAAGCGGTGTAAATGGGAGTAACCCCGGTGCCTGTTGCTCTAAAATCGGTTGCCCCTCTACCTCACTGAGGCGGATAACCTTATAGTGATTCGCATGTCCATAGCCTTCGTGTTTGTAGGCGTATCCACCCGGGTCGTCGCGTCCGGCTCTGGGGTGGAAATAAATAACGTTAGAATAGACGGGCACCTGGTATTCGCCAACGAGGTATCCCTGATATTGTGCATTTCGTGCCCACATGGGTCTGTGTGTGCTTTCGCGAAGCTGCAACTCAACGTGCAAAATCACTGTCTGTCCGTTGATCTGCGCCCACTTTGTGATGTCGGTGTGCCGGGCGACGACAAAATGTTGTTCTGTGTTAATGTCTTCACCGATTTCAACATCGTCTTCGCCTGTGACGAAGCGAGACAAGTCTTGGGGATGATCCGTCCATAAACGTTTGCTTAGATTGTCGAAATCTTGCGCCATACTTGGAGTCGCCCTTTCTTTTCTTTAGAAACAGTATAGCACATCTACAAAGAAAAAGCACTCTTTTTTAGCCCGTCGTCTAAAATTAAGCAAGTTGACAAAATATGCAGTTTTAAAGTAGAATTGAGAGCAAGTAACATTTTTGGGTACTCGCGCGAACATGCTGAATAGCAATAAGGAGTCTGAATATGCTAACGCAAGAACAGGTTGATTTTTATCATGAGAATGGTTACCTCAAGGTAGATCAACTCTTTACACCCGCAGAAACGAAAGAACTGGCATCTGAAATGGTTCGGATTATCAACAACTGGGGACAGGAAACTATCGGTTGGCCGGGACCTTGGCGTACACGCTACCTCAAAGAAGAGGATCAACAGACAACGAAAGCCGTTTTTATGCACAACCCCCACTTCTATTCGGCGGCATGGGGTCGGGTGATCTTCCATGAACGGCTAACGGGTGCGGTGCAGGCACTCATTGGGGATACAATTCAGTGGCACCATACTGTGCTACATGCGAAACCGCCTGAAAAAGGGACACCGTTCCCGATGCACCAAGACTATCCGTTCTATCCACACGACGGACTCGACTTCGTGGATTGCCTCGTCCATCTCGATGATGCGCCGTTTGAGAGCGGTGCGCTACGGGTTGTCCCCGGCAGTCATAAAGAGGGACCGCGGGAACATATTACAGGTGAAGGCACGGCACCGCATCTGCCTACCGATAAATTCCATCCCGATTTCGTTGACTCGATTCCGGTTCCGGCAAAAGCAGGAGATGTGATCTTCTTTAGTTATTGCCTCATCCATTGGTCGGAGGTCAATCGGACGGATCAGTGGCGGAAAGCGGTTCGATTTGGATACCACAAGCCTGAGATGCGACCCGTCAATCGTCCAGCAGAAGAGCCTTATAACAACATCATGGCGGGTGGGTTCAAAACGAATCCAGCGTCTGAAGAAATAATGGCGTAGTTGGGAGCGTAGGTTGGAAGATTAGGTTGGAAGGTTGGAAGGTTGGAAGGTTGGAAGGTTGGAAGATTGGGTACCCAGCCTTCCAGCCTTCCATTTTCTTATCAGTTGTTAGCGGCGTTTTACATTGCCCCAGGTGGTCGTCAATTTACCCCCCGGTTGAACCGCCAATCCGCCAATTGTTTTCATGGCAAGGTTCATCTCATCAATGTCAATGACCCTATCCCACATATAGACTTCGGCAATCACAGCGTTTAACCACTGTCCATCCTCACGGTGTGCGATGAATACAGGACGGTTGCCGGTTTCGCAGGGACCATTACCGTTATCGGGTGCTTCGGCGACGGGATCTTCTTCACCATTGACGTAAACGCGCACGCCTTCATCTAATAGAAATGTACCGCATTGGTGGATCCATTCACCGCCGGGTGCTGTGCCTGGCCCGTTTGGTTCCGAAACACCAGAGCCTGGGCATGTCCAGACCGACATACCTGCCCCGAAATCGTCGTAAATATAGAGCGAGAATTCCCATTCGTTGGCGTTGCCCTTCATAACAATAGGTTGACGGGTCTGCCCGTGTGCATCGGTTCCGACTTTCAGAACTTTGACCCAGGCACAAATGGTAATGCCCTTTTTATCATCAAAGTGGGAATCGATGTCTTTGTTCTGACCCGCCATATCAATTTTGACGAAGGATCCTTTGCCATCAAACTCCATCACCTGTTTGAGGTCATCGTGTTTGGCATCGACCCACTTCGGTGGGGACTTACTGAGTTCTGTGTCAAAGCTGTGTGGACCGTGATCGTTAACCTTGTTTCCTGCCCCTTCATTCATCGGTAGATACATCCAAAGCCCATCTTCGATATCAGCAGCGAACGTGAGAAGCGCCGCAGCGGAGAATACCGCTATCAACAACGTGGAAAATATAACCTGGCGCATTTTTTCCTCCTTCTTTGGAATTATAGTGGATTCTGTAATTACTTAGACAATGGCACAGGCTAACGGTTTCCTATGCTACAATCAGACACAGGCTAACGGTTTCCTATGCTACATCAGACACAGGCTAACGGTTTCCTATGCTACAATCAGACACAGGCTAACGGTTTCCTATGCTACAACAAGAGACAATCTAAAAGATTTGCGGCGTACTCGCCCAAAGTATGATACTATTTTTCACGCGCAACCCGTGCTTCGGCAACCCGTAACAGGTTCTGCGTCTCGACCGCATCTGGGTTCAGTTGCAAGGCTCTCTTAAAAGCCTTAATGGCTTTAGGGTATGCGTCCTGTTTTGTATAACAGATCCCAATTTCGTGATATGCCGTGGCACTCAAAGGATAGAGGTCTGTGATTGTCGTAAAGGCTTCCAATGCCTCTGTGAAGCGTTCTGTTTCTCGATAGACATAGCCGATCTGCATCAGTGCTTCTGGAAAATCCGGTTTGAGTCCAATCGCTTTTTCAAGTGCAGGGATCGCTTCCGAGAATACGCCTTTATGTCTGTATGCAACGCCGATTCCATAATGTGCGTGCGGAAGGGTCGCATCTCGCGTCAGTGCCTTCTCGTATTCTGCAATCGCTGCGTCGAGCTGCCCTGCGAACCCATAGGCTCTGCCTAAGTCGATATAAGCCTCCGCCATATCCGGTCTCAACTGAATTACACGTTTGTACGCAACAATGGCTTCAGCGAGTTTCCCTTGCATCACATAGACAGTGCCTAAATTATGGTGCGCTTCCACCAGCGTCGGCTTCATCTCAATAGCGTGTTGATAAGCCGATGCCGCTTCAGGGAGTCTTCCGGCGCGTTGATAAGCTGTTCCCCTGTTGTTGTAGTCCTCTGCTGAAGGTGAAGCCGTTGATTGAGCGACTGTTGTGGGTGCCGGTTTCTTTTTAGTGGATGTGTTCTCGCTACTTTGGCATCCACCGATGAGTGCTAAAACTATTAGGAGGAGACATCTATGGTAAACCTTAGAATTAATTAGACCTTCAGCACCGGTGCGGCTGGAAACCGCACTTACCGAGCTGGGGTAATCAGCACATCCATATAAACTGAGTTTCATTTTTTGGATGCCCCTTCAATCGCCTCTACAGTTTGATTGGCGCTGAGTTCTACGTACCGGTCTACCTCACCAGAGGGCCACTGAATTTCGAGTTGCGCGACCGTCTCATTTTTCCCTAATCCGAAAGTCAATATCGTCTCGCTTTGTGAGCAGTAGCTACTACCCGTGCGAACCATCTGGTATTGGAGGCTATCTCCCGACTTGACGCGGACCTGTGCGCCAATACCATCTCGATTGCTGCGAACACCAACGGTTTTGACCCGGAGGTAGTTAAGTAAAGGTGTAGTGTCATTCCGCAAGAGCCACGCACGGTTGTACTCGTCTTTAACACCGTTATTGCTTACAAGCAGGTCCAGATCGCCATCGTTATCGTAATCCCCGTAGGCACACCCACGCCCGACCCCTTCCTGAACGAGTCCGGCACGCTTTGTAATATCTCGAAACGTCCCGTCCTTCTGATTTTGAAAGAGGGAAGGGAGTTGTGCGTAAGCGGTATGCTGCTGATAGCGAAGCACTTCCGGTTCAATGTGCCCATTGACACAAAATAGATCAAGCCCGCCATCCAAGTCGCAATCGAAAAACAGAACCCCAAACGTCAGGGAACGGTAACTTACGTTGGCAATCCCGGCAGGATCAGCGTTATCCGTAAAATAGGTGTCGCCTGATTTCGCATAAAAGAAGGCAGTCTTTTCGTTGCTAAAATTACCGATAGCGATTACAGTGCCGCCGTTGTTATAAACATCCGCCGCATCAATGCCCATGCTACCGCGTGCGCTGCCTGTCTCACTAAAGGCGATCCCCATAACAAGGGCTTCATCGGTAAATGTGCCATCCCCGTTATTCCGATAGAGAAAATTGGGTTCAGTATCGTTAGCGACGGCGAGATCCATCCAGCCGTCACGGTTGTAATCCAACAGGGTAACACCGAGCGATTTTCCTATCGGATTGTAGAGTCCAACTTGCGTAGTGAGGTCAGCGAAGGTGCCATCCCCTCGGTTCTGATAAAACCGAGCGGACTGCCCGGTATAGACAGTCGGCGTGCAATAGGTGCGGTACTGTACGTTGTCAATTGTTGAATTCAGTGTACACGGCAGATCCGTCTCAGGGGTCCATTCAACGTAGTTGCAAACAAACAGGTCGAGCCACCCATCGTTATCGGCATCAAAGAAAGCGGCACTTGTCGACCAGTTGGGATCTGCGACTGCTGCGAATCCGGTGACATCCGTAAAAGTGCGATCCCCGTTATTGCGGAAGAGTCGATTTTCACCGACATTCGTGAAGTAGATATCAGGATCGGCATCGTTGTCGTAATCCGCCACCGTTATGCCCATCCCATACATCGGGACGTTGAGTTTCGCTGCTGCAGTAACATCGGCGAACCGCCCACTGCCTATGTTGCGGTAAAGCCGCGGCGTACTCGCTGTCTCGGAAGCCTGCCATGCCGTCCCATTTCCGAGGAGAATGTCTAAACGACCGTCAGTATCGTAATCGAGAAAGGCACACCCGGCACCCATCGTTTCAGGCATATATCGTTCACCGGTTGCGCCGGTGAAGTGCTGAAAATTGACACCAGACAGTTCGGTGACATCGGTAAATTGGACCTCAGCTTCCACACGAACACACAAACAGATGAGGACACACAAGCGCAAAAAGATCGGCATGGGGTGTTTTTTGTAGGGTGCTGGCAAACATTAGGCTTTGTAAAATTCAACCGTTGTTCCAGCCATATCCTCGACCTTTTCTATCAACGCTTGACGCTCATCATCTTCCATGCCTGTGAACTTCTTGGCGATGTCAATTTTCTCTTGCATCTGCTGAGCGTTGTCCGGACCGGTAACAAGTGTGCTCACGGGTAGGGACCAGACGAACCGGATCGCTTCGGAAACGCTAACTCTATCGGGGACGACTTTCGGATTTGCGCCGTGTTTACCGTGCTGCGTTCCCCCGAAAAATCCGCCGTTTGCGAGTGCTTTCATTCCAATTACACCGATATTGCGTTCGACGAGCGTCGGTACAACTCGCCCAATGAAACTCTCGTAACTGACATCAACAAGGTTCATTGCCAATTGACACGCATCAAAAATATCGGTACGTTCAAGCATGCGTTCATGGGCTGCAGGACTTGAGTGCCCGGTGAACCCGATATAGCGCGTCTTTCCTGTCTCTTTTGCTTTGAGCATGACATCCAGGATACTGTTGTCAAGCCGTTCATCCACATCTGCGGGGTTCCTGATTGAATGCACCTGCCAGAGATCAAGCCGATCGGTATTCAAACGTGAGAGTGAACCTTCGAGATGTCTCCAAGCGTCCTCAGCAGTAACTGCGGTCGTTTTCGTCATAAGAAATATATCGTCTCGGTATTTGGGAACAAGTAGTTTTCCCAGGCGACTCTCACTGCCACCGCGTTGATAAGATTCTGCGCTATCAAAGAAACGTACGCCGCCTTCAAGTGCGATGTCAATTGTTTTCTGTGCCTCTGCTTCAGACATCTCTCCGATATGCCATCCGCCAAGGGCAAGCATGGTTACAGCTTCGCCAGTGCGTCCGAGTCTCCGTGTTGGCAGGAGGGGGCCTAAACGGTCGCTGGCAATATTGGCTTCGTCCCCCTCTGCGCACGCCGATGACAGCAGAATACCTGTTGTCAAGCCTGCCATCGATTTTAGAAATCCGCGTCGATCAATCATGGTTATCACCTCCATTGTTTATATCCTAATGCATCTCAGAATTTTTGTCAACTGTTTTCTTTTAAATTGGGTCTGGAAGCCCGAACTTGTTCGGGACAGGTGCGCGGTCCTGAATAAATCCAGGCTTCCAGAGACAGGAACCCTTTAAAACTAAATAGTCTGGGGTTTTGATAGGTATATGTTGACAAAAGTATGGGAAGGGAGGGACGTGAATATAGATTAACGGAGCGGTATATCTGGATCAATCT
>JAJECD010000349.1 GCA_022822215.1 Candidatus Poribacteria bacterium | reverse complement strand
ACGCGTCTCAAATCCTGACTACTTCTGCCCAGAAAGTGATCTGACTCCCAAAGACTTCGGTATCGATTTGCTGGTCAACCCAGAGCGGCTCTGCGTCGCTGAATTTGTCCGACTTTTACAGGTTCCCGAAGCACGAGAGATTGTCGATTTTGAGGACGGGAGAGTCCAACTTGTCTCTTTTCGGATTAAACAGTCCAACCCATTGATTGGTAAATCGCTCGCTGAATTAGACGCGAACGGTCTTCTTGACGATATTCGATTTGCTGCTATTAGCCGTCGAGGTCTCTCTAATAACGGGCATCCGATCAGTAACGGCAATCGACACATTATCATTCCGAGAGGTGCTGATGCGCTGCAGCAGAGCGACGAGGTATTTGTCATCGGCAGTGCGATAGCAATTGAACAGCTGCTGCGTATCAGTGGCATCACGTTCAACCAGCAACTTGACCGTGTTATAATTGTAGGTGCAAGTCATATTGGTATCGAACTCGCGCGTGTCCTCGAAGAGAGAGGTACTAACGTCAAACTGATCGAAGCCAATCCAGAGCAGGCGGCATTAGCCTCACAAAGCCTAAAGCGTACAACTGTTTTGCAAGGCGATTATCTCCAATTCAGGCTTCTTGAGGAGGCAGGTGTAGAGGAAGTTAACGGGTTTATCTCGGTTACAGGCGATGACGAAGGCGATATTATGGCATGTATGACGGCAAAAGAGAACGGCGCGCAGCGTGCACTTGCCCTCGTGCAGCAGCCGCGTTATCTTCCATTGTTAGCACGCATTCCGAGACTCGATGGGGCAGTCAGCCGGCATCTGACGGTTGTCAGTAACATTCTGCGCCTTATTCGTCGCGGACATATCATTTCCGTGGCTTCACTTCACGGCATAGATGCTGAAGTCATTGAGATCGTTGCCGGTGTTAACTCGAAAATCGCACATAAAGAACTCGTCTCTTTTAAAACAAAATTCCCAGAAAATGCCTTTATCGGCGCGATCATCCGACGGGATAGACTTATCATTCCAACTGGACAATCCGTCATCCAACCCACAGATCGCGTTATTGTCTTCAGCTTACCAGGAGCAATTCCGGTTGTCGAAGATCTCTTCGCAGAACGCAGAGATTAAATGGTTGACTGATAACCATTAAATATGAGCCTTAAATTAATTTTTTACACTCTCGGTAATTTGCTTATCTGTCTGGCAGGGACGATGCTGTTTCCGTTAGCGGTTGGCATCTACTATCATACAACAATAGATGAAGTGATACGTACCGATTTAGGAGCGTTTCTCACCTCACTAACAATTACTCTCATCGCCGGTCTGATCCTCCGCTTGAGTTTCCGAGCACGACACGAAGAACTCGGCATACGCGAAGGTTTTGCTGTCGTGGCTATGGGCTGGGTAACAGTTGCGCTTTTTGGCTCGCTTCCGTATCTACTGGCCGGCGTGTTCCATATCGCGGGCCGCTCACCATGGGTAGCGTTCTCCTTTTGCTATTTTGAATCCATGGCGGGGTTTTCAACAACCGGCGCGACTGTCCTGACCGAAATTGAATCCCTCTCCCACGCAATGCTCTTCTGGCGGAGTTTCTCACACTGGCTCGGTGGAATGGGAATTGTTGTTCTCGCTGTTGCGATTCTTCCGCTGCTCGGTATTGGTGGTATGCAGCTTTTTCGCGCTGAAGCACCGGGCCCCGAAACCGATCGACTCACACCTCGCATCACGCAGACTGCCAAACTCCTCTGGGGGGTTTATCTGCTGCTCTCTTTTCTTGAAACAGCACTCTTGATGTTCGGAGGCATGTCGCTATTTGACGCGCTCTGCCATACCTTTGGGACTATGGCGACCGGCGGGTTCTCAACAAAAAACGCCAGTATCGGTCATTATGATAGTATTTATGTTGATATGGTTATTAGTTTCTTTATGTTCCTCGCTGGCACGAATTTCGCGCTTCACTATCGGGGACTCCGCGGTGATTTTAAAGCCTATTTCCGAGACACAGAATTCAAGTTCTATTGTATCGTTATTGCTGTAAGTATCACCTTAATTTCGTGGAACACCATCAGATTCCAAGTAAATGGCGATATACCTTACGACTCGATGTGGACCTCACTCCGTTACGCTACGTTTCAGGTCATGGCAATCATCACAACGACCGGTTACGGCACTGCTGATTATGAACAGTGGCCCGCGCTTTCCCAGTTCATCTTGGTAACACTCATGTTCTACGGCGGCTGTGCAGGCTCCACAGGCGGCGGTATGAAACAGGTTCGATTCCTCCTTCTCATCAAACAGAGTGGTGCTGAAATCAAACGCCTCATCTTTCCGCACGCTGTGCTGCCCATTCGTGTGAACGACCGAGTTGTTCCGCCCGAAGTGATGACGAACGTTCTCGGCTTCTTTTTCTTTTTCATCGGGATTTTTGCGATTGTAACTTGCATTATGACGACTTTAGGACTCGACCTTGTCAGTGCTGCGGGGGCGACAATTGCGACAATGGGCAACATCGGTCCGGGGCTGGGTAGCGTAGGTCCGGCTGACAACTACGCCCACATTCACACCACAGGAAAATACGTCTTATCCTTCTGTATGCTACTGGGACGCTTGGAACTTTATACCGTGCTAATCCTCTTTTCACCGAACTTTTGGAGAAGGTAAACTATGAACACTGATAAACTCCGTAGAGAATACAAAGCACATAATGGAAACCTGCTTGAACAGAACGCTTCATCCAATCCGTTTGAACAGTTTGAAAAGTGGTTTGCAGATGCGATTGATGCCAAACTCGACCTACCCGATGCGATGACGTTAGCAACTGCGACACCACAAGGTGTCCCCGCTGCCCGAATGGTCGTCCTCAGAGGCTTTGACGCGAAAGGTTTCTGTTTTTACACGGATTATGAGAGTCAGAAAGGGCGGGAACTTGCGGAGAACCCAAACGCTGCTTTGGTGTTCTATTGGCGTGAACTCGACCGACAGGTTCGGAGTACCGGCCTCGTTGAAAAGATGACACCTGAGGAATCAGATGCTTACTTCGCAAGCCGTCCGGTGAGCAGTCAACTTGCTGTGTGGACAGAACGTCAGAGTCTTATTATTTCGGGTCGTGAGCATCTCATAGCGGGTTTCCAACAGGCAGAACAGACTTATCCACCTGATAAAATTCCGCGACCGCCACATTGGGGCGGTTACCGACTCGTCCCGAATCTGTTTGAATTCTGGCAGGGGTGTCCGAGCCGCCTCCACGACCGGCTCTGTTATACGCTGCAACCCGATGGGAGATGGGCGATGACGCGTTTATCTCCGTAAATCTGAAAAGCCGATAGCAAAACAGATTCGTCTTAAGGAATTTGTTTTGTCATCGGCTTTTATTTTTTTTTGAAAAAAACTTGACAATGTTTTGGAAATATGTCAAACTATTAAGCGTGTGAAAAAAATCTGTTTGCGAGTCTGAATTAAGTTTTCGCTTTGGCGAAGTTTTTAAGATGTGTGAGGACAAAATAGATTAGAAACAATGCTAATAGATTATCTTCCGATCTTATTGTTAGGGCTATTCGCTGTGATCTTTGCGGCGGTTAACCTTGCCCTGACGCATATTCTTGGTCCTAAACGCCCAACCCCCGTCAAACTCTCCGTGTACGAATCCGGTGTCCGCCCAGTTGGCGACGCGCGGCAACGGTTTACGATTCGGTTCGATCTCATCGCGATGCTCTTCATCATCTTCGATATTGAAGTGGTGTTCCTCTACCCTTGGGCATTGGTCTTCAAGAAATTCTCTGAAACAAGTGGTTTGTTCATTTTAATTGAAATGCTGGTGTTTATCGGTATTCTTCTTCTCGGCTATATCTACGCTTGGAAGAAAGGAGGCTTAACATGGGATTAGACTTTGGACCAGATACCGGACAGGACGGTAACATCATCACAACGACGATTGATAAAGTCGTCAACTGGGGACGAAAAAACTCTCTGTGGCCGATGCCGTTCGGTACGGCTTGCTGTGCGATTGAGATGATGGCAACTTTGGCTTCCAAATACGACCTTTCTCGATTTGGTTCCGAGGCAATCCGTTTTTCCCCGCGCCAATCCGACCTTCTTATTGTCTCCGGCAGAATTTCCATCAAAATGATGCCGGTCTTGAAACGTATTTACGACCAGATGCCCGACCCAAAGTGGGTCATCTCAATGGGAGCGTGCGCTTCCTGCGGTGGTGTGTTTGACACCTATACCCTTATCCAAGGTGTTGACCAGTTCCTCCCCGTGGATGTCTATATTCCCGGATGCCCACCACGTCCCGAAGATCTCATTGATGCGGTGCTACAGGTACAGCAAAAGATTGATAGTGGTACCTTACCTAAAGGAGTTTCCCATTATTAAATCCGAGCTGCCCTTTCGTTGTCAGGGCAGTATTCTAATCGTTAACAAACCTTTTCTAACCTAAAACTGGTTTCTTAACAATTTTAGATCGGGGTGGACAACGGATACCCCGCTCAGATATAATCGTTAAAAAATTATGAATGAAGAGAAAGAAGTCGAAGAACAGTCGAAACCTCTTGTCCTTGAAAAGTTAGAGGCAGCGCACGCAGACGCGCTTTTAGCTCAGGACGAAGTCCGTGGAACCACTGTCGTTGTTGTACGTAAAGAACGTGCCTACGCCGTTCTGGAATATCTGAAAACAGATCCCGAACTCGCCTATATCTACCTCGTTGATGTCACAGCAGTAGACAATTCGCGGATGGAATCGGAGTTAATGCAGTTCGACTATGCGAGATTCATGGTCGTCTATCAACTCTATTCCTATCAAGGGCAGTGCCGCGTTCGGGTCAAAGTCCCTGTGCATGAAAACGACTTGAGCATTTCATCTGCTACAGGATTATGGCGAGCCGCAAACTGGTTGGAACGCGAAACTTATGACATGTTCGGTATCCATTTTGAGGGGCACCCCGATCTCCGTCGGATCTTAATGCCAGACGACTTTGAGGGACACCCGCTCCGTAAGGATTACCCACTCCGGGGCCGCGGCGAGCGTGAACGGTTCAATTTTGACAAGCAGAATGTGTGAACAGGCTGTCAGCAGTCGGAATCAACGCCTTATGCGCGTGTGGCATAAGGCGGGTTTGCTACGCAAACCTTTCGGCATACAGTTAACAGATGGTTTTCGGCATATAAAATCTTCGCAATCACCACAGATTCCTTAACCGATAGCCGATAGCCGATAGCCAATAACCGAAATAAAAGGAGCATTTTATGCAAAGTGGGTTGGAACGCGCGACAGGCGAGAAGATGGTTCTCAACTTCGGTCCGCAACATCCTGCAACGCACGGCACCCTTCGCATTGTCTTAGAACTCGACGGCGAGTCCATTTTAAAGGCAACGCCGCATGCCGGCTACCTACATACAGGATTCGAGAAACTCGGTGAGCATCTGGATTACAACCAATACATCGTTGTAACGGACAGGATGAACTATCTGTCGCCGCTGTCGAATAACTTCGGGTATGTGCTTGCAGTCGAGCAATTGCTCGGTATTGAGGTGCCGAAAAGGTGCCAATACATCCGTATTTTGATGGCAGAACTCTCAAGGGTGGCAGATCATCTGCTCTGGTTGGGGACGGCAGCGCTGGATTTAGGGGCATTCTCAGTATTCCTCTACAGTTTCCGTGAACGCGAAAAGTTGTACAGCATCTTTGAAAAAACAACAGGCGCGAGATTGACGACGAGTTACACACGTGTAGGCGGTGTTCTTCGAGATCTCTATCAGGGGTGTGAGGAAGATGTCCGGCAATTCATTAGCAATTTCCCGAAGGCACTCAAGGAGACTCACACGCTACTTACCCGAAATCGTATCTGGATGGATCGCACGAAAGGCGTTGGTCCTATTTCAGGTGAAGACGCGATTAACTACGGTTTGACGGGGCCCTGTCTCCGGGCAACCGGCGTTGCGCACGACCTCCGCAAGGCTGAACCCTACTCGAGTTACGATGAGGTGACGTTTGATGTGCCGGTTGGAACCAACGGGGATGCCTATGACCGTTACCTCGTGCGCATGGAAGAAATGATTCAGAGCTGTGATATCATTGCCCAAGTCCTTGATAATATGCCTGATGGACCGGTCAACTCCGAAAATAACAAAATTATGCTCCCGCACAAAGAGGATGCTTACGGGCATATTGAGGGCTTAATCCATCATTTCAAAGTTATTATGGATGGCCACGGCGTGGAGGTTCCAAAAGGCGATCACTATTGTGCAACTGAATCCCCGAACGGAGAACTCGGATTTTACATCGTCAGCGACGGGAGTGGAACGGGTTACCGCATCCGTATCCGTCCACCGAGTTTCTTGAATTTCCAAGCATTACCGCACATGTTGGAAGGTGGAATGGTTTCTGATACTGTGGCGGTGTTAGGAAGTTTGAACGTCATCGCGGGCGAATTAGATCGGTAAATTTGCCAGAGCGTACGGTCTGTTTTAGGAGGATTAAATGGAACTCAGTGGCATTATGCTCTTTGTCAAAGACATGAAGGGGATCATCGCATTTTACAGGGATGTCATTGGATTGACCCCGGACGAGGATCAGCCGTTCCCAGAACACCGCTTTTTCCGCTTTGACACGGGCACCTGCAAGTTGCTCCTTCACAGCGCAAGCAAACCGAACGAAGGAAGGCAAAAACTGGTCTTTGAAGTTGAAAGCGTGAGTGCTGTTCATCAGCACATCAGATCGAAAGGCAAGCGATTGCGGAAATTGGAGAACAACGATGGGCATGCCATTTTCGACATCCGCGATCCAGAAGGCAACCGTATTCAGTTTTATGGGAATTACTAAAACACACGATATTTGTCAATTTAAGAGGTAATTTATCAACTGTTAAATGCCACACTTTTCGCCAAATTATTTTTTTTACAGCGGAGAAAACAAAAGCAAAATGTATCTATGAATCCTTATAGGGACTGGGTTCTATACCAATAATCGCTGTCCGTCGAATGTTACAAAGGTGTAACATTTTTAAGAAGAATTTTCAGTTAGGATGAAAAAGAAACGATTAGAAACCCAATTTATGCTTTGCATCGAAAACGGTGGTTGTGAAGACATAGAGCAGCGAAAACTCTACCAAATTTTACCTGATGAAAAAGCGGCTCGTGAAGGCTATCTGCGAGTCGTTGATGAATCTCAGGAGGACTACTTGTATCCCGAATCTTATTTCATTTTTGTTGAACTGCCTCGCAAAGTACAGGAGGCATTCGTAGCAAAGGAAAATCTAATAGATGTCAGATGAACTTATTCAAATTGAAACGCCTTTCGCGTTTAACGAAGAAAATCAGCGTGCGTTCGACGCGTTGATAGGGCGGTATCCCGTTAAGGAGGCAGCGATGCTGCCAACGCTCCACCTCGCACAACGGCAGGCAGGCTACATCACGCCTGCTGTTATGAAGTACGTCGCAGAACAACTCGAAGTCTCCGTGATGAAGGTCAAAGATGTTGTCACCTTCTATCCGATGTTCTTTGAAGAACCGGTAGGCGAGTACGTCATTCGAGTGTGCCATACATTGCCTTGTGCCTTGCAGGATTGCCAAGTTGTTTTGGAGCATCTCAAGGAAAAATTGGGTACAGATGTCGCCTCCGAAACCAATCTTGCGAAAGGGACAACGGCTGACAGTAAGTTCACGCTCATGAAGGTAGAATGCCTTGCTTCGTGTGATGTCGCGCCCGTTATCATGATCAATGACGATCTGTATAAGAATTTAACCCCGGAAAAGGTTGATGAAATCTTAGACAATTTGTAGAGGAGAAAGTATGGCTGAAGAAAAACGAATTCTCTACGAGCATCTGGATGTGCCTGATATTAACACGTTCGATGTCTTTCGCCAATACGACGGCTACACCCGCTTTGAAAAGGCTATCGCCGAATATCAACCAGAAGATATTGCTAAAATGGTAATGGATTCGGGGTTGAAAGGGAGAGGCGGTGCCGGATTTTCGACGGGTTTGAAATGGAGCTTCGTCCCCAAGGACATAAAGCCGTGTTACCTGTGTTGCAACGCCGATGAAAGCGAGCCAGGAACGTTCAGTAACCGTTACGTCTTGGAAAAAAATCCACACCTGTTGATTGAAGGTATCTTGATTTGCTGCTACGCGATGGGTATCGAGACGACTTACGTCTATATTCGCGGTGAATTCACCCTCGGAAAAAAGATGTTGGATGCTGCTATCAAAGAGGCTTATGAAAAGGGGTACCTCGGAAAAGATGTTCGCGGTACAGGACTCAACATTGACATCTACACACACCCCGGTGCGGGTGCTTATATCTGCGGTGAAGAGACAGGTTTGATTGAATCGCTTGAAGGGAAACGCGGACAACCCCGTAACAAACCACCGTTTCCCGCGGTTGAAGGCGTGTTCGGGAAACCGACGGTCGTCCAGAACGTCGAGACGCTGTGTAACCTACCTTTCATTGTCGGTAACGGTGTTGAATGGTACACCCAAATGGGACCGACGTACGCCGATACACGGAGCGATCCGCCGACCCCGGATCCCAATACCGGTACGAAACTTTACTGCATCAGTGGTGATGTTAACGAACCGGGTGTTTATGAACTTGAACTCGGATTGACATCCACTGAACTCATTGAGGTCGCAGGCGGTTTGCGCGGTGAAGAGGTGAAAGCGGTGATACCCGGTGGGAGTTCTGCCCCGATTTTGACACACTATGAGTTGGACACGCGGCTTGATTTTACTTCACTCACACTCGCCAAATCGATGCTCGGTTCCGGCGGTATCATCGTGATGAACGAGACTCGGAATATCGTTGATTGCCTGCTCAATATCATGAAGTTCTATGCGCATGAGTCGTGCGGACAGTGTACGCCGTGCCGTTGGGGGACACCGTGGGTGCGCGATATTGTCCAGCGTATTGCCGACGGAAACGGACGCAAAAGCACGATCACTCGTCCGAAATTCGGTGTTGCCGAAAACGGGAGATGGGGCGATACGGGTGAAACCGAAGAAATTTATGAAGACTTAGACCTGCTGGAAAGTGTTGCTAACAACATCGCAAATGTAGACACGATGACTTGGAACACGATTTGCGTTTTCGGTATCGCCGTCTCGTGGCCAGCCGTGAGTTATATGCGCAAATTCCGTCCTGAGTTTGAAGCCGCTATCCGAGAAGGTAAACTCGTTACCTTATCTGTTGCCGAAGCCACAGTCCCACCGGAGGAGAACTACGCGTATCAACAGCGATTTGTTCCGAAAGAGTTCGCTGACCTGTAGGAAGGAAAAATTAAAAAATGGCATTTATTAAATTAAATGACCTCGAGGTTGAGGTTGAAGATGGAACGAATATAGTTGAGGCAGCGAGGCAACACGGCATCGAGGTCCCTCACTACTGTTATCATCCGGGGCTGAGCCGTCCTGCGAATTGCCGAATGTGTCTCGTCGAACCTTACGTTTTCTTCCCGCCTGCTGGTGCCATTGTTCCTGATCGGCAGCTCGCAACGGGCTGCACAACGACCGTGAGAACGGCACCACCGGATAGAAAACTCGATGGAAAATACGACTTTATTGTTCAAACGGACAGCCCACGCGTCAAAAAAGCGCGTGAGGATATTTTGGAATTCCTGCTCGTCCATCATCCGCTCGATTGCCCGGTCTGTGATCAAGCCGGTGAGTGTGACTTGCAAGACTTTTCCCATCGACATGGACACGATAAGAGTCGTTACCTTGAAGTCAAAAATGTGCCGCCGAAGAAGGATTTGGGACCCGACGTTCTGCTCTATTCGACACGGTGTATTGTTTGTACCCGGTGTATCCGATTCTGTGAAGAGGTTTCTGGCAGTGGCGAATTGGGCTTAATTAACCGTGGTTCTCACGACGAAATTGATATTCCACGAAGTCACGATGGAACTCCAATACAGGTGTTAGATAATAAACTCGCAGGAAATGTTGTCGATATCTGTCCCGTCGGTGCGTTGATTAGCAAAGATTTTTTGTTTAAATCCCGTCCATGGTTCTTGGAGAAAGCGGATAGCGTCTGCACAGGATGCAGCGTCGGATGCAATATTACAGTAGAATACAAACCCGATGGGGTCTATCGACTGAAACCGCGGTTCCACGGAGATATTAATCAGTATTGGATGTGTGATGATGGTCGCCTCGGTTACCACTATGTGAACAGCGATGATCGGCTCCAACTCCCACTGAAACGGGTTGATGATGAACTCACGCCAACACATTGGGCAGATGCCTTAACTGTAATTACAGAAAACCTATCGGAAGTAGCAGCTGAGGATATCGTTGTTATCGGCTCTGCACAAGGCACGAATGAAGATAATTACGTTTTACAGCAGTTCGCACACGATGTGCTGCAAACGACTCAGTTAGGACTCTTTGGGCAGCTGCCGGGCGAAGCACACAAATTCCCACAATTCACCATCGAAGCGGATAAGAATCCGAACACAGCAGGCGCGCGAACGATACTCGGCTCTGCGAACGGAGACCATGTTGTTTTGGAAGGTGATGCGCTTTGGGAAAAGGTTTCCGGAGCAAAAGTTGTTTACCTCGTCAGCGGTGCGCCGGAACGTCCTCTTGAAGCCGCCGAGAAAGCAGCATTAGAAAGCGTTGACTTCCTCATCGTGCAAGATATTCTGCCTTCAGAAGTTACAGAATTAGCAGATGTGGTGCTACCCGGGACGACTTTCGCAGAGAAAGATGGGACCTTCACGAATTCAACCGGCTGGGTCCAACGGATTCGTAAGGCGATTGATCCCCCCGGTGAAGCGCGAGCCGATTGGGAAATCACGCAGCAGCTTGCCAAGCAGTTGGGGGGTGAGATAAACTACCACTTCGCCGGTGAGATTGCGCTCGCTATCGCAGAAAACGTACCGGGCTACGGGGACGCGACGCATCAAAAAATTGGGGATGCGGGAATTAAGTTAACCTAAGTCTATAGCCTCAATAAGGTTGATGAAATCTTAGCAAAATTGGCAAGTTAAAGCTTGCTGTACTATAAGGCAGTTGGACTTAATCAGATAATAGTTAAAAATAACGTTCAGACCCCAGAAGCGGTTGAACTTAACTGGAAACCATCGTGAAACGAAATTGTGAGTGATTAGCGAACAATTTGTCTTAGCTTTACATTGTGGAACGGTGACCAGATTTAAGAGTTAAAAATATGGAAAATTTACCATTCAGCGTTTTAATTATCAGCTCAATCGTCAAGATTCTCTTCATCGCGCATCTGCTAATTATTGGCGTAATGGCAATGATCTGGGCAGAACGGCGGGTGAGTGGATGGATGCAGGATCGGCTCGGGCCGAATCGGGTCGGCTTCCAAGGAATTTTACAGCCAATCGCTGATGGGATTAAGTTCCTCTTTAAGGAGGATCTTATCCCGGATCATGTGGATAAACCGCTGTATGTACTTGCACCGGCAATGGTCTTGATACCGGCACTGGTTACAATTGCAGTCGTGCCGTTTGGGAGTTCTATTACGGTCCTCGGACACGAAATATCCCTCCAAGTTGCGGATATCAACATTGGTATTCTGTACATCTTAGCGATAACCTCGCTTGGTGTGTACGGCGTTGTTCTGGGGGCTTGGGCATCTAATAACAAGTATTCGCTTTTAGGCGGTCTACGTTCGTCAGCACAGATGATTAGCTACGAATTGACCCTGGGATTGGCGATTATCGGGGTGCTGATGCTGACGAGTTCGCTCCACCTTCGAGCAATTGCTGAAGCGCAAGGTGCGTATCCGTGGCATTGGAATTTCCTGATCCATTTTCCTGCCTTTTTAGCGTTTACCACGGCGATGTTTGCAGAAACAAACCGCTTACCGTTTGACCTCGCGGAAGCCGAGCAAGAACTTGTGGCGGGCTATCATACCGAATACAGTAGCATGAAGTTTGCGATGTTTTTCATGGCAGAATATATGCACATGATTGTCGGCTCTGCTGTAACGGTGACGCTTTTCCTTGGTGGCTGGCACTTTTTCGGCTTAGAAAATATAGGGGGGCCCGTGTGGAGTGGCGTTATCTCATTCGGCATCTTTTTTGCCAAGACAGCCATTTTCCTATTCGTATTCATTTGGGTACGCTGGACGCTTCCGCGGTTCCGGTATGATCAACTTATGAACTTCGGTTGGAAATTTTTGTTGCCCGTTACGTTAACTTCAATTGTTGTAACTGGCACCCTATGGATAATAACTGGCTCTCGCTTGGTAGTAGGTATCGGCAATGCAGTTGCTGGGTTTATTGTTGTATCTATTGTCGCAGGATTGCTTGTGATGGATGCCCCTAAGCCAGCAATGCAAGATAGTGACAATCCGCTTACACCGACTGCTCTCAACGCAATAGAATAGGAGGCGCACGAATGAATGCAGAACAGATTCTATTTATTCTCTTTGGAGCGGTATCGCTGATTGGCGCAGTTGCTGTCATCTCATTTCGACATCCGATTTATAGTGCGCTCTCGCTTGTCGTAACTTTCTTCGCGCAAGCAGGGCTGTTTCTCTTGTTAGGTGCACACTTTGTTGCCGCTGTACAAGTGATCGTTTATGCGGGTGCCATTATGGTGCTCTTCCTCTTTGTGATTATGCTTCTGAACCTCGGAACACTCTCGGTGAAAGGAGCCATCGGCGGAAAACTAAAGGGATTTGCGATAATTTTGGGTATCCTCTTAGCCATTGAAGGCATCTATATCGCTACAAATGTCCTCAATAATACCGCGATTGCCGCTGCACAGCCAGCAACGGCAGCTCCAAACACAACGACGTACGATATTGGCGAACTCCTGTTCAGCAAATACCTCTTACCCTTCGAGGTTACCTCGCTAATTTTGTTGGCGGCATTGATTGGGGTTATCGTCTTGGTGAAACGTTCTTCTAACGATTCAATCTGAGCTGCTGCGTCCGTTGTCCCTGCAGTATTGCAATCGTTAAAAAGACTTTCATAACCTAAAGCAAGTTTCTTAACAATTTTAACCCGTTGCCGACAACGGAGGCAACACCCAGATATAGTTATTAAAAATATGGAATTACAGTATTACCTCATTTTAAGCGCGCTCCTGTTTACAACAGGGGTAATTGGCGTTCTTGTCCGTAGAAACGCCATCATCATCTTCATGTGTATTGAACTGATGTTGAATGCGGCGAATCTCGCCTTTGTAGCAATCAGTCGTAGCTTGGGTGAGGCGACTGGACAAGTTTTCGTTTTCTTTGTGATGGCTGTCGCTGCCGCAGAGGTCGCGATTGGGCTTGCGATTATTGTAAGCGTCTTCAAACATCGTGAAACGATTAATGTGGACGAAGTTAATTCGTTGAAAGGATAAAAATATGTCACTTGAATTAATTGTTGTCCTGTTAATTGCCCCGCTTGTTGGGTTCCTGATTAACGGGTTGTTTGGAAAATGGCTTAAAGGGAACGAGAAACTGAGTGGGTGGATCGGTTCGGTCGCCGTGCTTATCTCGCTCATCTGTTCAATCATCGCCTTTGCCAGTCTTCAGGGTGGTGGCACTCCCTTTGACGAAACGCTTTATGAATGGATTACCGGAGAGTCCTTCGCCTTCAATATCGGGTTTCGAGTAGACGCACTCACAACGGTCATGTTGTTGGTAATCACGGGTGTAGGATTCCTGATCCACGTGTACTCGATCGGCTATATGCATGGTGATGCGGGGTATACCCGCTATTTCGCTTACCTGAATCTATTTGTGTTCGCCATGCTAATCCTCGTCCTCGGCAATAACTACCTCATGATGTTTGTCGGGTGGGAAGGTGTGGGTCTGTGCTCTTACCTACTGATTGGGTTCTGGTACGACAAGAAGTCAGCGACGGATGCAGGAAAAAAAGCGTTCATTGTGAACAGGATTGGTGATTTCGGTTTCCTGCTGGGGATGTTCACCCTGTTTGCAGCGTTTGGCACCCTTGATTTTGCGGCGATATTCGATGCCGCTGAAGCGGATAATTTCCAGAAGGTCTTTGGAAGCAGTACACTCGTGATTGCAACGCTGCTACTCTTTGTTGGCGCGATCGGTAAATCGGCACAGATTCCGCTCTATGTGTGGCTACCAGACGCGATGGAGGGTCCGACTCCCGTCAGTGCATTGATTCACGCTGCAACAATGGTAACAGCAGGTGTGTATATGATTGCCCGTTCTGCTGTGCTTTATAACATAGCGCATACCGGTGAAGTTGTCGCATGGATTGGTGTTTTGACTGCATTCTTTGCGGCGACGATTGCCCTGACACAGAACGACATCAAACGTATCCTTGCCTATTCCACGGTAAGTCAATTGGGATATATGTTCCTTGGGGTCGGTGTGGGTGCTTATGCCTCTGGCGTTTTCCATTTGGTAACGCATGCCTTCTTTAAGGGACTGATGTTCCTCACTGCTGGCAGTGTGATGCACGCGATGGCGAATGAATTAGACATGCGGAAGATGGGCGGTTTGAAAGCCAAGATGCCGATAACGCATTGGACTTTTTTAGTCGGTGCGCTTGCTATTGCCGGATTTCCATTTCTCAGCGGTTTCTGGAGCAAAGACGAAATTCTACACAGTGCGTGGGGGAGTTCGCCGCTGATTTACATTATAGGATTAGTCACGGCGTTCTTGACAGCATTTTATATGTTCCGACTGATTTTTGTGACGTTCTATGGCGAGTCTCGGGTTGAACCCGATGTTGCCTCGCATCTCCACGAATCCCCCGCAGTGATGTGGGTCCCCTTAGCAATCTTAGCAATTCCGTCGGCTTTAATCGGCTTACTCTTGGGTTGGGGTGGACATGACAGTTGGTTCCACCATTTCACAAAGAGCGTTTTTCCAGAAGCACACCATGAGGCATCAGGGAACGTAGTCTTATTTATGGTCATTTCATCGATTGTCGGTTTAGCGGGCATTGCGTTTGCATGGATGCGTTACAGCAAACGTGTGCCGTCCACGGAACCGACCAATGCGCTCCATAAACTGATTGCCAACAAATACTATATCGACGAGATTTACAATGCTCTCATTGTGCAGCCCATTAAAAACGGCTCTCACTACTTACTGTGGCGGATTGTAGACAATGGCGTTATTGATGGGATTGTCAACGGTGTGGCTTCGGTGATTCAGATTATTGGTGGAACATTACGACGCCTCCAAACTGGGATCGTCCAAGCGTACATTGTTTCAATGGTCTTGGGAATCGTGCTATTCCTGGCATACTACCTGTTTTTTGTTTAAATCACCTGCGTTAACCTTCCTTTTTCGGGAGAAAAAAGATGAAG
>JAJECD010000308.1 GCA_022822215.1 Candidatus Poribacteria bacterium | reverse complement strand
GCCAAGGTCGTGCGCTTGCCGTCAAGGGAGACATCCTCGATCTGATAGTAGTAAACAACGTTGGGTTTCGCAGTTGTATCTGTGTACGTATACACATGCTTTTCAGATGTTGTGCCGTGTCCGGCGATGAGACCTTTGACGTTGATGACCTTGAATTCACTCTCTTTCGTCTCACTCCGCAGGATGTTGAAACCGGCGTTGTTCAACTCAGATTCGGTGCTCCATCGAATCACAACTTCGCCAGTGGCTTTGTCGCGGACAGGACGGAAACTTGAAAGTGAGACCGGCAGTGGGCTACCTTCACGATGCCCTGGTGAACCGACATCATCGCGGTGTCCGTAGTAGCTACCGACGCTTTGCGCCATGTGCCATGACGACGCTAGCGTGCCATCGTGCGCTATACCCCGATTTCCGTCATACGTCGCACGCGTCCCGAAACCACGAATGATCGAAAAACGCATATCGCCACCCGTCTCATGCAACTCCCACATCACTGTCCGACGTGGACCATCAAGCATCACATTACCCGCGTCGTCTACCGTGTTACCGTCTTTATCACGGAGTTCAAGGTGGAAACCTTCACTGCTCAGAAGCACGCTCTTACGCGCTGAGAGACCGAGAGCATTGCGATGCTTCTGGTAGAGATTGTAGACGCGATTGGCAACAACATCACTCGCACTGCTACGGTCAGAGACCAACAACACCGTCTGGTTCGGCAGAATGATCGCATCTCCGTCAAACTTGAACTTCGCGTCTACATAGGCCTCGACATCCGTGTCTATGTTACGAATCTCAAACTCCCAATCTTTCAGGTTCGCAGCTTCGGTCATCGAAGAGTTGTAGAGTTCAATCCACTGGGCGAGGTTGCCGTTGGGCCCCGCGTCATACATAATCTCGCTGATAACGATTTCACCTGTGATGTCCGTCGGTTTTTCCTTGACTGCGTTATTGGCGTAACCGGGGGTTCCCGGTGCGAGTGCTGGGTCTGTACCGGGGTCATATCCCAGACCGCCTTTGTAGCCGACTTTCTCCCAATCGTCTTTATGAAATCTTTCTGGACGGGAGCCTTTCCGCGCCCACGTGTGTCCTGCGAAGTTCAACGCTTCTGCCTCAGTGAAGAGCGGACTCAGGTTGGCACCCGTCGGTTTCGTCCAACCTTCAAGGGGCCAGATGTCCGATACATTCCGATCCTCCGCGAACATGTTGCCAGCGATGTCTGCGACGCGTTCAGCCGTTGTGATAATCTGTCCAGCCTCATTACGAGAGGGATGCATGAGGGCAATAAGGAACTGACTGCCTGAGTTTGCTGTCACGCTGAGCGCGGGGTAGGTGAAGTTATCATCTAAGGGTTCTTCATCCATAACGTAATAGAGATGCGTCGCCCCTGTTGGGAAATCATTGCCGTCGTAGTCCGCAACGTTCACGCCAGCCGCCAAAACGGTTTCGCTGGGGTGTCGGTTGTAAACAACAAGATACCCTCCCGCGGGAACTGTGATATCCGTATCAGGGAAATCATAGTAGAAGTCACAAAAATAGCCACAAAATACCCCAAACGACCAATTTCTGATGTTGATAGCTGCTGCAGAGGTATTGTGGAGTTCAATCCAGTCGAGATCGGCGGGAGAAGTATCGTCTCGGATTTCGTTAATGATTAATCCTGTCGCTGGAAGGGAGGCAGGGATTTGCTCCCGTGTGGCAAGACCGCCAAAAGGTAGATGAACGGCACCGGGGGTGCCGATGTAAGGACCGTCCATATTAATACGTCCGACGGAGGCAGCCCAAGAATCCGCCTCACTCCCATCCCCGAACGATTTATCGGATTTATATTGTGCGCGAGTTTCGTTAAGTTCGCGCTTCCGGTACATGGAGACGAGATTGGTAATGGGTTCACCATTAGAGCCCACAGTAGTCCGCCCGCTGCCACCGGGAGGCTCCCACCGGTGCCCAAAACGGTTGATGAGGCTGACACTATCAACGACATAGAACTTGTTACCTTCGTCATGCACATCGGGATCGAAGTCATCAGCATTGTTCTGACCGCTAATCACGTTTATCGGTTTACCAATCCGGTCTTTCCTCACATTTTCAGTCAATACAATCGCATATCCAGAAGTGCTCAATGTCTCTGCGGGGGCACTTGAGTGATTGTTATAGATTTCGATCCACTGTTTGTTTGCTTGCTCTGCTCCGGTGGCTGCGAGATCAAGCCCCCACATGATTTCAGTAATGCCGAATCTGTGACGTATGTTTTCCAAAGTCAGGTCCTCAGCATCGACATTTCCGAACCGGACTGCCAGTTCGATTGTGCCACCGAAACGTAACAGCTCTTCCAGATTACCGAGATCTCCAGAACTACCATCAACAAGAGCATCGTTCCTTCGATCACCAGATGCTGGAGGTATGACACCCAGTGTACCACTGTCAATTGCTACTATTCCGTTAGGCAATACGACTCTTGCCCCAAGAGATTCAAATGTAACATCAACGTTGTGCTGGATCCCAAATCCGTCCCGTGATACTGTTGGTGGAGTCAGAGCGGGAGGGTATGTTATCACCAATGTTACACTACGTTGGGCAGCTGCTGGCATTGCAATGGAAGTAAGTCCAACAACCAAGATTAGGAGAAGTGCTAAAGAAGTTGTGAATTTTGACGACATTCGTAATTTCCTCCATTTAGATTCAAATTAGGGTAGATTACTGCGGGTGAACCGCAGTTCCCCGGCTTTTTGTAATGCCGATGTGTGGACGGGGATTGCAACAAAAATAGCCTGCACCGTGCGACTTGAAACGGAATAAAGTCGCCAAGGCAGGCATGAAGAAAGCAGCACGGCGGCATTCACCGCTGTGGCTGTCATGTGAAGTAAGTAACTTATGCTGTAATATACTTATTATACACGAAGTGAACGGGGGGGGTAAATCGCTATCGCTGACCTAAAACAAACACACTGACGACGTTTGATACCGATAATCTCTGAAAATCCACAGAACTCGTGGAATCCTACCCAAGAGCGGAACCCACAGTCCCTTGCGGATTTGATAGCGGCTTTAAGAATAGACAGAACGCGTCTGTTCATGTGCATGATCCCAAAAAAGAAAAGGTCAGATGAAATTTTTGTAGGTTTCCCTAAACGTTCCTATATTAATTATATACGCTCTTACGCAAAAAATCAATAAAAAATACAAAAATAATCAATAAATCAATAAATTAGGCAATTTTATGTTTATTTTTTCTGGGTTACCATAAATCCATTCCTTATCAAGTTGCCCCCTATTCATAGACATAGCACTCCGCTGGAGTGCGGTGCCTTGAAACAACGATTTTCTATAGACATATCACCCCGCTGGGGTGAAGAGAACCTCTGTCCCCCTTTTTAAAAGGTTCAAAACTTGTTAGTAGCAACTTGGGTTATATTACATTCTTGTTCGGGACAGTGCGTTTTTCCCGAACAAGTTCGGGCATCCGGATGTAAATTATTGGAAAACTAAACGGCTCTGTATGTAAAGGTTTGACATAGAACATGCTAACTGATATGATAATACGCGAGGAATAAATTGAGGCACCGCTTTTGAGAAACAGAAAAGGAATATTATGCACAAGTTAGCGATTGAAGAAAAAATGCACACGAATTCACTGGACATGCAGTTCGTTAGAATTGAACCCGGCACCTTCACGATGGGTTCAGAGAACGCCGCATTATCGGATGAATTGACCGACGGAAAGGCACACCTCCGAGACGGCGATTGGGACGAAAAGCCGGTGCATCGGGTAACACTTACCACGCCGTTTTATATCGGTATCTTTCAGGTTACCAATGCACAATATGAGCAATTCCAGCCTGCACACAGCAAACTCCGTGGCAAGCTCGATTTTTCACAAGACGATGACGAGGCAGTTGTGTTTGTTGACTGGCATGACGCGACGCGCTTCTGTGAATGGCTCTCTGAAAAGGAGGGTCTCCCTTATCGACTACCGACTGAAGCCGAATGGGAATATGTGTGTCGATCAGGCACAACAACCCATTTTCATACGGGCGACACCTTACCCGCTGCGTTTCACAAAAATGTCGGAGAGAGTTGGTATCCAGACGCTGGACGGAGCCGCGGGACGGAAGAGGTAATGCCGCTGCATGTCGGAGAGACACCTCCGAATGCCTGGGGTGTCCACGATATGCACGGAAATGTAGAGGAGTGGTGTCAAGATTGGTATGGACCTTATGACTCGCACCCGCAAGTTGATCCGGTGGGTGCAGAAACAGGGTTATATCGCGTTACACGCGGTGGTAGCCATTCGACGTTGCTCTGTTATTTACGGTCTGCGAACCGGATGGCAGCAGTGCCTGAAGACAAACACTGGTACATCGGGTTTCGCGTCGTTTGTGGTGAAATGCCTCAAACACCGCCTACACCTGCCCCGAAAGTCGCAGTGTGGGGACGGGATGTCAAACAGGCACACACAGGCACACATGCGCCAGAAGCACCTTACTTCGCCGAACCGATACCCTACGTTAGGATTCCGGAAGGTTCAAACGGTCCGCTCTTCTCGGCACACAATCATGTGCCATCAATCGTTGAATGCTCAAACGGTGATATGTTCGCGGCGTGGTATTCGTGCGTAACAGAACGGGGGCGCGAGTTGACGGTCGCCGCAAGTCGGTTGCGGTTTGGCGAAACGGCATGGGATTCCGCCGAACCTTTCTGGGGTCCGCCTGATCGGAACAATCACGCAACTGCTTTATGGCGAAACGAAAACGGACGGATTTATCATTTTAACGGACTGTCTGCTGCCGCGACGTGGGGCCCTTTGGCGTTGGTGATGCGCTATTCTGACGATAACGGCGCGACGTGGTCGAAACCTCGCTTTATCTCGCCGGAGCATCGTCTCCGACACATGCCGATTACTGCTGTCTTCCGGCGGCGTAACGGTTCTATACTTCTCGCCTGCGATGCGGTGAGTGGCGGGAACGGTGGGACCGCGATATGGCTGAGCGACGATGATGGAGAGACGTGGTATGATCCGGGAGCAGGACAGTCTATTCCTGAATTTACAGCAGGAAAAGCAGGTGGATGGATCGCTGGTATACATGCTGCTGTCGTC
>JAJECD010000273.1 GCA_022822215.1 Candidatus Poribacteria bacterium | reverse complement strand
CTGTCGGTTCCTCAAATTCGCCGAGTCGGGTCTGGCTGCCTGAAAAACGGGATGCAACATGCAAATGCAACGGTGTCGGTGTGTAACTGATGGCGAATTTACCGTTGAGGGGTGGGATACGCTCCAGCGGTCGCCCGCTGGTTTGAAGCGTTCCATTGACGTAACTCATATTGAGCTGAAGATGGACTTGTGAGAGGACCTCCCCCCCTATTTGGATTTCAGCCCCATCCATCACAACATCGTGTCCCATGTATTGATAAATCCACAACCATCCTGCTGCCCCGCTGCCCCACTCCTTTTCACCGCTGTGCGTCGGAATGAGGTAGTTCTGTATCTGATTCCTGAAAAGTGCCAGATTGAGTCTGAACCTATCGTCTGCGTATTTGACGAAGAGTTCAGTGCCATAGCCGTTCTCAGATTCCAGTTCTACATTGCCAATTTCATAAGAAAAGACAGCGAGATGTGGACCATCGCTGTAAAGTTCCTCGATACCGGGTGCGAGAAACGTTTTCATCAGGGTCGCCCCAGTGCTCAGCCTATCCGTCCAATGGTAAATTCCAGACGTAGCCCCGGAAACACCGTTGAAATCACGACGCTGGACGGCTCCAGCTCGGACGACTGCCCCAGGTCTAAACGGTTCCGCACGCCTAACGTCGTAGCGGATAGCCCCTTGTAGGGTGAGTTTGTCAAAGTTACGCTGGCTTAGATAAAATCCCGCCAAAGCGAATTCACGGGTGTGCGGTGTCCAATAAAACCCGCCTGTGGCATGGTCTCGGTATTCCCCCCAAATACCGGCAACGGCGTTGTCTAACACGTGAGCCATCGCTGAGACGTTGTAGGTTAGCACCCCGAATTCTACACCGAGTGTCCCGTTCGACTCCAACTCTTGATGCTCATAACGCGTATAGGCGGTCTGGAGTCTTATCTTTTCAAACATCCTTGTATTAAAGCGGTACTCCATCTGCCCTTCATACCGTTGCTTGTCGAGTGCGATGTTAACGCCGCTGATATGTCCTTCTGGAGAACCCGGAACGCCGTAATCAGAACGGTAGCTGCTCCCAGAGACACCGATGAAACCCCACGGCTTAATCAGCGAGGTGCCACCTGAAAAATTGACGTTTGAAAGGGCAGTGTTTTCGAGGGTTCCCACCGGCGTTTGTATATCAGATGCCAGGCGTCGATTCCATTCGACATTTCCTGCAAAATCACCAATTGGGAAAGTAAAACCCGTTGTTCCTGTCAAACCCGAGTTAACAGATTCACCTTGGAACGTTAGGCGCATATCGAGCCGTTTCGGTAGAATTTGGGGTATGTGATTGCTTTTGACGTTGATAACACCGCCCAGAGCACTTGAACCGTAAATGAGCGATGCGGGCCCCCGCGTAATTTCAACGCCTTCAGCGGTCGTCGGATCAATGGATACAGCATGGTCCGCACTGGAAGCGGATTTATCGCCAGTGCGTTCGCCGTTTTCCAGAATGAGGAGCCTGTCCCCGCCCAATCCACGAATAACAGGACGAGCGATTGCGCGTCCCATCGTTCGTTGTGAAACGCCGATCTCATTTGCCAACGTGTTCGCCAAGGTCATACCTAACCGTCTTTGGAGTTCCTGCTCATCCAATGCTAAGTCGGTTGTTTCCTCAAACTGTGAAAGATAGCGATTTGAACCGTATACCCGAATCGTTTCCAATTGAAAGGGCAGTGCCTCCAAGGCAATCTGAAGATAAGGGGTGGATGCCTTGATATCGACTATCTGTTCAAACCGCTGATAACCGACCTTCAGGAACTGAAGCGTCTGCTGCCCCTCTGGCACTGCGTCAAACTTAAATCGACCATTTGCATCTGTCCTCACGCTTCTCTCAAGTCCTGTAATCTGGACGCTAACGCCACTAAGTCGAGCATGACTCCGTTCTTCAGTAACTTCTCCTTCCAAAGACTGCGTTGTGTCCGAAGCACTTTGGACATCCTTGAGATAGCAGAACAGGCATCCTACTATTCCAAATACGAACACCAATAGGTGAGGACACTTTCTAAGCGTCCTCACCGTGGGAGACCTGTGCGAACAAGCACAAGTGCTTAACATGATGTTCCCCTTATTTTACTGTTACCGGTATCGCGAGTGCTGCTGTGAAGTCAGGATGATCTCCGTGAAGCAGTTGCAGTTTAATTGTCGTTGTTCCTGCTTTCAGTCCCTCGAGTCCAAACGGTAACGCGTCACCGTGTTCCTCACCTTCATGGTCATGTCCCTCTTCGTGTTCCTCTTCGTGTTCCTCTTCGTGTTCAGGGTCGTCCAGATGGATCGCAATAATAGAGGCATCGAAACCCGTCAGACTCAAACTGAAGGCTTCCGCTCCGCCATGGTCATGGTCGTCATGTCCATCTTCACCCGGTGGGAGCGCGACTTCATCGAGATGGAGTTCCGCTTCGTTCGCGTCAAGAAAATGTACATGTACCTCAATTTCTTCACCAGCTTCAACGGTGAGACCGCCTTCATGGTGGCCTTGATGTTGATGATAGACCACTTCTCCATTGATTTCCAGGTTAAAGCCGTCGGCATCGGCGTGAAGGGGTGCATCCGCTTCGTGTTCGTGATCATGATCATGATCATCATCAACAATGGGGTTGTCATCTTCGCCACAACCTCCCATGAGAGGAAGGACGGAGACAAAGATTAGTAACATTAATCGAGAAAAGGCGACAGAAAAGCCGCTTCCGTAAAAACGTGTAAACATTGTGTTCTCCAATATTTTATTTACTTGTTAGTTATTAGTTGTCAGTTGTCAGTTAAGAGGGTTTATCCTGAAAATCCTGATTCTGACACCTAAAGATGCACAACCTAACAGGTTATGCTACAAAGAGCCACTGCTTTTAACAGGTAGCATGGTGCGCGAAAAAAGCATATTAAAGCGCGCGTTAACATGCCAGTAGCATCTCGGACATGTTTGGTTCAATTTGCAAAGCAGAACCGTGCAGAGGGATAGGCAAATATAGATACACCCAACCCCTTTAGATAGTCCAGAAATATAAATCAAAAACAAATTTGCCTTTAACAGGCAAAACTTAAAAATTTATTGGAGAGTAGCAGGTGGGGCGCGACTTCGCGTGTTCGTGGTGAGTCTTAAAGGAAGAAAAACGGAAACCTCACAAATCGGAAGCACTGTATTGGGAAGGAACGGATCGGTGAATGCAACGAACGCAATCTCCTCTCCGACGTGTTGGCTGTGAAAGAAACAGGCAGCACAGGCTTCCCCAGAATGGGCGTGTTCGGCGTGATCGTGATGATCGTGCGTGAACTCAATGACGCCCAGCAGCACAACATAACAACATAAACTTATTAAAATGCCGGTTTTCAAACTACGCCGAAATATTAGTGTATTGGGGAAAACCATGCCGCTTCTCATAACCTATGCCTGTGTTATTATCAAAGTTAAGATTGCTAAAAAACTTGTGATATATTATATCACGTGATTGCACCAATGTCAAACGAAAGGGAAAACCGTGCCGCTTCTCATAACCTATGCCTGTGTTATTATCAAAGTTCAGGTTGCTAAAAAACTTGCGATAAATTATATCACGTGATTGCACCAATGTCAAACGAAAGGGGAACACAGACCAGAACCATTCAGTTTTCCTGTAGGCGGGATCTCCGAATCCCGACTGCTGATCGTTGACTGCTGACAACCTCTGACAAAAGATACGCTTGCACTTATCGACATGATGTTTTATCATATTGGAAAAAGATTATGTAAAGGAGAAAATTATATGCTCAGCGTTGAAGCTGCCCGTCAACAGATGCTAAATACGATTCCGGTTTTGCCGTCAGAAAGGCGAGGCATTTTGGAGTGTGCTGGTTATGTGCTGGCAGAAGGGCTAAGTGCTGCTGAAAACATTCCGCCTTTTGACAATTCAGCGATGGATGGATATGCGGTGTGTGCAGCGGATGTCCAAAATGCTTCCCAAGAAAATCCGACTGTTCTCTCAGTTGTAGAAACTATCGCTGCGGGATATGCGCCTACAAAGCAGGTTTGGGAAGGAGAAGCGGCGCGTATCATGACGGGTGCTATGATGCCTGCGGGTGCCGATGCGGTCGTCATGCAGGAGGTAACCCGACAAGAAAACAGTGAAGTCAAAATCTTTGACGGCGTTAAGAAATATGAAAACGTCCGTTTCACAGGTGAAAGCGTCAAAGTAGGTGCCGTGGTGATGGGAAAAGGGAAACATCTGCGTCCGCCGGAGGTCTCAATGCTCGCTTCTCTCAATTGCGCCGAGGTTTTGGTACATCGGAAACCTACTGTTGCGATTGTCTCAACAGGCGATGAACTCACGCCACTCGGTGCGTCGCTTGAACCGGGAAAAATTCGGGACAGCAACCGTTACGGTCTCTATGCGCAGGTCGAAGAAGCCGGTGGGATTCCTATTGATATGGGTATCGCCCGCGATGACGAGGCAGAAACGGAGCGGATTTTTCGCGCAGCGCTTTCAGAAGCGGATGCGCTCATCACAAGCGGCGGTGTTTCGGTAGGGGAGCACGACATTGTGAAAAACGTTTTGGAAAAACTGGGTAAGATTAACTTCTGGCGCGTCGCTATGAAACCGGGAAAACCACAGGCTTACGGTATCTCAGACGGAAAACCTATTTTTGGATTGCCGGGCAATCCGGTTTCTTCGCTCGTTGTGTTTGAACTCTTTGTGCGTCCCGCGCTTTTGAAAATGGCGGGTCATAGAGCGTTACTGCGCCCGACTTTCAAAGCGGTTCTCTCAGAAAGTATCACCAACAGAGATGGACGCGTTAACTACATGCGGGCAATTCTTAAGGAATCTGATGGAGCGTACACCGCCGAAACAACAGGACCCCAAGGTTCTGGTATCTTGCATTCACTCGTCTTGGCAAACGGTTTGATTACGATTCCAGCCGGGGTAACATTAGGTGCCGGAGAAACAGTGGATGCACAGTTTCTGTTCTAAATTGAGTGCTGAGGAACTTCCATGATTGTAGACACACATGTTCACGTTTGGGAAATTGACCCACCGAAATATCCTGTCGGTCCCACGGCACCGACTTGGAACTCGTATCCAGACGAACCCGGAACCGCTGATGAACTTTTGGCAGAGATGGACGCACACGGCGTGGATTGGACAGTGTTAGTCCAGACGAGTTGGTCGACTTGGGACAACGGATACATCGCTGATTCGGTGGAACGTTTCCCCGATAGATTCATCGGACACGGCTTAATCGACCCACAAGATCCCAAAAACGCAGACCAGGTCCGGTATTGGATAAAAGAACGGGGGTTGGTAGGTTTCCGTTTCCATCCGATGTACTATCCTGATGAAAAGATACTGCTGACGGAACAGAACAGACCGATGTGGGAAGAAATTGCCGCGCTGGACGCGATTATCCAATTCCATCTACGCGCCGAATTCGCTGATCAGATTGCGGTTATTGCACAAGCGTATCCGCATCTCACCCTCATTCTCGATCACATGGGATACCCACAGGTGGATGCCGAGGCAGCCGCTTTCCAGCCGATTGTGGATCTCGCGCAATACGATAATGTCTATTTCAAACTATCGGATGTCGCTGGACGCTCCCGCCAAGATTTTCCGTATACAGATGTCCATCCGTTCATCGAAAAATTGCTTTCGGCTTTCGGCGCGTCCCGGACGGTATGGGGGACGGGCTACCCCGGTCATCACAGACAAAAACATAACTGGCCCTCTTTGGCGGACGAATTACGGCTAATTCAGGAGGGGCTGCCGTTTCTGACAGCAGATGATAAGGATCGGATTCTTGGTGGTACAGCGGCGGAGATTTGGAATCTAACAACATGACTGCAATTTCAATGTGTTGGGGAGAGATGTCTTACTCCGACTCAGATAACGCAGGTCAACCGTTACTGTTCTTACACGGCACTGGATGCGATTCATCGGATTGGGTACGGGTGATTGAAGGATTGCCTCGGAATTGGCGTTGTATCGCTCTCGATTTTCGTGGGCATGGGCAGAGCAGCGTGCCGATGCAGCACTTCACGTTAGCCGATCTCGCTGACGATGTGTTACACCTAACGGATGATTTGGGGCTTGAAAAATTTGTGATTGTTGGGCATAGTCTCGGTGGGATGGTCGCAATGGAAGTTGCCCAACATTCATCGTCTGTTGCTGGATTGGTTTTATTGGAAGGGTGGACGAGCCTCGCCTCTGCGGGTAGTGCTTTCGATCCCGGACGATTTTATGGTTCACTCTCCCAAACGGCGATCGCGCAAATCCAGCAGAAATCTGAAGAGACGCGAAACCGTTTTAAGTCTGAAGTCTGGGACAACTTCTGGGAATCGGTAAAAGAATTCGATGGCTATGCCTACCTTGCGCAGGCACGGATTCCCATCTATGAAGTCTTTGGCGGTATGGGACGGAATGATACAACTGCACAGGAGCTGCGTATTCCGCCCAATCCGAACATTCGATGGATATGGATACCCAACGCTGGACATTACTTGCCACATGAATGTCCAGCTGAAATCAGTAAAGTCATAGGGAAGTTCCATACACCGTAAGTTTTAAGCCTGTGGAATTTCGACCGGCAAATCCAGCCGGTCACCCCACTCTTTCCATGAACCTATGTAGTTGCTGACTTTTGGGTATCCTAAAAGCCGCAATGCCAAATAGGCTTGGGAAGAGCGGTATCCGCCCTGTCAGTAGCACATGACTTGCTTATCGGGTGTAATCCCGACCGCCTCATACATTTGTCGGAGTTCACCGGCAGTTTTGAAGGCCCCGGCTTCGTCAAGATTATCAAGCCATTCAATGTGAATAGAACCAGGGATCGCACCTGGGCGTTCCGCACGCGCAACCCTCCCGTAATGCTCATCATCTGTCCGAGTATCTAAACGGATAAAGTCGTCTCGACTGAGCAGCACACGGATCACATCGGCATCCATGTGTATATCGTGTTGGGCATTTATCGGAAAGGGCGGCACTTCTGGAGGTTCAACCCCTGTTGTACTCACAGGTCCGTCCGCTGCGAGCCATGCCTTGAAACCGCCATCCAGCAAACGGGTTTCGGGATGCCCTAAATACTCACAAAACCAAAACCCACGAGATGCCCGCGTTCCAGAGATGTCCTCATACCAGACAATCGGTTTACCTGGATCAAGTCCGCGTTGCTGAAAGAGATACGCTATCATCCACATAAAGGTATCAAAAGTTTCTTTGCTGGTATCAATAAGGCTCAAACCGAACAGATCTAAATGAAGCGCGTCTGGAATGTGTCCACGCATATATTCATAAGTCGGTCGTGTATCGACGATGCAGTAGGTTTCATCGTCGAGGGAGCCTTTTAATTCCTCAGCAGAGATAACTAATTGTGGATTTACATAGCCTTTGTAGTCTTCCATTATAACTCCTTTTGAAACTGTTTATGATGGCACTTAGAATTTCTTGTGCACTTTGCATCGGCGAGGTTGGAATGCACGTTGCATTTGGGCGAGTACGCCGCAAAACCTCGCCTACCAGGGGGCGGACGAAAGATGCCGTCGGCGTGTGTCGGTTTCCCTACGCCTCTTTTGGCACTTGTCTATTAACAAGTTTTATTGTTTTCCACCTTCCGGTCCGATACCAAAGCCACATCACGACACCTTGAACAACATTTGAGAGGGCAATGCCCAACCAAACGCCGTTGAGTCCAATGAAATGCGACAGCAGAATTACGAGTCCTAAACCGACCCCTATCTGTGAAGCGAGCGTAATTACCATCGGAGAGAGTGTATCCCCAGCCCCGTTGAGTGCTTTACCTAAAATAAGCGAAAAAGCGATAAATCCAAATGTTGGCGATAGAAACTGTAGATAAACAGCCCCTATTTCGACGACAGCTGGGTCGTTCGGCGCGAAAACCTGAATGAAGATCTGCGGGTAAATGAGGAAAACTGCGCCAATGACTGCCATGAGCGCAGCCCCTAAAAGGTTCGCAATCCGTGTCGATTTTTCGGCGCGTTCCATCTGATTCGCGCCTAAATTCTGACCGACTAATGGGGAGACTGAATTTGCGATACCAAAACCGGGATTCATCACCAGAATCCGAAGCCGCATGCAAATTGTATAGGCGGCGACGATATTCTTACCATAGGGTCCAATTACCCAGAGGAATCCGAGCCTCGATAAATGCCGCCAGAACCCTTGCATAGAACTATAAACACCGAGCCGGAAAATGTCAATCATCTCCGCCATATCTATTCGGTATTGCACGCGTCGGAGCGAAATCGGGGCGCGGTTTGTCCAAGAGAGATAAAGCAGTACAACTACCCCGAAACCCCGTCCGATGAGCGTGGCGTACGCTGAACCGGCTACCCCGAGCTTTGGAAATCCCCATAAACCGAAAATCAACAATGGATCAAGTACAATGTTAATCAGTGTTGAAAACACCAACACAACCATTGGTGTAAAGGCATCACCACCGGCGCGGAAGATAGAACCGAGCGCCATCGACACAAACATTGTGCTGACACCGGCAAGCGTGATATGCATATAAGTTGTGCCGAGACGTAGCACCTCTGGATCAACCATTCGGACAGCGCGTAAACCGAATTCAGCGAGCGGATAACCGACAAGGGTGACACCGATAGAGAAAAAAACAGCCAGGAAGATCGCTTGCATCGCGATGTGCTCGGCTTTGTCGAGGTTACGAGCACCAAGATACTGCGCTACCATAATCCCAGCACCCGTTGAGACACCAAGCGAGAAAACACCAATCAATCGGAGCAAATTTCCACTCACGCCAACAGCAGCGATTGCACCCGGACCCAATCTTCCAACGAAAATCATATCAACGATGTTGAAGGCATCTTGGAGAATGTAGCTGAATATTATCGGTACAGAGAGCCGTAGAAGGTGTTTAAAAAGACTTCCACGGGTCAAATCGCCCCGTGCTTTTCTCATATTTTTTTTATTTTTCTTCCTACTTTGGACTGCTTAGTGGCTCCACCGGCGTGCGATATCTGATAAGAACGCTCTGGTATCAGATTTATAGATTCTGTCCGAGTCTTGTTCATATTAGCAGAATCTCACCCAACCGTCAAGCCAAAAAATCCGAGTTTCCAGTGTATGGCATATTTTTCTTTGACAGTGTGATTAAAAACTTGTTATACTATTTTTAAACTTTTCAAGGAGCCAGAAGCATGAAAAATACAATATCGACTTACAAGTTTTCGTTTTACGGTATCGCGTGTCTTTTTATGGCAGTCTCTCTGCTATTCACGCTGCCCGTTTCTGCGAATCTGACAGATGGACTTGTCCTCCATCATACGTACGATGAGGGGCAAGGCACAACCGCTGCAGATTCAAGTGGGAACGGCCACGATGGTGAGATTTCCAATCCGGATTGGGATTCTGGAAAATTCGGTGGCGCCCTTCGCTTTGGTGGTGAAGGCAGCGATGCTTACGTTACCGTCGAAAGCACAGATGTGTTGAACGTGAATGAATGTTCGTTCATGGCATGGATTAACGCCGATCATTGGGATGGCACGCGTCAGATTGTTGGTAAATCCGTCCACGGTGGTTGTGAAGGTCGCACACAATACGGTCTGTTCAGCGAAGGTGGTATTTTCAAACTCCGTTTTGAGACCGATGGCGGCAGAGCCGACATCACAACTGATCTCCCCGCGACAGGGGAATGGGTTAACATCGCCTTTACCAATGATGGTGAAACCGCAACGATTTACATTAACGCCGAAGCCGTTGCCGATGGCGAAGTGCCGGGGGCGTTGAATGCGAATGACGATCCGTGGCGCATCGGACAGGATTGTGAACGTCTCAACTACGTTTTCGCGGGCTTGATAGACGAGGTTCGCCTCTGGAACCGTGCTTTGAGTGCCGACGAAATCGGTGGTGCGCAAGGCTTGCTCACACCTGTCGATCCGCTTGCGAAATTAACCACGACTTGGGGCGACATCAAAACCAGTCGTTAAAACAATAGAGGTGCGCGCCAAGCGCGCCTCTCTTCTCTGCACCTCGCCTGTTCCATATCTATCAGAAAAATTGACATCTCATATCGGAGAACGGCATGTTTTGGGAACAGATACAAAGACATTACAACGCGGGTTCTGCACACGAATTTCTGCTCCATTTTAATGTCCAGGACCTCTTGTACGACGATGTTTATGGCTACTTGCCTGCCCTCGACTACCTCATGGAGCAGCTCAATGTCTTAGGCTGCGACCTCGTTGTTGGTTATAATACATCACAAGGCATTATTTGGCCGAATATCGGGCGGCGGCGCAATATGCAGAAGATGCTAAAACTGATTCCTGCATCGCAAGAAGCCCCAGAGACTGAACGTCCAAGAATCAACGCCAATTTGGCAATCGACAAACTTCATGAAGACCCGTTTATAAACGTTGATCCTGAACCGTCGGAGGACTTACAACGGCAGCTAAACAACCTCTTACAACAGAGCAGAGCGAAAGTTGGGTTGGTTATCAATTCTCTGGAACATCTGGCACCAAACGATCCGTCCTTGAGCAGCGGCGGTCATTATGATTTGCAACGTTTCTTCAGTCGAATTCAAAATTGGGCTTCCGACTTAGAGGTCCGAAGACGTAGACACATTATTCTGCTCCTGACCCAAAACACATTTGATGTCCATCCGAGTCTCACCGTCAACCCAGAAATCCCAGTCATAGAAATTCCGTTCCCAGACTATGCGCAGCGGCGGCACTTTATTGACCATCTGCATGCGATTTCAGACGATGACTCGCAGCTGCGTAAAACGCTCGGCGATGACAGCGATCGAGAGGTCTTGGCACACGAGACGATAGGTCTTAATCTCTTCGGCATTCACGATGTTATCCGACAGGCTGAATCCACAGCACAGAAAGCCGGTGGTGAACCACTTGTGAGATACCGGCGTGAGAGCATCAGGACTTTCAGTCACGGGATTATCGAGCTTGGCGATTCGCAGAGAAATTCTTCTGCAGATGGTTGGTATGTGATGTGGACAATCCGGGATATTGCGGAGGGTATGAAAAACCAAGACCTTCGGCGCGTGCCGCGGGGTGTCCTTTTCCTCGGTCCACCGGGAACCAGTAAGATTTACGCGGCGCAGCTGCTCGCTGGCGAAGCGAATATGACGTTCGTCCAACTCCGCTACGCCAGTCAAGTCGGCGAAGTGACAATTAACATCAACGAAAATGGAAACTCATACGAGCGAAATCTGAACGCTGCGATCAGTTTCATTCGCGGCATTTCACCTGCCGTTGTCTTCATTGACGAAATTGAGCAGGCACCGCCGCATACCAGTATGCATCCAGAGGAACGGCAACCGTTTCCACAAAGCCTTGTGAACGCTATTAGTGATGCGTCGTTGCACGGTAGAGTGATATGGGTGGGTGCCTCACACCGTCCGGACCTGATGCCGCAGATATTTCGTCAGTACGGCATTTTTGATACTAAGTTCGTTATGCTACCGCCTATCGCTGAAGGCAGGATGGAAATTTTAAGGATATTTTGCCAAGGCCAAACCGAAGACGACATTAATTTCCGTGCACTTGTCGGTGGTTCAGAGACAGATGGGTTGACGTGGCGAGATCTCTTTTTAATTGTCCAACGCGCAAATAATATTGCCAGACATAACCGACGCGACCGTCTCACAGAAGCAGACCTCCGTCAAGCGTTAGAAGATTTCATACCGGCATATTCACCAGAGATGCAGCTGTTCATGGGATTATTGGCATTGCGAGAAGCGAATTCCCGTAGGATGATTCCTGAAGCCCTACTGCCTGCTTACCAAGAATTTGTGGACGGAAATCGGATTGATAAGACAGGAATTAACAGACGTTTGATGGAACTGGGTGATCAATTAGGTCTGAACACTTGATTGATACAGTCCTAAACACACGCTATTTTCTCTTGACAGGTATTTTTGATGTTTGCTATAATACCCTATCTTTATCTACACGGAGGATCCTAAACAATGAAAATAACTATCTATTTATGTGTTGTGCTTCTTTTAGCGGTGGCACCGGTCGCTATGTCCATTGGTCCAACAGAATTTGTGGACGGTTTGGTGCTCTACCACGCTTACGATGAAGGCGCGGGTGCGAAAGCCGAAGACCTGAGTGGTAACGGACACGCTGGAGAAATAGACAGCCCGAATTGGGTTGATGGTAAATTTGGAAAAGCCTTGGAGTTTGAGGGCGAGAACAGCGGAACATTTGTTACCGTTGAAAGCACGGCGAAACTCAATGTCAATGAATGTACATTTATGGCGTGGATTAACGCCGAACATTGGAACGGTGTGCGTCAAATCGTGGGTAAATCTGTTCACGGTGGATGCGGTGGCAGGGTGCAATATGGACTGTTCAGTGAGGGTGGTGTCTTTAAGCTCCGTTTGGAAACCGATGCTGGACGTGCCGATATCGCAACAGATCTGCCTGATACGGGCAAGTTCGTGCATGTCGCTTTCACTAATGACGGAGACACCGCGCATATCTATATTGACGGGGAATCCGTTATTGACCAAGACGTTCCGGGGAAACTTAATGAAAACGACGATCCGTGGCGGATTGCCCAAGATTGTGAACGCCTTAATTACATCTTCGCCGGAATTATTGACGAGGTTCGTCTTTGGAACCGCGCATTGAGTGAAGATGAAATCAACACTTTTATGGATCAAGGCGCGAAAGAAGCACTCGCTGTTGAAGCGGCTGGTAAACTTTCGATAACTTGGGGTTACCTGAAAGAAAGTCATTAGGGTGGGCTTTAAACCGAAATTTGTAAGGTAATTTGTTTTGATGGCGAGGTTTTGCAGCGTACACGCTTAAATGCGATGTGCATTCCTAACCTCGCCTATTTTCACGAAGTGCGCTTTCTGAGGGCGCGTTGTTAATTAAAAAATGCCAGAAACTTCAGCAACAATTTCATGTAGAAATTGCGACACACAGATTGCGGTAGATACATTCGTTAAAAGCTTCAAGGTCTGCCCACACTGCGACTATCACCATTATATGAGTGCGTACGAACGACTTGACCTCATCGTAGACGCAGGTAGTTTTGAGGAATACGATGCGGATCTCTATTCTATTGATTCGTTAGAATTCCCGGAATACCCGCAAAAACTGGAGAGAGATGTCGCGAAAACAGGACTCAGATCGGAGATGCTTTCTGGCATAGCGAAAATTGGGGGCCATTCGACGGCTATTGCGATTGGCGATGTGGGTTTTATAGGTGGCACCTGCGGTTCGGTGATTGGCGAAAAAGTTACGCGATGCATCGAACGCGCCCTTGAAAGACAGCTGCCATTAGTGATCGTTTCCGTAAGCGGTGGCATGCGTATGCAGGAAGGCACACTCGCCTTGATGCAGATGGCAAAAACTGCCGCTGCCTGCGTTGAATATGCTAAATCGGGAGTTTTCTATATCTCTATTGTCACCGATCCGACTTTTGGGGGTGCTACGGCGAGTTATACCTCGCTCGGCGACGTGATTATCGCCGAACCGGGGGCTCGCGTAGGATTTGCGGGTCCGTTAGCCGTTGCGAGTCTTCGCGAAGAGCTCCCGGAAAACTTCCAGAAAGCGGAATCGTTACTCGAACATGGATTCGTTGATGCCATTGTCCACCGTGCAGATATGCGCCAGACGCTTATCGATCTGATCAATTTTGCGTCCTAATGCGCGAAACTATCGTCCCTTTTCTTTATCTCGGAAAACAGAATCCACGTCCGATCCTCACATAGTACATGCAGGCTCATAACAGGATATGAAACTATTATCAATGCTATCCGTTAATATAAAGTGTATGTTTATAAAATGATAGCGTGTCGTTGAAAGTATCAGTACCCGCACAGTACGCCTTATATTTTTATCCCAACACAGAAGACCGAACCGAAAGTAGATGTCCGCTAAACCAAGACATCCACCATCGGCAATAAAAGAGAATAGGAACAAGGCATGTCAAAGTCACTCGTTGTTGTTGAATCACCAGCGAAAGCAAGAACCATCAAAAAGATCTTAGGTAGGGATTATATCGTCGAATCCTCCGTTGGACATATTCGTGATCTACCGACGAAAGAACTCGGTGTCGATATTGAAAACGCCTTCAGACCGAAATATGTCCTGATTCGTGGGAAGGGCAAGGTTGTGAAATCGCTCCAAAGCGAAGCACGTAAGGTGGAGAACATCTATTTGGCTGCAGATCCCGATCGCGAAGGCGAGGCTATTTGTTGGCATCTCGCCGAAGAACTGAAGAAAACCAAAAAACCCATTTACCGGATAACCTATAACGAAATCACGAAAAGTGCGATTTTAAATGCGATTGAAAATCCTGGCGAGATTGATATGTCGCTTGTTGATGCCCAACAGGCACGACGCGTTCTTGACCGGCTCGTCGGGTACCAGATTAGTCCGATTTTATGGCGGAGTGTAAAACCGGGTCTCAGTGCGGGCAGGGTCCAATCCGTTGCGGTCCGACTTATCTGTGAGCGTGAGGAAGAGATTGAGAAGTTTGAGCCTGAAGAATACTGGACCCTCACGGCAACACTCACGCCGGTTGACGTTGAACATCTCTTTCCAGCCAAATTACATAAGATTGGTAAGAAAAAAGGTGAGATTAATAACTACGGATTTCGTATAGATGAAGAACGGGCAAAAGAACTCGCTGCGGATGCGAAAACAAAGAACTATGTTGTCGAGAAGGTCGAAAAACGGGAACGTAAACAGCGTCCGGTTCCGCCGTTTATAACGAGCACCTTACAACAGGAAGCGTCTCGAAAACTCCGGTTTGCTGCGAAAAAGACGATGTTTATTGCTCAACAGCTCTACGAAGGATTAGAAATCGGAAGCGAAGGTTCGGTTGGACTTATCACTTACATGCGTACGGACTCGACGCGCGTCGCTCAAGAGGCGGTTCAAGCAGCGCGGAATCACATTAAAAATACATACGGCGCAGCGTATCTACCTGCTCGTGCTGTTAATTATCAGAGTAAAAAAGGCGCGCAAGACGCACACGAGGCTATCCGACCTACCGTCCCTTTGCGAACACCAGAAGAACTAAAATCTTACTTGGACCCCGAACAGTATCGTCTTTACGACTTGATTTGGAAACGATTTATAGCGAGTCAGATGCAACCTGCTATTTTGGATGCAACAACGATTGATATTCAAGCCGGGACTTACGTTTTCCGAGCAACGGGTTCGGTTATCAAGTTTAACGGATTCAGACGTATCTATATGGAAGGTAAAGACGACAGCAGTGCGAAGGAAAAGGAAGCCAGTGAAGAGAACGTCAATTTACCGACAGTCAAAGTCGGTGATGCCCTGGATCTACGTAAACTGGAACCGAAGCAACACTTTACACAGCCGCCACCGCGTTATAACGAGGCAACGTTGGTCAAGATATTAGAGGCAAAAGGAATTGGACGCCCCAGTACCTATGCCTCTATTTTGTCAACAATTCAGGATCGGGGTTACGTGACCAGAGAACGCAGGCAGCTCGTACCTACAGATGTTGGAAGGCTTGTCAACACACTGCTTATTAAAGGTTTTGAGAACATCATTGACGTTAAATTCACAGCGGAGATGGAGGAGCATCTTGATACCATTGCCGAGGGTAAAGTCAAGTGGTCTCAAACTTTAGGCGAATTCTATCCATCCTTTCAAACGGCTTTGCAAGAAGCACCTGATAAGATGTACGAAGCCCGAAAGGCGATGGAAGAGGAATCTGAAGAAAAATGCGATAAGTGTGGCAGTAACATGATTGTCAAATGGGGTAGGTATGGACGGTTTCTCGGCTGCGCGAACTATCCAGAATGTAAGACCATCAAACCGTTAAATGCAGACGATACGCCGCATCCAGAACCTGAACTGACCGACACCGAATGCGACAAGTGTGGCAAGCCGATGGTTATCAGGACGAGTCGTGCCGGTAGCAGATTTTTGTCATGCAGCGGGTATCCGAAGTGCAAGAATGCCAAACCGATCCCAATCGGTATTGATTGTCCAGAAGCCGATTGCGACGGTTACCTTGGCGAACGTCGCAGCCGCCGTGGAAAAGTCTTTTACGGGTGCAGTAACTATCCAAAGTGTGAATTTTCAACGTGGGATAAACCGCTTCCGGAACCGTGTCCGGAATGTAACGCCCCGTTCTTGGTTGAGAAAACGAAAAAAGCGCGAGGTAGTGAAACTGTGACAACCTTCACTACTTGCCCTTCGTGTAAATATACAAAATAGTTGTCAACTACCCATTAAAATGATACAGGTCCATCAGGTCAGTTTCAGTTACGATGAACTTAGCGTGCTTGAGAAAGTGAGTCTTCGCGTTGAGCGTGGCGAGTTTGCTTTTCTTGTCGGTCCGAGTGGTTCGGGAAAGACGACCCTCCTACGACTCTTATATGGGGACTTAGCCCCTTTAGGGGGTGAACTGAATGTCGTTGGACAACAACTTGCTGAGCTGAATAAAGTAAATCTTCCCTATTTTCGACAGAAAATAGGTATTGTTTTTCAAGACTTCAAGCTGTTAAGGGACAAAACAGTAAAGGAAAATTTGGCACTTCCACAGAAATTGGCGGGTACGGCCCCTCGGTTGCTCAAAGATAATGTGAATGAAATTCTCCATCAAATGGGGCTGAGCCATCATCAACATGCGCGTCCATCAGAAATATCTAATAACGAACGGCGCAAACTTGCTATTGCGCGAGCCATTATCAATAAACCGCTATTACTGATTGCAGATGCCCCGACAGAAGGCTTAGATTTACGCCTCTCGCTTGAAGTCATGGCGCTCCTTGATGCGCTTAACTTCCAAGGCATGACCGTCTTTATTGCTACAGCCGACCGGAAGCTCGCCGAGAAATGTAATAAACGGATTATTGAACTGCGAGACGGTGCGATCCATTGGGATCCGTCGTCAGCGTCCATCTGAAATGTAGTCAAGCGATGCTTTTCTATGCCTCTCGCTGTTTTTCTTGATTTTGGTTATAGTAGATTCTGTAATTACTTATACACTTAGCATCGGTGCGGTTAGGAATGCACATCGCATTTGGTCGAGTACGCCGCAAAACCGCACCTACCGTGAGGATGAAAGTGTGTATTTATTTTTCGAATTTACTATAATAGAGAAAGACCTTAAAACATATGCGTTACCGCTTTCAAAATGCCATATCCCATATCTCGCGTGCGGGTAGCTCGAATCTTATGAGTATCGTTGGTATTGCGTTTGTTGTAACCTTGCTTGCTGTTCTCCTGCTAAACCACTCGTCTATATCAAAAAGTTCTGAATTTAAAGACCATTCTCCAACGCTTGTAGCCTTCCTAAAAGACAACGTAGACGAGTCAGAAGGACGCACGCTGCTAAGCCAAATAGAGAAAAGCGGCCACATCCTCGCTGCGAATTATATCTCAAAGGCAGAAAACCTTGCGCGCGGTGAAACTGAGTTTCGAGATTTGGGAATTTTGATTAGGGAGGCGTTCGCGGAGACGAAAGGCGTAAATCCATTTCCTGCGTCCCTGAACATCTATGTAGACGAAGAATTGATAACGCGCCGCGTATTAGAACAGATCGCTTTAGAGATGAAAGGGTACAATGAAATCGAAGATGTAACTTTAACAGGACAGGGACAGTTAAATGATCGGTTGCGGAGTTCAGAGCGAACAGTTTTGATTGGGATTGGCGTGTCAGTTGTCGTTGTCTGGTTCATTATCGGTTCTCTTTTAAACAAAACAGCGGCTGTCCGCGCTGAAGAGATTACCCTCATGAAGTTACTCGGTATGCCTCGACGCTATCTTCTCGCTCCCTTTGTCTGTCACGGAATCTTCCTCGGCGGATTCGGCGCGGTGTGTGGACTCGGCTGCTTCTATGGAATGTTTTATATATTCAAGTCCGAATTAGGGGTAATTGATTTTCTCGCTATCTATCAACTCATCTCGGTCGTTCTGAGCAGCATGCTTGTCGGGTCCTTTACGGGTTTAATTACGCACTGGAAATATGCCTAACCTAAGTTGCCACCGTTGGGTGCGCAAACTGAAAGTTTACGCGACACCGCCTCTACGGAGAATGAATCCCCTTTCATAAAAAACGGTGTCTACATACCTAAAATCTCAAAATCGGAGACTATGAAAATGACCAATCGTGACATTAGCGATGTATTCAGAGCGATCGGGTCTCTGTTACAAATTCGCGGTGACGATGCCTTTCGCGCACGTATTTACGACCGAGCAGCGGATGTAATTGAGGATTTTCCGGACAAACTCGCCTCTGATTCCACCCAACCAGATACACCCAGATACGACCCAAAAGCATTAGAACAACTCCGCGCGACACCCGGCATCGGGAAAGCGATTCAGGATAAAACGGTTGAAATCCTCGAAACCGGGCACTGCAAATTCTATGACGATCTGGCAGGAAAAATGGGAACTGGTATTCTTGAGGTGCTGCAACTCCGAGGCATCGGTATCAAAACAGCCAGTAGATTTTACCATGAATTTGGGGTCAGGAATCTTGAGGACTTTCAGGAATTGTTGGAGAGCGGAGAGCTTCGGGGTATAAAAGGGTTCGGACGCAAAACACTCCGAATGATAACCGAGAGTTTGGCGTTTCACAAAGAACAGAAAAAACGGCGGCCGCTCTGGAGTGTATTACCCATCGTTCAGCAGATTACCGAGAGTTTAGCCCAATTTGTAGCAGAAGGATGGATAACACGGGAACCCGAATTTACAGGAGATTTACGTAGGCATGAAGAGGTGTGTCGAAGCTTAGAACTCATCATTGAATGCAAAGAGGCGCGCGTATTTCAGTTTGAAAATGGGATGCCTACGTCTTCACTACAATCGCTCCTTGAAGTGTTCTCACAAACGCAATTTGGACCAGCACACCTGACAACGAGTTCGTCAACATCAGAAAACCAAGATTCTCCGATAGTTTTCAAAACGGGTTTTGGTGGGACCCAACAAATTCAGTACGTATATGACGCAGACACGATGACTCTCATCGAAAAAAGCCAAGACGCATTGACTGGCGATGGTCGTGATGCCCTTCCTGCTATCCAATTCTGTATTGATCAAGATTTTCCAGTGTCAATCTATTTATCGAGTGCCGCTACCTACGAATCAACGCTGTTTTTAACAACAGCAACAGACGAACACCTTACGGCACTTACTCAGGCAAAACCGTCAGGCTCAGAAACTGACTTCAACGCGACGCGTAACCTAACGGAAACAGAAATCTATAACAGATTCGGTATTCCCTATATCCCGCCAGAACTTCGCCAAGACGAAACATCAGTTGTAGCAGCGAAAGATAATACCTTGCCGAATCTGGTCGAATTCACGGATTTACGGGGTGACTTGCATGCACACACCGACTGGAGTGATGGACGACATACGCTTCAGGAGATGGTAGCAGCGGCGAAGGCGGAAGGTCTGGAATACTTCGCTATCACGGATCACTCTCTCTCGTCTACCGTTGCGAACGGATTAGATCAGAAGCGACTTCTCGCACAAGTGGCACTAGTTCGTGAATTAGATGCCAAAACCGAGGGTATCACAATTCTTGCTGGCTCTGAGGTAGATATTCGACAACGCGGTACTTTGGATTTTCCTGACGAGGTTTTAGCCCAACTCGATGTTGTTGTCGCAAGTGTTCATAGCCTTTTCACGTTAACCGAATCGGAGATGACAAAGCGCATTATTCGTGCTATCGAGAATCCGTTTGTTAACATCATCGGCCACCCGACGGG
>JAJECD010000208.1 GCA_022822215.1 Candidatus Poribacteria bacterium | reverse complement strand
GCTATTGAACCCAATATCTACGGACAGAAGTTTGTTGTCTACGGATCTATAACATTGTATTCTCCAAAAACACAGCAGACGCGAATATTTATAGGTGCAAGTAATGATCAGAAAGTCTATCTTAATGGCAAATTAGTCCATGAAGACTACACAGATTACGCCTTTGGAGAACACAACGCTGGTTACCGAACATTTTTTTCTATCACGTTGCAGAAAGGGAAAAACGTCCTGTTAGTACGACTTGACGAGTTGAGAGCACATGAAGATCTATGGTCCCTCTTTTTTGGATTTGAACCTGACACTGAATATGAGGTATTCAACCCCAGCGTCGGGTACACCTTCTCTGAATCTAAAATCCATGTCGGTGATACATTCACCCTCGACCTCAGCGCGGAAGATGTCATCGATTTAGCAGGTTGGCAATTTAACCTCACCTTCGATCCGAAAAGACTTGAAGCCGTTTCGGTCAACGAAGGCGATTTCCTGAAAACAAGCGACAGCACGACCTTCTTTCAGAAAGGTACGATTGATAACCCCGCTGGGAAAATCACAGGTATGAGTTCCGCAAGTCTCAGTGGAAACGGAGTCAGTGGCACGGGCGTGTTACTCTCGGTGACTTTCTCGGCAAAGACAGACGGACGGACGCGATTAGCATTACACAACTTCCAATTGGGCGATGTTACGGGGGCTCCTATCTCTGCTGGACCCCATGAAGTTGAAATTGTCATTGAGGGACAACTCGCCACCGGAGATGTGAATTGAGATGGGCAGGTCAGCATTCTGGATATGATACTCGTGGCTCGGCACTTGGGAGAAACGGCACCTACCAACTCGGAAGTAGACGTAAATAGAGATGGCGTTATCAGCATCTTAGACCTCATCCTTATCGCACAACATCTCGGTGAGTCAACAGGGACAGCTTCACCGTCCCTGCTTACTCTGGATAATATCGAGAACCTTAATCCTGCGATGATACAAGTGTGGATAGAGCGTGCCCGAGTTGAAGATGACGGTTCTCTCGCTTTCCGAGAGGGCATCGCTTACCTCCAAAGCCTATTGGCACTGCTTGTTCCTGAAGAGACAGCGTTGTTTCCAAACTATCCCAATCCATTCAATCCTGAGACATGGATACCGTATCAACTCTCCGAACCTGTGGAGGTGACGTTACGTATCTATGCTGTGAACGGTGAGTTAGTTCGGACGTTGGCATTGGGACATAAGCCTGAGGGTATCTATCAAAGCCGAAGTCGCGCGGTGTATTGGGATGGGAAAAATGATGTAGGTGAACCTGTGGCAAGTGGTATCTATTTCTATACGCTCATTGCAGGCGATTTCTCTGCTACCCGCAAGATGCTCATCGTAAAATAAATCATTAGCGGCACTGCATTATTGAGGCAACTGGCACCTCAGCACCTGAAACACATCAAAGCACTAATCACTTTAGTCTAAAGAAAAAGAAAATGTTGCGGGAGATTATTAATGGACAAAACCCCCAAGATTCGAGTTGGCGTTATTGGAACAGGACGTATCGGTAAATTGCATATCGAACATATCGCACAAGACATACCAGAAGCCGATCTGGTGGCACTTTGCAGTCTCGACCGTCCGAGTATGGAGAACCTCGCCGAACAGTTCAATGTCCCACAGACCATAGATGATTACACCGAACTCTTAGCCGATCCGCGGATTGACGCCGTGCTAATTACGTCTGCTACCAATACACATGTAGAAATTAGCCAAGCGGCTGCGAAAGCAGGGAAACACATCTTCTGTGAGAAACCGATTGCGTTAGATTTGAGAGAGATTGACGAAACTTTGGCGATTGTGGAGAAGGCAGGGGTTAAGTTTCAGGTAGGCTTTCAGCGTAGATTCGATGCAAGTTTCATGCGAGTCCGAGAAGCCGTTGCGTCTGGAAAGATTGGTGAGCCACATATTATGCGAATCACGAGTCGCGACCCGGCACCGCCGCCTATTGAATACATTGAGGTCTCCGGTGGCATTTTTCTTGATATGACGATTCACGATTTCGATATGGCGCGCTATCTCATCGGGGACGAAGTTGTAGAAATCTACGCAACAGGAGACGTGCGGGTAGACCCAGAAATCGGCGAGGCAGGCGATATTGATACCGCAGTTATCACCGGACGCTTCCGAAACGGAGTTATCGCAACCATTGACAACAGCAGAGAGGCTGTCTACGGTTACGACCAGCGCGTTGAAGTTTTTGGTTCAAAAGGGATGGTTACAGTAGCAAATCCGTTGACGGATACCGTCACTTTTAGTGGAAGCGAGGGGACTTGTGCGGCTTTACCGCCTTACTTCTTTGTGGAACGCTATAAGGCGGCATATCTTTCGGAATTACAAGCGTTTATCAGGTGTATTCAAGAAGACACGCTACCGCCAGTTACGGGGAAGGATGGGCGCGCGCCGGTCGTGATGGGATTGGCTGCGCTGAAGTCGCTGCGTGAAAATTGCCCAGTCCGACTATCCGAAATTTCGACTTAGGAATTCGTGGATTTCCTTAGTGGCCACCGACTTCGCCGACTTCAATTTCAATATCTTCTCGATTCCTAATGCGTTCTACGAGTCCATCCCGGATGTCTACAATTCGGTCAGAGACATCAAGCATCTTTAGGTCGTGTGTCGCAGAAATTATAGTGACACCTTGCTCTTCATTCAGACTTTTAATCAAGTCAATAATCTCGCGTCCTATAACAGTATCAAGATTTGCTGTCGGTTCATCAGCAAGGACGATACTTGGATCATTGGCGAGTGCTCTGGCGATAGCGACGCGCTGGCGCTGACCGCCCGACAGTTCATCAGGTAGGTGATACATCCGATCGCCTAACCCTACCATGTCGAGCAGTTCTTCGGCTTTTTCATTGCGCCGTTTCTCAGGAATCCCAGCAAAAATCATGGGTAACGTTACATTTCCATGTGCGCTCCGTACATGCAACAGGTTATAACTCTGAAAAATATAACCCACTCGGTGGCAACGAAACGCCGCAATCTGCCTTTGCGAAAGTTGCGACATATTTTGCCCGTCAATGTAAACCTGTCCTTCCGTAGGCGTATCCAGTGCGCCAATCATGTTAAAGAGCGTCGATTTTCCAGAACCGGAAGGTCCCATCAATGAAATGTACTCTCCGCGTTCAATCTCGATATTGATACCATCCAAGGCACGGAGGACGTTTGAGCCCATCCGATATTCCTTGACGACATCTTCAGTTTTCACAACAATATCAGCCATAGCCTTTTCCTTTTTCGCCTCCGATCCCATCACCAGCGGAACTGTAGATTTGATTTTCAGGTTCCCCTATGCAGTGTACAAAAGACGTGTCAAATAACGCCTATACCTCAGTCCGCATCGCTTCAGCAGGCGGGAGTTTTGCCGCACGCCATGCTGGGAACGATGAACCGATCACAGCCAAAATCATACCCAGACAGCATCCAAGCAAGATGACAACAAGCACACCCAACCGCATGGTTCCATCTTCAGGTTGTGCTGGTAGTAAAGGGAAATAGAAAAACAGATCTAACCCATAGTCTTTAAGCCCCAAAAGAACGGCACCCAGTGTTCCAATGAGTGCACCGATAAGGGCACCCGAAAACCCTTGGAATCCTGATTCAAGTAGGAATAATCGGACCACGAACCCGTCTAACGCCCCGAGACATTTCATTGTACCGATTTCACGAAAGCGTTCCGTGACCGCCATCAACATAGAATTTGCGATTCCGACGACACAGACAATCAAGGACATAACAATTAGCCAAATATCTTTCGTGGAAATGCCTTTTTCTGTTGTTTCTTCAAAAGTGTTAATTGTCGATTGCCGTCCGCTCTCCTGTAAGGCGAGACCGATTTCATTATTCGTCCAGACTGAAACTAAGAATGCAATGCCCAGTGTAATACCTGCGGTTGTAATAATCGAGCGCCCAAAACGGATTTTCAAGCTTTGAAAACTAATCCGCAGCGATTCCATAAACGGGAGATCAATCTGTTCTTCAATTGGTGTTCTCTGTTGCAACTCTCTGCCTCCTTAATTTGTATCTACTTCTGTATTGTATCAAATTTACAATTTCAAGTCAAATTTTTCATTTATGCAGGGATGAGGACTATTTAGGTTTCCAATAATTTCCCCCGGGATGCCCGAACTTGTTCGGGAAAAGTGTACTATTCCAAATAAATTCGGGCTTCCGTAGGCAGGAACCCTTCACATAAGTGAACTTATCTCTTAAAACCAAATACCTCTGTGCAGGAGATTATACGGAATTGACGTTTCAGCGGTTTGCTGATATAATAACTGCCAAGGTAGGTACAAAGTATGCACCGATTTCTTTTCTTTTTTCTACTACTATCCATTGGCGTACTGTGTTGGCGTACACCGACTTCCGCTCACGACGCTTTTTATCCACACCACCGTGAAGATTTTGAAAATATGACGCGTCGTCGTCAACTCAGAGGAACCGTTATCCTCAGTACGATAGTCTTCGTTGGTGTTGTGGGCACGGTGATTTATCTCGCCATGCGAAGAAGTACCACTCATGACAAAACAGACCAAATGGAAGCAAAAACTGTTCAAGACCGTTTGACGTACGCCGCAAATACCGCCGCAAAAGCTGCCCAGCATGCTCTCAAGGCTAACAGTAATATCAAGGAAGCCGCCACAACCGCTCTCACAACTTATGCCGAAACTTCTGGTGTAACATGGCAATCCCGTTCTCATGGATTAGCCAACGCCGAATCTGTACCATACCAAATTCGGTGCAAAATCGGAAGCGATGTCGTCACCCTTACCATCAATACGAATATCATCCAAGTAAAGGCTGACCACTACTTTTCTAAAACAGGTTTTGGTTCGCAAGGCACCTCGAAAGGTACGAGTGCAACTGCTGTGCTAAGAATTAGAGGTGAGGAAAAGGAATAGCATTTGAGAGAGGTACTGACCCGTTATGCCGTGAGTCGATTGATGAGAGAGGCACTATAACCGGCACCGAACCCGTTATCAATATTCACAACAGTGACACCAGAGGCGCAGCTATTCAGCATACCCAAGAGTGCAGCAAGCCCCCCAAAACTTGCGCCATAGCCAATGCTTGTCGGCACTGCGATGACAGGGCAATCCACCAATCCACCTACCACGCTTGGCAATGCCCCCTCCATACCGGCGACGACGATAATCACGCGCGCCGTCAAGAGTTTCTCATGATTGCTTATTAACCGGTGTAACCCCGCAACACCGACATCATAAAGCCGTTCCGGCTGGTTTCCCATCATCTGTGCCGTTTCAGCGGCTTCCTCTGCAACAGGTAAGTCGGACGTCCCCGCAGAAACAACAAGGATGCCCGAAACACCTGCAGCATCGGATTCCGAGACAGCGATCGTCCGCCCAAGAGCGTTATAGCGTGCTTCAGACGCAATTTCCTTCACAGCTTCATACATATCAGGGGTAGCACGAGTTGCCAGGAGTGGATGCCCTGCAGCGAGAATACGTTCGCTAATCTGTTTCACATGCGCCACCGTCTTCCCTTCGCAAAAAATAACCTCAGGAAACCCCGTGCGCAGCTGACGATGGTGATCAATTTTTGAAAACCCTAAATCTTCAAACGGAAGCGTGCGGAGAGACTGCAGAGCATCCTCTACAGCAACTTTCCCGTCCTTAACCTGTTCAAGTAGGGTTTTTAACCTTTCAATTTCCATTCATTTAGCAGTAGATAACAATAGGAATTTCCGCAGTTCGTCCATCTGAGACAACTGCCCTGTAACCAGAGGAGCGGGCTTAATGCCCGCTCACTCTATATTCTAAAAAACTTTAGGCTTCTTCGGCAGCCTCTTCCTCACTCTCCTCTGCGGCACCAACACTTGGGATGGAGCTAACGATTTTCGTACGAACATCGGCGGAGACTTTGCGACCTGCTTCCACAGCACCTTTGACCTGTTCACCTGCTCCCTGGATCCGCTCCTTACCGCTATCTACGATACCTTGGACGCTCTCTCTACCCTGTTCCATGAGGTGTTGTGCATTTTGCCGCGCGCTCTCAGAGGTTTGCTGCGCCAGCTCAACTGTCCGATCTTTTGCTTCAATGGATTTATCGCGAATTTTCTGGCGGGTTTCCTTACCGGAAGTCGGTGCGTAAAGCAGGCTGATAACAGCACCTGCCATAAAACCCGTGAAAAAAGCGAAA
>JAJECD010000006.1 GCA_022822215.1 Candidatus Poribacteria bacterium | reverse complement strand
AATTGTTTGCCTCTATATTAAGGGCTTGGCGCACTGCCGTTCTCAAATTCTCATCTGGCATCCATTGTGTCTCGTCTTGTGCCGAGGCGAGATTAAGGCAACAACTGAGAGCAGTGATCACAACAAAGAGTCTGTAAAAACCTTTCATTAATTCGAGTTCCTTTCAATATTAATTGAGGTAGAGTTAGTGGTAACTATCCGTTGTCAAAAACGGGACGACGGCGTAGGTTTCGCGAACGGTTTTTCAAATTATAATTAGCGGATATGGCGAGAACCTCGCCTGCGTCTTGTACAATGGGATATGCATACCACACTCAACGGACACCCGCACTTCGTTAATCAGTTGGTCTCTTCGCATCTCCATTTCTTACTTAAGACGTTTCCAAAATGGAAAAGTTTAATCGCTCTATTTTGTCGGCATGGATTTCAGGACTCGCCTTTTTAGCACGTAAAAAAGTGAAATTTTTCTTGACTTATTTTTATTTATTCGTGTATAATTTAGGTATACCTAAATTAATTTCTCTGTATCTCTAATAATTCTGGCACATAGTGCCTAAAATCAGGTAGATTGCGAATCTACCGCATACCGCAAGATAAGGGTTCTACACACTGCGTGTTTGCCCTGCGGATTGGAAAGGTTGATGCTTACACACGCGGCTGAGGACTACCTCAAGTCAATCTATAAGTTGCAAGAGAAGGGTGGCAAGGTTTCGACGGGTATTTTGGCGGCGTATCTCAATGTCAAACCAGCCTCTGCTACTGGGATGATCAAAAAGCTAAAGACAATGAACCTCGTCAGTCATGAGCGCTATCGCGGTGTTACGCTGACGGATGATGGCAGAGCGATTGCTCTTGAAATCATAAGGCACCACCGCTTGTTGGAACTTTACTTGTTCAAGGCGCTCGGTGTCCCGTGGGACGGTGTTCACGAAGAAGCCGAGAAACTGGAGCACGTTATTTCGGAAGATATGGAGGCACGAATGGACGAGTTTCTCGGTTATCCGACTGCTGATCCGCACGGTGCACCGATACCCGATAAAAACGGTGTTGTGATAGAAAAAGAACATATCCCAATGACGGATCTACAAAGCGGGCAATCTTGTAGGGTTGCTGAAGTGAGTGATACCGATCCAGCACTGCTTCGGCACGTAGGTAATCTTAACCTTTACCCGGGCACAGCGTTTCATGTGAAAGAGGTCGCCCCATTTGAAGGCCCCTTTACTATTGACATGGAAGGCGAACAGGTGGTTATTGGACGTGAAGTCGCCAAACATATTTTTGTTGATAGTGTGCAAAATACGGATAATGCGTAGGCGCGCTGTGAAAGCGCGCGTGTGATGGATGAAAGGACGTTAAAAATGGAAAATGAAAAAAAAACAAGACCTGATAGGCAAACAATCAAGATATGGAAACACCATTGGCAAGATGAAGTGGATGCCAGTTTCCTTTATGATGTTTTCGCGAATCTCGAATCGGATGCCCAGCGAAAAGAGATATTAAGTGGTCTCGCTGAGGTGGAAAATCGGCATGTAGAACGTTGGCAGGAGATGCTCACAGCGTACGATATAAAGTTCGGACGACAGCATCCAACGTTGAAAGCGCGTTTGATGGCGTGGTATGCGCATCGGTTTGGTAGTGAATTTCCACTGTCGCGCATGCTGGGTGAAGAAGCGGATGAGGTCAAAGACTATCTAACGCTTCATAGGAACAGCACGTTGGCGGATGCGAAGGAGATAGCACTTGCTTTAGCCAGAGAATCTGCGCAGCATACAGAAAGCCTACAGGAACTGACTGGGACAACTGACGAACCGTGGCATAAAACTGAATCCGGCGGTATGTTGGGCAACATTGTTTACGGGTTTAACGACGGTTTGACAGCGAACTTCGGATTGGTCGCCGGGGTTATCGCTGCAACATCGGATCTCTCGACGATTCTTGTAACAGGTATTGTTGGGACCGTAGCAGACGCTTTGTCTATGGGGGCTTCCGGTTACCTTGCCGCCAAAAGTGAGCAAGAGGTCTACGAACATGAAATTGAGGTCGAGAGAGAGGAGATCCGCCTGATGCCTGACCTTGAGGAAGATGAACTTGCGCTCATCTACGAGGCGCGCGGCATCCCAAAAGAGCAGGCACGACTCCTGGCGGAGGAAATAATGAGTGATCCCGAACGGGCGTTAGCGGAGAAGATCCAAGCTGAACTTAAGATTGGTGAGGTACACACAACGCCTTTCAAAGAAGGCTGGATTACTGGACTCGCAACTGCTATCGGTGCTTTTATTCCTGTAGCACCGTTCCTCTTTACAGAAGGGTTGCTCGCTATCTGGATATCGTTTTTGCTTGCGATGTTGTCTCACTTTGCTGTCGGTGCAACGAGAAGCCTTTTCACGGGGCGCGGTTTAATTCGGAGTGGGTTTGACATGTTTATTGTAGGACTTGGTGTCGCAGGAGTAGGATACCTCGTCGGTGAATTATTAGAACGCTTTTTCTTTGGGAATTAAAACTATGCAAAGACTATACATTTTATGCTGCCTAATTGTTCTACTTGTAGGTGTCGGTTGTGATCCAAAGGAGCAACCCGGGGGATCCGTTACTGGAAAATACCGGGTCGTCACAACAATAGGGATGATTACGGATATCGTTGAGAACGTCGGTGGAGATCATGTTGAGGTGATAGGACTGATGGGACCGGGTGTGGATCCACACCTCTACAAGGCGAGTGCGGGTGATGTCCAGAAACTTAATTCGGCACGCCTCATTTTCTATAACGGCTTACATCTTGAATCAAAAATGGCGGATATACTTGCGAAAATGTCGGGAAATATCAAGACCGTTGCTGTAACGGATGCCGTTGACCGGAGCCTGCTGCTCACACCACCAGAATTTGAGGGGCAATACGATCCGCATTTGTGGTTCGACGTGAAGCTTTGGATGAATGCGGTGGAAAGGGTTCGCGATGCGCTGAGTGAGTTTGATCCCGACAACACCTCAGTCTATCAGAGTAATGCCCAACGTTACTTCGTGGAGCTTGCCGGACTGCACGCGTACGTAGAGGCACAGGCGAACCGTGTGCCAACGGAGCAACGGGTACTCGTCACGGCACACGATGCTTTTAACTACTTCGGGAAAGCGTACGGATTTGAGGTCCGCGGACTACAAGGGATTAGTACCGCAACGGAGGCGGGTATCGCTGATGTACAAGCACTGGCGACCTTTATTGCAGAGCGACGGATCCCAGCAATTTTTGTCGAATCGTCTGTTTCTCCACGAAGTCTCGAAGCCGTAAAAGCTGCTGTGAAATCAAAAGGGTTTAATGTAAAAATTGGTGGCGAACTTTTCTCCGACGCTATGGGAAATGAAGGCACACCCGAAGGCACCTATATCGGGATGGTTCGTCACAATATTGATACGATTGTGACGGCATTGATAGGGGAATCGAAGGCGCACGCTACTTCTCCAACGGGATACTAAATTGCAAGTACTTGAAACCAAAGCCATTGAGGTAACCGACTTAACGGTTGCTTATCAGGATAAACCGGTCTTATGGGATATCGATCTTGATGTCCCACCGGGTGTGCTTTTATCGATCGTTGGTCCCAACGGTGCTGGGAAAACGACGTTGATTAAGGCTATCTTGGGCTTGGTGCGTCCTGCAGCGGGCAACGTCTTGATTTACGACAAGCCTTATGAAATGCAGCGGCGGATTGTCGGTTACGTTCCACAGCGCGGTACGGTTGACTGGGATTTTCCAACAAACGTCTTGGATGTCGTGATGATGGGGCGTTACGGTGCGCTTGGATGGATACGCCGACCCGGAAGACAGGAGCGTGAACAGGCGATGTACGCATTGGAGAAGGTCGGTATGGAGGCGTATACGACTCGGCAAATCAGCCAACTCTCTGGTGGTCAGCAACAGCGGGTCTTTCTCGCGCGTGCGCTTGTTCAAGATGCCACAGTGTATTTGATGGATGAACCTTTTCAAGGTGTTGATGCGACCACGGAACGCGCAATTGTAACCCTCCTTCAAGAACTTCGAGCGAATGGTAAAACTGTCGTTGTGGTGCATCACGATCTCCAGACAGTAGAGGACTATTTCGACTGGGTGATGCTATTGAATATTCGTCGTATTGCCAGCGGTCCGGTTGCTGAGATATTCACGCCTGAGAATTTACGTGAAACTTATGGCGGTCGCGTCGCATTTATGAAAGAATAGCAGTCAGTCATCAGTTATCAGTATGGAAACTTTGAATATCCTAAACCGCTTGGATTATACGCTCATGATTGTTGCTGTCGGTGCGGCGCTGCTCGGGACTGTCAGTGGCGCGCTCGGCACTTATGCCGTTTTGCGCCGTCAGAGTCTTCTGGGTGATGCGATCTCGCATGCCGCACTCCCGGGTATTGCTATTGCATTTTTACTGACAGGGAGCAAAGCACCTCTGATTCTGGTGCTCGGTGCAGCGATTGCGGGATGGTTAGGCACGTTGCTGATTATGAGTGTTGTGCGGTTAACGCGTATCAAATACGATAGTGCGCTCGGCATCGTACTTTCTACCTTTTTCGGATTCGGTTTGGTGCTACACACACTGATTCAGCGTACCGGCAATGCGAATCAAGCGGGATTAGATACATTCCTCTTCGGGCAAGCTGCCACAATTCTGGCGCGCGATGTCTGGACAATAGGTATACTCGGTGGGGTCGCAATTATCGTTACGTTTGTTTTTTGGAAAGAGTTGAAATTGCTGGTTTTTGATGAAGGTTTCGCTGCGTCGCTCGGTTTTTCGACCCGTGCGCTGGATATTCTCTTGACGAGTCTCCTTGTTATAGCGATCGTTCTCGGCTTACAAGCCGTTGGTGCCGTCTTGATGAGTGCCATGTTAGTCGCACCCGCTGTCGCGGCACGGCAGTGGACGAATAGACTTAGCGTCATGATGCTTCTTGCCGGCGGCTTTGGCGCACTCGCCGGAGTGAGCGGGACGATTGTTAGTAGTAGTGCTGCACGCATTCCGACGGGACCAACGATTGTCTTATGTGCAACGGTGGTCGTTGGGTTTTCAATCGTTTTTGCCGCAAATCACGGGCTTCTGTGGGATCGGATGCGTCAGCAACGGAATAGGCGTAACCTGAAAGTGGAAATGGATGGGTTGTTTAAACAACCACAGCAAGGGAACGATTGAAACAGATGTTACAGGCACAACTGGAAATCCAACTCATTGCGATTGTCACGGCGGTAGCATGTGCCTTGCCCGGTGTATACTTGGTACTGCGGCGGATGACGCTAATGAGCGATGCCATTAGCCATGCTATTCTTCCGGGCATTGTCCTCGCCTTTTTTCTGACTGAGAGTCTATCCTCGCCACTGCTAATCCTTGCGGCTGCAGGGACGGGTGTGCTGACAGTCGTTTTCGTTGAATTGCTACAACGGACAAAACTCGTGAAAGCGGATGCGGCGATTGGATTAACTTTCCCCGCCCTTTTTAGCATCGGTGTGATCCTCATCTCCCGATTCGCAGGGAATGTTCACTTGGATATGGATGCTGTTCTCCTCGGTGAACTTGCCTATGCTCCGCTTAATCGGTTAACGGTTTTTGGATACAATCTGGGTCCCGTTTCTCTTTACGTGATGGGCGGGATTCTGATGCTTAGCCTCGGTTTCATTCTGCTGTTCTATAAAGAATTGAAGCTGGCAACCTTTGACGCGAGTTTGGCTGCGACGTTAGGATTTGCCCCTGTCTTGATTCATTACGGGTTGATGACGTTGGTATCTGTCACAATTGTGGGCGCGTTTGATGCTGTGGGTTCGATATTGGTGGTTGCCCTTATTGCTGGACCGCCCGCTACTGCTTACCTTATGACAGATAGACTCTCGCGTATGCTCATCCTGAGTGCTGTCATCGGAAGTGTGAATGCTGTGAGTGGCTATTGGTTGGCGCATCTCTTTGATGTCTCAATTGCGGGTGCGATTGCAACGATGACGCTTCTCGTGTTTGGATTGATTTTCCTATGTGCTCCCAACCGTGGACTGATTGCCATTGCGCGTAGGCATGCACGCCAAAGATGGGAGTTTGCCCAGACGATGTTGGTGATCCATCTTTTGAATCACGAAGGGCTTCCCGAAGCGGAGGAGGAGTCGGCGATAGCGAACCTTCATGAACACCTGAGTTGGGACCCGACGTTCGCACATCAAGTTGTCCGGTATGCCCTGAATAACCGATGTGTCTTGCAAGAGGAGACGCAGCTGGTCTTAACCGAGCAAGGACGTTCTATGGCGAGACAGGCACTTGTTCAGTAATAGCCTTAGTTCGCAAATCAATCGCTAATGACCCTGAGAAAAAATGGAATTTTGACAAATAATGCGGGAATTGTTAATATTGTTAGTGTCAACAATACCTTTGCCAACTTACCTAAGGAGGATATACGCATGAAATATATGAGATTGTTATTGATTCAATTTGTCCTGCTTGTATTAGGATTGGTCGGTTATTGCATTGCTACTGAGATTGGCTTTGAAGCCGAAGACGCAGATGAGATTGTAGCCATCATGGAAATTTATGAAGATAAGGAAGCTTCAGGCGGTATGTATATATCGGCGGGAAAGGGCGGGGGAGGGCGCCACCCCGGTAAAGCCGATTTCGTGATTAACGTTAGAACACCCGGTCAGTACACGATGTGGGGGCGGGTGATTGCCCAAGATACAGCGAAGGACTCTTTCCATGTCACAGTAGATCAGAAGAAAAGTCCACAACCAGGTGATGCCAACATGATCTGGGATACAGGTCAGCATCAGGAGTGGACGTGGGCAAAAGTAAAATGGCGCGAAAAGGATCCGTTGACCTTTGATCTGAAACCGGGGAAACATACCGTTACATTTTGGTCTAGGGAAGGCGATACCCGTTTGGATGCCGTTTACATGGCAATAGATCCCAACGCTGTCCCCAAACTACCGAATGAAATTGTGGGTTTTGCTGTGCATCCCCGGAATCGCTTAACGACAACTTGGGCGGAGCTAAAAAACCGGTAGGGCTGGACTTAAGCACTGTGACATCAAACGCTTTCAGGAGTTCAATAGATACGAACATGAAACAGATCAACTGGAAATGGTTTTTAACGAGCATTCTCCTTCTCAATATAGTATGGACGGTAAATGCCGATGAGGCGGCACTTAAGAATCCTGATGGCTCGTGGAAATGGACGAATCGACTCATCCATGAAACCAGTCCCTACCTACTCCTCCATGCACATAATCCGGTAGATTGGTATCCGTGGGATGATGAGGCATTGGAACGTGCGAAGAGAGAAAATAAGTTAACTGATATTTATCAAAAGTTGTCATAACCCCACGGTTATCAAGGTTCTTTGGGGTTAATCGCATGAAAATGCGCCATGAGTTGAATAAGCATCTGTCTTTCTCCAGTAAGTTGGAGTTGTATTTGATGAAATGTGCGT
>JAJECD010000204.1 GCA_022822215.1 Candidatus Poribacteria bacterium | reverse complement strand
CAAGAACAACGGGCACGGGAGCAAGCGGAAGCGATAGTTGCTGAACTCCAGAAAGAGGTCAACCATCTACGGAGCGAGTTAGCCGCACTGAAAGCACGTTCACATTCGCCCCAGGGAGAGAATAGAGATTAAGCTTGCGATGCACCGGAAATCATTCCTACCGATAAAAGGTATACCCCTTTCTCATACGCGAGGGTATAGAAGACTATCTAATGTACCGATAACACCAATTACAGATACATCGCGCTACCAATCCGCAACACTGCCATCGGTATCATAATAGAATTCGCCGCCGAGTTCTTCAGGGTAGGTATCAAGCGTCTGCTCCGCTTCTGTTTCATCAATCTCAAACCCAAGTCCCGGTTTTGTCGGCAATTCGATGTGGCCATCTGCGACTTGCCACGCCTCAGTGAATAAACCGTCCCCTAAACCGGCATCAATCTGTTCTTGAATCAGGAAATTCGGTACAACCGCATCAACATGAAGGGAGGCAGAAAAAGCGACCGGTCCAATAGCACAATGCGGGGCGATGTGCATATAGTAAACCTCCGCCATATTAGCGATCTTCTTCAACTCAGTAATGCCACCAGCGTGAGAGGTATCCGGCTGTAAGTAAGCAACCGCCTGTTTCTCAAACACCTCGCGGAATCCCCAACGCGTCAGCAACCGTTCACCCGTCGCAATCGGGAACGGCACATGGTCAGAAACGAGTTTGAGGGCATCCACATTCTCTTGCGGAATCGGTTCCTCAACGAACATCGGACGCATACCTTTAAGTTCATGACAAATTTCAATAGCGAGCGCAGGGGTCATCTTACCGTGAAAATCGAACGCAAGCTCGACATCGGGGCCCACCCACTCGCGCATGAGATACGCACGTTCTACAAACGCGTCAATAACCGCGGGCGGCTCGTGTCCACGCCACTTGCCACCAGGACCAGTCTTAAATGCCGTATAGCCACCTTTTCGTTGTAAAAACTCAAGACGTTCTTTCGCAGCGGCTTTGCCTTCGTCTGTTAAACTCCCGAGGCCCCAGTGCGCATAAACGCGGATGCGGTCGCGCACCGCACCGCCCAACAACTGATACGCAGGCACATCGTAGTATTTACCAGCAATGTCCCACAACGCCTGATCAATACCGGACAAAGCAGACATGAGGATGTTTCCGCCTCGGAAGAAAGCAGAACGATAGACGTGCTGCCAATGATGCTCAATCCGTAGCGGATCTTTACCGATAAAATAATCGGCAAGTTCTTCAACAGCCGCACATGTACTTTTAGGTTTACCTTCAAGTGTGGTTTCACCCCATCCGACGATGCCAGTATCCGTCGTAATTTTCACAAGGCGCATCCGGCGACGCGGGTAGAATTGTTCAATCTTAGCAATCTTCATCTTTTTAACTATGTACTCCTGGGCACCGCTCCATTACATTTCGCGGTGGTTTCCGGCGAATTCCAACCGAATTTGGGTTAAAGTAGTTGTAATACCATGTCCGAACACGAATATATCTGTCTACTGTAGCGTAGACTGTTAGTCTGTGCTGTCCTGTGTTCCGTTGCATAAAATCTATAAGGCAACATGGATTTTTAGAAATCGTATAAGATTAACCTACCAGCAAGAAAGGAAAAAATATGTCTTCGCGACCCAACATTCTCTTTATGATTGCCGATGACCACCGATGGGACGCTATCGGCGGCATGGGCGACCCAACCGTGAAAACACCGACCCTCGATTCCCTCATGGCGCGCGGAACGACCTTCCGTCAAACACACATCATGGGATCCCTCGTCGGCGCAGTCTGTGTACCGAGCCGTGCCGCTGTGCTTACCAGCGCGAATCTGTTCCGCAGCGGTGGCAACCAAATTAACCGAGATTTGGCAGTCTGGCCAGAAGTGATGCGCCAAGCAGGGTATCACACATTCTTTTCTGGCAAGTGGCATAACGATCAACAAACGTTCACAAACAGTTTTGATGACGGTGCAAAAATATTCTTCGGCGGTATGAGCGATCAATATAAAGTACCCGTCTTCGATTTTGATCCCACAGGAAAATATCCCAACGATGCCAAATACATCGGGGAAAAGTTTTCTACAGAACTGTTTACAGATTCCGCCGTGCAATTTATAGACAACTACGACCAAACGGATCCTTTCTTCCTTTACCTCTCCTTTACTTCACCGCACGATCCGAGAACAGCACCCGGAGAGTACGCCACGATGTATTCACCAGAGGATATACCTGTCCCAGAAAACTTCGTTCCAGAACACCCGTTCGATAACGGAGAAATGCGTATCCGAGATGAAGTGTTAGCACCCTTCCCGCGTACCCCCGAAATCGTTCAACAACACATCGCCGACTATTACGGGATGATTACACACATGGACGCTGAAATGGGGCGCGTGCTAAGAACCCTCGAAGCCACTGGACAACTCGACAACACCATCGTCATCTATACTGCCGATCACGGACTTGCTGTCGGGCAACACGGGCTGTTAGGGAAACAGAATCTCTATAACCACAGCATCCGCGTTCCATCAATATTTGCTGGACCCGGAGTTCCTGACGGCGTAACAGTGGATGCCTTAACCTATCTGTACGATGTTTTTCCGACGGTTTGCGACCTTACCAGTGTCGAGTGTCCAAATACGACCGAAGGCAAGAGTTTGGTCCCGCTGATGGAAGGTTGTGTCGAGCAGGTACGGGCGACAGTCTTCGCGGCGTATAAAGACATCCACCGCACCATCAGTGACGGACGCTGGAAACTCATCCGTTACTATGTATCTGAGGAGACAGGCACTGGCACGGATTGTATCCAACTGTTCGACCTAGAACAAGATCCGTGGGAGACAAACAACCTCGCAGATTTGCCCGAACACGCCGATCGTATCCGCTCACTCGCTGCAGATATGAAAATGTGGCAAACCGAGACGGACGATTTCATGAAGGATACCCCTGTGTTATTAGAATAGCGGACCGCCCGCTCTTAAATTATAGGGAATCGAATGCGTAGGGGCGGGGTCTCCCCGCCCATCACCACATACAACACACCAAACGATGATGAACAATCCATAAGTTTAGACTGAACACGCTAATAATTTCTATCTTTCACGCCCGATCGCAATCAATCGTGCCGCCTGCTCCGCCGTGTCAGCGATTAATCGGGTCGCATCTTCAACAGCGACCTCAAGCGACATCGGCTCTTGGACGATCCCCAACATCGCGTCAATACCGGCTTCGTAAACCGCTTCAGCACCCTCAGCAATGCCGCCAGCAATTGCAATAACAGGGATATTGTGTGCTTTCGCCACCTTTGCGACACCAACAGGCGTTTTGCCGAACGCCGTCTGAAAGTCCAATTGTCCCTCACCCGTAAAGACAAGGGAGGCACCTTTCACCCGTTCTTCGAGTTTAACGGCATCAATCATAATATCAACGCCAAGTTTCAATTCCGCGTTAAGAAACGCCATAAGACCCGCACCCAATCCACCGGCAGCACCCGCACCGGGGATGTCATTGAAGGATCTCCCAAGCGTCTCAGTTAAAACCTTGTCAAAATGTCCGAGACATTCATCTAAGGTTTCAATCATTTCACGGGTGGCACCCTTCTGGGGTCCATAGACGGGTGAAGCACCCTCTGGACCCGTCAATGGATTGTTCACATCGCAAGCAACGACCGTCTCAGTTTCAGCAATAGCCGGATGTAAATCCGTTATATCTATTGACCGCAAGTGTCCGAGATTCCCACCGCCGCGTAGAATCTGTTTCCCGTCCGCGTCCAGCGACCGGACACCAAGTGCCTCCGCCATTCCGACCCCACCATCGTTCGTCGCGCTGCCGCCGATACCGATAATCAAGCGTCTGCATCCCGCCTCCAAGGCAGCGTGGATCAGCTGCCCCGTCCCATAAGTCGTGGTAAGAAGTGGGTTCCGTTGATCTGGCGCAACGAGTGTAAGACCCGAAGCAGACGCCATCTCAATAACAGCCGTCTCCCCGTCAGCAAGGATACCAAATTTCGCTTCAACCTCGTTTCCGAGTGGCGCAAGCACACGACGCGTTTGAATGTGCCCCCCCGTTGCATCAACGAGGGATTGCACAGTCCCCTCGCCGCCATCCGCCATCGGCACTTTTTCTATGACAGCCTCTGGAAACACGCGACGGATCCCTTGCTCAATCGCACGCGCAGCTTCAAGCGCACTGACACTCCCTTTAAATGAATCAGGTGCAATTACAATCTTCATAGTTGGCAATTTATCACAAGCCTCACAACTTGTCAAGTTCCTACTGAAAAATTGCTTGACACCCAAGGCAAATTCATGTCAAAATCTAAGGCACTGTAGAGGTCTGCAAAGACGAGGTAAACTTCTATCTTGGGATCGCATTACAAACTATACCATTGCTAACGGAGTTTACGCTTCAGCGATGGATTAAAATAAAAAAATAGGTGACACATGGACTGGCAACTGGAAACAACGGTCTCTGACGAACAGGTCAAATTTTACAAAGACAACGGTTATCTCACTTACGGACGCATCTTCACAAAAGCAGAACTCGATACACTCCGAGATTATGTGGACGAGATGATCGAGAATTTGCCGGAAGGAAGACGTCCAGAACAGATGGACGTGCCGCATTTTGAGCATCCATTTCTGTTTAAATATCTGACACACCCACGCGTGCTAAAGGTCATCGAACGGTTTATCGGACCAGATATCGTCCTCTGGTCAAGCCACTTTATCAGCAAACGGGAGCACGACGGCATGGCGGTACCATGGCATCAAGACGGCGTTTATTGGGGCAAATCCCTTGACCCCATGCACGTTATCACGATGTGGTTAGCCGTCGATGAATCGACAGTCGAAAACGGATGTATGCGCGTCATACCCGGCAGCCACAGACTGCGGGACCGCCGCTATGAAGACGTGGATCGCACAAATAATCTCTTCGGTAGCGAAGTCGTGGAAGCCGATTTAGACACGTCGAAAGTAGCCAATCTGGAGTTGGAAGTCGGCGAATGCCATTTTCACGACGCATGGACAATCCACAATTCCAGTCCCAACGCCTCACAGAAACGTCGGTGCGGTTACACCATGCGCTACATGCCAGCAGATGTCCGTTATCCCGGGGCAGAGTGGCGGCGCAAACACCATATCTATCTGCTGCAAGGCGAAGATAAGACAGACGGGTTTAACGCTTATACCCCTATCCCAGAATTTTAAAGGAAAGGAAAATCCATGCGTCCCTATTTTGACGTACATTGTCATATCGGTATGACAGTATCACGTGCCCCAGTCGTTGGACAAAGCACTGGAAAATGTTTAGCGCGGATGGCATCCGCAGACGTTATCGGCGCAATTCCGTGTCCAACAGCCGGTAGCCCACAAGCACGTGGTGTATTGGACACACGCACACAACACGAAACAATCGCCAACGCATGTAAATTATACCCAGAACGTTTTCCGATCGGACTCGGAATCGCTGAAGTTCGACACGAACAAGCCGGCGTCGACGAATTGGAACGCGCGATGCGGGAAGATGGTTTAGTCGGATTCATGTGTCATCCAGGGTTGTCTGGACATTCACTCGGTGGTGAACTCCACGGATTCCTTGAAATCGTGGCGATGCACAACGGACTTTGTCTGCTCCATCAGGCGGGTTCCACGCGGAACATTGCCGCTTACGCAAAGCGATTCCCATCGGTAACGTTCATTATTGGACATGTTTCGATGAACAAAGCCGGACACCTCGATGCAATTGAGCAGTGCGGAAAGTCTGAGAACATCTGGTTCGACGTGGCACAGAAGCCGGAAGGGGCAGACGCAAGTTGGGATCTGGTCCATCTCATCAACAACCTCGGCAACGATAGAATCATGTTCGGCAGCGATCTACCCTATTACGATTTCCGATTGGTACAAGCGCAAATTCAGTCGGCAGACCTTGACGATGAAACAAAAGAACGGATTGCCTATCAGAACGCAGTCCGGTTAGTTCAACAATTTCGTGAAGACTGGACACCGACACTAACGCCCATAAAACCACCACAGGCTTATTCAGAAGTTGAGATGTGGGATGCGAACGGAGCGAGGTTACGCTAACTGGTA
>JAJECD010000413.1 GCA_022822215.1 Candidatus Poribacteria bacterium | reverse complement strand
ACGCTCCATGGCGACGAAACAAGCACGCACGCGCCATTTGGAGATGGTGTTCTCGATTTTGACGCGATTATTCCGGTCATCATGGAAGAGACTGGATATGATGGCGATTGGTTCTCGATTGATCTCTGTTTCTGGCCCAATGCTTGGGATGTTACAGAGGACGCAAAGAAATTCCTAACTCCGTATTTGGAAAGGTATTAGAGGGTTAGATGCTTAATCTGCGTTCATTGGATCCCCTAATTGACTTGGCGTTTGCGGAAGATATCGGTATCGGCGATATAACGACAGAAGCGACAGTGCCGTCTACGCAGGAGGGCATAGGAACTCTATTTGCTAAGAGTGGTGGTATCGTCGCAGGACTGCCGGTCGCCGCACGCGTCTTCGCGAGGTTGGATGCGAAGTTAGCGTTTCGCACACTTGTTGGTGATGGGGATGCAGTGAAGGCAGGGACCCCGATTGCTGAAGTCCAAGGCAGTGCGAAGACCATCCTGATGGGTGAGCGGACCGCTCTTAATTTCCTCCAGCGGCTCTCAGGAATAGCGACCCTCACGGCGCAATTTGTGGAAGCAGTCTCTGACTATGATACCAAGATAGTGGATACTCGGAAGACGGCAGCTGGGTGGCGTGCGGTTCAAAAATATGCTGTCCGCGTCGGCGGCGGTTCCAACCACCGTTTTGGTCTTTACGACGGTGTGCTAATCAAGGATAACCATATCGTTGCTGCTGGCGGTGTTCAGAATGCTGTGCGGCGGGCACGGGAGATTGTTCCACATACGGCGAAGATAGAGATTGAAATTGAGACCGTTGACCAGGTTGACGAAGCATTGGCAGCGGGCGCGGATATCTTACTCCTTGACAATATGCCGCTTGGCATTATGCGAGGCATTGTTCAAGAGGTGGGCGGTCGGGTGATAACTGAAGCCTCAGGAGGGATTACGCTGGATCAGGTGCAGGCTGTCGCAGCGACGGGGGTGAACCTTATCTCTGTTGGCGCGCTAACCCACTCGGCGATGCCTATGGATATTAGCCTAACGTTGGTGCTCGTTGAATCGTAATCGGATCAAAAATGACATAAATGAGACACTACGTCCGAAAGGAAAATTATGGCAACTACATTTGAGAAAATTGAACCTACGACGACGAAACTCGGTTGGATTGGCACTGGTGTCATGGGACGCTGGATGTGTCAACATCTGATGGATTTGGGATACGCGATGACGGTCTATAACCGGACGAAATCGAAAGCGGATCCACTTCTGGAGGCGGGTGCAGCGTGGGCAAATTCGCCGGAAGATGTTGCAGCGGCTTCCGATATTATCTTCACAATCGTTGGGTTTCCACCGGATGTCCGGGAGGTCTATCTCGGCGATAACGGCATTTTGAAGGGTGCGAAGTCTGGAAGTATCATCGTTGATATGACAACAACGGAGCCGTCGCTGGCGCAGGAGATTTATGCTGCGGCGCAGGCGCAAGACGTTTCGTCGGTGGACGCGCCAGTTTCAGGCGGTGATGTCGGGGCGCGGGAGGCACGACTCTCGATTATGGTCGGTGGGGACGAGGCTGCTGTGCAATCTGTGATGCCGCTCTTTGAGGCGATGGGTAAAAACATTGTGCATCAAGGTGGGGCAGGCGCGGGACAACACACCAAAATGTGTAACCAGATTACGATTTCTGGAACAATGATCGGGGTCTGCGAAGGCCTGATTTACGGCTACAAAGCTGGGTTGGATTTGGAGACGATGTTGTCCTCAATTAGCGGTGGCGCAGCGGCGTGTTGGTCCCTTGATAACTTAGCACCACGGGTTCTGCAACGGAACTTCGATCCCGGTTTCTTCGTAGAGCATTTCATCAAAGATATGAGCATCGCTTTGGACGAGGCACGCAAAATGAATCTGAGTCTACCCGGGTTAGCGTTGGTACATCAACTTTACACGGCAGTACAAGCCCAAGGACACGGTAGATTGGGGACCCAAGCTTTGATGTTGGCGTTAGAGCAGATGTCCGGTGTCGAAATGGATTAGTGTCCTATCTAAAAAATCAGTAAAGTGTTCTAAAGTGCGCTGAAGTTGCGAAGTCGTTTCGGACTGCAAACCCACTTTAGAACACTTGCTGGTTCCATTTTCCCAACTGCTGGTCGCTAACAGCCCTTATGCAGCAGGTTCCAAGCGCATCGGCATGATAAGGGTGAGATAGTTGTCCGTGCCAACGGGTTTAATGAGGACAGGATTCAACTCGCCTGAAAATTCAATTGACAAGGACTCGGTTTCGATATGAGCGAACGCCTCTACCAGTAACCGTGCGTCAAAACCGATTCGGACGGTTCCCGTGCTGGACTCAACTGGCAGTGTTTCGTGTGCTTCACCTAATTCTGGTGTCTTCGCGGAGACCCGAATCTGTTCTGTATCAATCTCTAAAGAGATTGAAAAGTTTTTCGGGTTTGAGAGCACAGCGACCCGCCGAGTTGTGCGAAGGATATGTTCCTTTGAGACAATTGTCTTGCCTTCGCTGGTTTCAGGGATGATTTTCTGATAACTCGGATATTCTCCATCGACAAGACGTGTCGTTAAAGTGGCATCTCCATCGGTAAAGAGGATTTGATTTTCAAAGACGGAGACATTAACTTCACCGGATTCCGCAAACGTACGCTCAATCTCTCGAACGGCTTTAAGTGGAACGATAAATCCCTTGGCTTCGCCTGGAGAGTTAAGGGGTTCGCAGTGTGCAAGGGCGAGCCGTTTGCCATCGGTAGCGACGACTTCGGTTTTGTCGTCAAGGAAGTTAAAATAGAGTCCGTTTAGGAAGTATCGGACTTCCTCTGTGGATGCTGCGAATTCCGTTTTTTGGAGAACGTCGCGTAACGTTTCTCCACCGATAACGACAGCATTGCCTTCAATAGCAGGTAGTTGTGGGAACTCTTCATCGGGCATCCCGATAATTTTGTAAACGCCGTCCCCGCAGGTAAGCTCAACGCGATCGTTGGCGGTAGTTGCGAGATCTATCGGTTTATCACCGGGGAGCTCTTTGACGATATCGCCCAATTTTTTAGCAGAAACGGTAATTGCCCCCTCCTCTGTAACCTTGCCTTCGACCTTCATTCTGATACCGATTTCGAGGTCGGTTGCCATACATTCGATACTGTTCCCTTCCGCGTGGATGAGAACGTTTGAGAGAATGGGTAAGGTATTCCGTCCACTTGCAACGCCTTGTAGTACCTGTAGTGCATACAGGAGATCATCTCTTTCAAAAGTTAGTTCCATTCCAAGCCTCCATATAAAAAAGAATTGCCATCTGCCAGATAAAAATCTTGACAAGTGCCTACATTTAGTATAACATATTACCACGGATATAGCATAGAAAAAATTACATTTTAATGCAGGGTAAGTTGCAGCTTGCAAAATAGACGCTAACACCCATTCCGCTCTACAATTCTAAGTTTTCTAACCAATATATACACCAAAACGATTTAGTTTTTAGGTTCCCGGATTCCGATGTTGCTGTGGAGCAGCTGCTGGGGACTTGAGGCTACAGAAAAGCTAAATTACTATCGTCCTTCTTCTGAAGATATGCAAAATACGGACCGACATTCCTCGCAGCGGATTGCGAAACGTGCGGTATTAATTGGCACGGTTCTCATTATCGCGAATAGTTACTGGATAGCATATGTAGAAATGATCTGGCACACGGCACATTTAACGACGGTTGCGATGTCTGTTAATGTGATGTTTGGCATTTTGATGATGACGCTGTTGAACATGGGGGTCCGGCGTATTTTTCCGCGTGTTGCGCTCCAGCCGCGCGATCTGCTTGTGGTTTACAGCATGCTCGCTGTGGGGAGCGCGTTTTCCGGACACGATTGTCTGCCACGCCTCATGGGGCTGATACCTTATGCTTTTCGCTTCGCGACCCCGGAGAACGATTGGGAGGCATTGCTTTTTCATCATCTTCCCGAATGGCTTGTGGTGAAAGACCCCAGGGCGGTCAGCGATTTCTATGAAGGTGAGGTCAACTTTTTTACAGAAGGTTATGTACAGCATTGGATTGTCCCGATACTCTCTTGGTCGGTGGTGATTTTTCTGTTGATGATGATCTTCTTGTGTTTGACTTCTATCATCCGCAAGCAGTGGATAGAAAACGAGAAACTTGCCTATCCGATTATTCAAATCCCGCTTGAGATTACGACCAATCGTCGCATCTTTACAAATCGCTTGCTCTGGATCGGCTTCTTGATAGCCATGGGGATAAACCTACTCAATGGGTTGCAATTCTTTTTTCCTGTGCTCCCACACATTCCTGTCAGAGAATATAATCTTAATATCTACTTTACGCAGAAACCGTGGAATGCGATGGGGAGTACACCGCTCCGCTTCCATCCGTATTTAATCGGATTCTCATTCATTTTGCCGTTGGATTTGGCGTTTTCGTGTACGTTTTTCTATCTCATGAAGAAAGTGCAGCTCCTATTCGGAAGTGCGATAGGTATAGCAACGTTGCAAGGCTACCCATTTTTAGGAGAGCAGGGGGCGGGGGCGTTATTAGCACTCCTTGCGATTGCGTGCTGGTATGCCCGTCATCACTTGGCATCTGTGCTAAAACAAGTGGTTCGTCCGAATCGCGCCGAGTCGCGAACGGAAGCAATCTCACATCGGGGTGCTGTAATAACGCTTGGGATCTGTGTACTACTCCTTGGAGCGTTCTGTGTCCGTAGCGGGATGACGCTATGGGCGTTTGCCATTTTTATATTCGTTTATCTTTTAATTGTTGTTGGGTTGACGCGAATGCGTGCAGAATTGGGTCCACCAATCCACGCTATCGGTTATCTGACCCCACAATATCTGATAATTTCACTGCTTGGTACGCGACGGTTGCGGGCGGGGAATCTGACAATGCTCTCGTTGTTGAATTGGCTCAGTGGCGCAAGTTACGCTTCTTTCCGTACGCATCCGATGCCCGATCAATTAGAGGCGTTCAAGCTTGCTGAACGTACAGGTATCCGAAACCGGACAATGTTCGGTGTGTTGGTTATTGCGAGTCTCGCTGGTATCTTATCGGGACTTATCCTTTACCCGTATGCGATTTATAGCGAAGGGGTTGCCGCCGGTTCGGAGCAGATCCATGCGGGTGGCGCGGACACCTACAATTTTCTTTCCTCGTGGTTAGTGAGCCCGAAGCCTACAGACTGGCTTGCGACTTCGGTGTTGGGGTTAGCCTTCGCCGCGAATTTAGGGATTATATTTTTGCGGTCGCGTTTTGTGTGGTGTCCCTTACATCCGGCTGGCTATGTGATTGGTGTTGCGCCGGGGACAACGGATGTGATCTGGTTTCCGCTGTTCATTGCGATGGTGACAAAATGGATTATCTTGCGACTCGGTGGGATCAATGCGTATCGGAAAGCGGTGCCGTTTTTCATCGGTTTGGTGTTAGGCGAGGCTTTGATGGGATGCTTCTGGCCCCTATTGAGTCTTGTGCTGAGATCGGCGGTGTATAGTTGGATATAGTGCTCTTCTCTGAAGTGCGGACCGATGTGTTCAGGGCTATGGCGCGTTTGAGGCGTTGAGGGTAATTTCACATGTCAGATTGCCCTGTAAACGGACGGGGACACGCACACCTTCCTGTGTGAGGTAGAGTGTCTCTGGTGTCAGTGTATCTACGGTGCCGTGCAAGTGGAGGTAAGTCCCGATCGAACGGTCTGCGATAACGTCTGATAATTTTTCGCGTAGGGCAGTGATCTGTGCTTCTAATGGGAAGACTAATTTCTCTTCAACAGTTGTGCGTAGATTTGGGAAAATGCCTTCGCCTACATGTTCAGCGATTTCTAAGAGTAGGCTTTGGGTTGTCAAAGAATAATCGAATTCGGTGACGGAAAGGGACGTTGTGGTTGCATCATATACAAGTGTTCCGAGCATGTAAAGCTGCCCGTTTGCGCCAAAAGATGGCATACTGAATCCAACGCCAGTCGCCAGCTGCGTACCGCTACCGTGGAGTGTTAGATTTTCAACGAATGTATCAATGCCTTTGAGTTTGTGTGTCTTTTCGACATGCGGCTTGGCAAAGTTTTCGATAGTTGTGTAAGTTACTTCGATGGGCGCGATGATGTGGTAGCCGGATTCGAGCGAATCCACGAACTGGATATTCGGCAAATCGGCACGTGGCCCCACGTGAGAAACGGGAGCGGTTGCTATCTCTCCGATGTTGGCTTGGATGTAAGTTTTTATACCGAAACTGAGGAAAAGCATCTCTCCATTGCTTGATAGGTTTTCTGCCAGAATTTCCAGTGGCTCTATGATGAGGACGATTGGAGGCGTTTGTTTGAGGACCATCGGTTCGTAGAGTTTTTCCCATAAACCGGCAACTCGCGTTTTTATATCTATATTGGTGATGTATTTGACGATGATATCCTCTAATTTCGGAAGGACTTTCTCCGTGACCAAATCCGTAAGAAGCCGGCGGACTGAGACTGTAATCCCTAAAATTTCAAGTTCTGCTTTCTGAATAGAAATGTCGGAGACGGTTTTTGCGGTAAAGTGCCAGTCGGGATTCAGTGTCGGTGTGAGGGTTAACAATGCCCTCGCTTCCCCTTCAAAATTCTCGCGTTTTTCCAGTACCTTCCCAAGAATTTTTTTTGAAACGCGTACCCACCCGTTGAACCGAAACGGACTTCGGACTGATATTGTTCCATCAGCCGTGCTTGTCATTGTCAACGCATCAAGATGCAAATTGATGGAGGCATCAATCGCGCCGTCTTTCCACTTGATCGGTTTACTGAGATAGTCTTTGAGGGCGGACTCCGTTAATTGCTTGACATCTTGTATTGGCAGGTCTGCTTTTACGGCAATAGTTGAAGGGATGGGGGGTGGTAATGGGACGGGTGTAACTTCTCGCGGTGGTGCCGGTGCTTCGACGGTAATGTCCGACTTCCGTGGCATCAGCAAGAACGACGCCGTTAGTATTAAGACAATGCCGAGAGCGAGCACGCCGACAATCAGTTTTTTCTCTTTGTTCACCCTTGTAACCTCGGAATACCGCTTGATATTTTGTGTTCTCGATCAATACAAAATGGATGGATGTCAAAACCGGTTTTACCGTTCCGGACAAGTTCGCTCATAATGCGTCCGACAAGCGCACAGAACTTGAAGCCGTGTCCTGAAAAACCTGCCGCAATCAGGACATTCGCGCATTGTGGATGCGCGTCGATGATAAAGTCTTCGTCTGGGGTTTCAGTGTAGAGGCAAACTTCGGCGTGTGTGGCTTTTCCGAGTTCTGGGATGCGCGCTTGCACGTAAGCATCTATGTGGGCAATGTAATCTGGATCGGGTGTCCGATCGCGCGTATCAGGAGAGACAGTCTCTCCCCTTCCGTGGCGCGCAATTTTTAAACCGCCACCGGCATCAAAAGCACCGAAAGCCGGAATGCCGTAAATAAATTCCCCGTCTGGTGTTGATTCCACAAAAACTGGAAACCGGTCTGGCTGGAAACGCTCAATGTCTGTAGGTTGGTAGTAGCAGACTTGTTGTCTTGTAACTGTGAGTGGAAGGTCAAGTTCTGTGAGGAGAATACCTGCCCACGCTCCTGCTGTCACGACGATCTTTCTGCCCTGAAACTGATTGTTTTCAGTCTGGATCGTTGGGACATCTGTTTGCCAATCGATCTCGGTTACCGGTGTCTCCTCTCGAACCGTTGCGCCGTGCTTTTCTGCCAATTGTAGATGTGTGGCGGTGCACGCAGCGGCGCGGAGAAAACCTGTATCCTTCTGCCAGAGAACATCCATATCCTCCACGCCTTGGAACTGTGGAAAACGATTTGCTAATTGTGTCCCGTTCCACCATTCAGATGCAACGCCTGCGGCATCTAAGCTTTGCTTTGTGGCGTGTCCATACGGGTTTCCCTTCGCGCCGAGCCCCACACTCCCTGTGATGAAGAGGAGCGATTTCCCCGATACGGATTCGAGGGCGCGCCACTCGGCGTATGCGGTTTTCATCAACTCGGTATAGAAGGACTTATCGTAGAAGAAACGAATGATCCGGGTTTCTCCGTGTGAGCTGCCGAACTTATGTCCGCGTTGGAACTGTTCTAAGACAAGGACATCTGCGCCCGATTTGGCGAGGTGGTATGCGGTCGCACTGCCCATTCCACCGGCACCGATAACGATTGCGTCGTAGATGTGCGTGTTCATAAAACTGAAAACCCTAAAACGGATTTGGTACCGTCGTGAAATTGTGGTATCGGTCTTCACCGCGCAGTAGGACCGGTTTCCACGGACGTTTCAGTGAGTTTTCTTCTGCCTGTTTCACTGATGGATCGATATAGCGGACTGTTAGGCCGCATCGCCGACGCGTAGAGTGATTCGGTAGACTGCCGTGAATCATCTGTCCGTGGTGGATGGACATCTCTCCGGCTTTCAACACGAGATCAACGGCACTGTCTGCTTCCGTTTTGGTAACAGGGACTTCCTGATTGATGCTTAGCAGATTGCCCGTCCGTTCAGATGTGCCGTGTTCTTGGATGCCGCGTTGATGACTTCCGGGAATCACCTGCATACAACCATTGCCGATGTCGCTGTCGTCTATCGCATACCAAGCCGTAATCGCGTCCGGTGGTTCAAGCCCCCAATACGTCACGTCTTGGTGCCATGCGACAAACTTGTCGCGCGGTCCGTATTTGCAGAAGAAATGTGTGGCTAATAGCATAACATCGGGACCGATAAGTGCCTCAATAACATCCACGATCTTTGGATGTGTTGCAAGGTCCCAGATAAATTGATGGTCAAAATGCCAATCGATAAGACCGATTTCGCATGTTTCTTTGCCGACCTCTGCTTCTAATGCATCGTAAGCGTGCCGATAGTGTGTCGCTTCAGTTTCATCAGAAATAGGGATACCGGTCAAAAATCCGTCTTTTCGGTAAAGTTCAGCGAGTTGTGGGTTTTTCGTTTCCATTTTTTAATCATCCCTTGCGGTTCGGTCAGACGGGTTAGATATTTAACGTGCCTCTCTGCCCAGGAGCAATCAATTAAAAACTTAGGGAAGTTCTGGAATTTTGCACTGTTGAAACCATTGTGAATCTTCAGGTGGCGATTCATCTGGATCTTTCATTGTTTCAAAGGTTTTCAAAGTGGGTGACACTGTTTCTGCCCATATTCGTTCGACTTCCTTAAAAGTTACGGGTTGACGGTCAGAAATATCCGCTTCTGCGTAAGCCTCCAAGAGTTCCAGCATCTTTTGTCCGAGCCATGCGACTTCATCGTTCACCATCCGTTCACCGATACGTCTGTCTGACTCGAAGGCGTTTGCGCCCATCGCAAAATGCGGTCCCTCTGTGTCAGTTTCAGGCATTCGTGACATGTCAACGCAATCGGGCTCTAATGCCCATAGGAGTGAAGTTTCAACTCTACCGGCATGGTCTCCACCGTTGCCTTGTCTGTCAAACCCAGGTGTGTTCGCCTCGAAATCGGGAAGTCCGTAGAGACGCATAGCGAAGTGAGGTTGAATGAGAGAGAGGAGGGTCTTGAGGTCTTGCCAGTTTGGTCCGTAGTGTCCGGTGAGGAAGATGGCTGCGTGAAATCCGAGTGCATCGGCAGCACGGACGTGGTAGCAGATATTTTTGAAATGTTGCCACGCCGGCATAGCGGTCAGCCAACTCCGTACTTCACCGACGCTCCGATATGCCCAATTCGCGTACATACCGTGTTCGTGGATGTGCCAATAATCCGGGGGCGCGACAATGCCGCCGTGAGTCTCTGCAGCGCGACAAGCGATGGCGTGTGCCTTGAGTGCGTCCAGTCCTACGGTGTTTTGGGGTCCGTGCGGTTCACACAATCCGTAAGTGAAATAGACAGCAGGACATACATCAAATGCTGCTTCTAATTCGTCAGGGAACATCCGTTCCCAGCGTACCTCTTTTCGCATACCTATTTTCCTCTCAAACGTTATCGGTTGTCAGAATTCGTCTCTTACTTGTTTCTGAATTGATATTTCTAATCCCGTTTTTCCCAGTCCTTAAAAACGATACCACATTTTGGGTATTGTGTCGACCATCCGACTTGTCGCTGTCCGCAATTTGGACAGAGTCGCCTAATTCCCTGCTGGCGCATATAAATCCAAATTGCGATTCCGACAATAGGTGCTACTAATATTATTATGGCTATTATAGCGGATTCAGTCATTTTTTTCTGGCTTCCTCGTTGTTTGCAGCATAGTTCACTGGCTTTCCATATTTAAAGTTCTACAAATCTTTTTAGCACCCGTAAGACGGGGTTGCAGTTTGAACGCCATTTTCAAAACAGTGCGTGCTTCGGGGAGTCGATCGATTTCTACGTAGAACTCAGCGATTTTTTTATACATCCATGCGGTTTCGCGTTTTGGGAGTTTTAGTGCGCGGATCTTGGTAAGTGGGATATGAGACGTTTGATTGTATCCGTTAACGCTGAAATGGTAGAGATAGATGAATTTGAGGCGTTCCTTGACCTCTCGAGTAAAGTGTCTGAAACAGGGACGTTTTGATTCGGCGGACAAGAGGGATTCGTACATCAACATCGCCTGCTTAATCTTTCGGTGTCTCTCGAAAGTGGAAGACGCGTCTCCGTTGGAGAATCCGAGGTTCTGGTATGCTTCAGCGATGAGGAATTCACAGTCCCGGCTCTCTTCGTAGCTAAGAAAATCGTCAATGCGCCACGCTTTGCCTATTTTCTTGTTATTATGACACAACTGCTCATATAGAGAGATGCCGGTTTCGTACTTTTGATGGAGGAGTGCTTCGAGCAGGAGTTCTAACTTGGCGTAATTCTGATTAAGTTTACTGAGTTTTTCGAGGTATGCTTCACGCGCTTTTCGCTGGCGTTCAATGGTCTGTAGCGTCTGATCGTAATTCGATTTCTGTTTTTTATCGCGTAGCGTGTCGTATGCTCGACAAACTTTACGAAACATCTGCTCTGCAAAGGCAATCTGTTCCGGATTTTTATCGGGATGGTAGCGTTTTGCGAGTCTCCGAAATGCTCGTTTTATTTCAGGGGCGGTCGCGTCCCGCCCGATCTCTAAGATTTGATAATAGTCTGGAACTTGCATGGTAAATACGACGCTTCTGAGAGATACGGTATTTATAATTCCACATATTCCAGAATTTGTCAAGAGGAAAATTGGGAGATTCAGTTTTTAGGAAAAGGAAATTATACCTACAGAGCTTCACGTAAGAAACGTGCTGTATGGGATTCTTGAACCTTCGCCACCTTCTCCGGTGTCCCCATCGCGACGACTTCGCCGCCACCTTTGCTGCCCTCTGGTCCCAAGTCGATAATCCAGTCAGCAGATTTGATAACGTCGATGTTGTGTTCGACGGCGATAATCGTATTACCGGCATCTACGAGTCGGTTCAGCACCTTGAGGAGTTTCTGGATGTCGTCAAAGTGGAGTCCTGTCGTGGGTTCGTCCATGATATAGAGCGTTGAACCCGTCTGCCGACGCGCCAGCTCTTTCGCAAGTTTGACGCGCTGTGCCTCACCGCCAGAGAGCGTCGTTGCCGATTGCCCTAATTGGATGTAGCCCAATCCTACATCCGCTAACATCTGGAGCGTCCGACAGATTCGTGCATTTTCACTGAAGAACGCGAGTGCCTCGTCTACCGTCATATCCAAGACTTCAGCGATATTTTTCCCTTTATAACGGATCTCAAGCGTGTCGGGACTGTAGCCTGTGCTATTACACGCCTCACACGGCATCCATACATCAGGGAGGAAGTGCATTTCGACGCGGTTAAAACGGTGCCCCTCGCAGACGTGACACTGCCCAGCGGAGAGGTTGAAACTGAAGGCGCCTCTGGTGAATCCACGCATCTTTGCGTCGTGTTGTTCGGCAAAGAGTTCTCGAATTTTCGTGAACAGATCGGTATAGGTGGCAGGATTGGAGCGTGGGGTCTCACCAATCGCTTTCTGGTCTACATTGATGAGACGCTTGATATGACTAACCCCTCGGATGCTCTCATACTCCGGCAAACCGTAGTCGCTATAGATCGGTTCTCGGTGACCGTCCGCCAAGGAGTAGGCGTAGCGTTGATCTTTCGGTTCACCTGTTCTGATTGAGCTTCGGCTTTCGAGAACCGGTTTGAGCGTGCCTTCAACGAGTGAACTCTTTCCGCATCCTGAGACCCCGGTTACACATGTAAGTGTCCCGAATGGAATTTTAACGTCAATATTCTTGAGGTTGTTTGTTTTTGCTCCGTATATTGCCAATTTTTTACCTGTGCCTTTGCGCCGGGTTTGTGGCACCGGGATTTCTACTTCCTTGGAGAGATAGGCGCGCGTCAAGGATTTAGCGGATGAGGGTCCATCAATAGGTTGTGATTCGGAAATCGCTTCTGCAGCGGAATCACCTTTGGTGAAGGTATCGGGTGTGCCGACAGCAATAATTTCGCCACCGGCTTTGCCTGCTTGAGGCCCGAAGTCAATCACATGGTCAGCGGCTAATATCGTGTCTCGGTCGTGTTCAACAACGAGAACGCTGTTCCCGATATTGCGGAGTTCCTTGAGCGCGGAGATAAGGCGTTCTTGATCGCGTGGGTGTAAGCCGATGCTCGGTTCGTCGAGGATATAGGTTACACCTGTGAGACCGCTACCGAGTTGGCTTGCGAGTTGGATTCTACGCATTTCACCCCCGGAAAGCGTGGGTGCACCGCGGTCGAGCGCGAGATAACCGAGACCGATGTCTTCCAGAAATTGGAGTCGGATCTGGATTTGGCTCAGGATTTCGGCTTCAAACTCGGGTGACGTATGCACGTGAAGTGCCGGGTGCGTGGCTCTTGAGGTTGAGACCCCTGTTG
>JAJECD010000376.1 GCA_022822215.1 Candidatus Poribacteria bacterium | reverse complement strand
CGAAATGAAAACGACGGAGATTGGCAAATTCTTGGGAATATCAGTGGAGTCTGTAAAGACTCGACTCCATCGCGCCCGTAAGCGGTTACAAGAAGAAGAGCTGCTCTTGATCCAAGAAGTTCTGGGTGGCGTGCAGATACCACCGCGTCTGAAGCAGAACATCATGCGAAGCGTTGCTGACATGGAACCGACCCCTCCTCCGAAAATGAAACCGTTCTTGCCGTGGCTGGCTATTGGAGCTACTTTGGTTGTCGGAACCTTATTGATTCTCGGGGTCAGCAACTTTGAGAACCCATACCTGGCGCATTTTCAGAGACTTTATAGTAATTACTTGGTAGGTGATGCTGAAGGCACAAAAGATGAAAAGGATTTCGCTGCCGATTTTACCATAACACTCGGAACCCATAGGAGTGGTGTTGCTCTTTTAGTGGCACTGCTTGAAGGGGAATGTGAGGCCAGTATATGGTCCAGGCAGGCTCTTGAAAATCCAAGTTTTCCGGTGGTAGCAGCGGAAACAACGGTTGATATTGTTGTTGTTTCTATGCTGGAACTGGGGTTTGCTGCGGGTGAGCTCGCCACCCTGGATGCCATTTATACGCGCGCCAGACAGATGGGACTTAAGACGTGCCCGGTTGAGACTGCCCCGCAGCTGCGTCTGCAATTTCTCGACCAACCAGACTGGAGAACCGGGGATCGGCTGTCGGAGTTTTTCGTCGCGAGTGAACCGTTTGTTCTGACCCCTGATGGCTTGCCGAAGATTTTCAGTGTTGGGCGGGATGATGACTTCCCGCACCCTGAAACGGGTATCGGTCTATGGCTGATTTCAAATGGCACCCTTGATAGCGAAGTGGAGGGGCACCCTGATAGACTGTTTAAGGCATCCGATCCTGATGACCTTGATGACTACGGCGGTCGGTTTGCATTCGTTCTTCCGAAATAGATACAAAGTTGAAAAATGATACGGCGAGGTTCAGAGGGAATCTCACTCATTCTTACATCATTTGCTATATTTACCCTTCGAGATCCGCTTATCAGCGGAAAATGAAAGGAAAGGAACGAAAATCGTGAAAAGAGTTTACGTGTTTTTTGTTATGTTGATTGCTCTGAGTTGTTGGCTTAACGTTGCAAACGCACGGGTTGTGCATGTGCCCGATCCGAATTTAGCGGCTGTGCTACGGCATGAACTCGGTTTAGCACCGAATGCCCCCATCACGAGACAGGCAATGCAAAGCTTAACCTTCATAAATGCTCAGTCTCATAGGATAAGAGAAATTACGGGTCAGAGCGGCGTGATAAGAGATATTACTGGCTTGGAACATGCAACAAAGTTAACGGAATTGTACCTAAATGACAATCAAATCAGTGATATTCGCCCACTCGCAAGATTAAGGAACTTAGTGATCTTACGGATTTCAAACAATCAGGTTAGTAATCTTCGCCCACTCACAGGATTAACACAGTTGAGAAATCTTGACATCGATCGCAATGCTATCACGAACTTCCAGCCTCTTGCAAGGTTAACACAGCTGCGGGATTTAAGCATCACAGTAAGGCGAATTAGCGATCTCCGCCGTTCTGTAGATTTGACACAGTTAGAGCACTTAGGGATTCACGGAGATGGCATTAACATTAACGATCTTCACCTTCTCTCAAGTTTGACGCAACTAAAGGGTTTAGTAGTTATGGATGCTCAAATTAAGGATCTCCGCTTTCTTGAAAGTCTGACCCAATTAACGGATTTACAACTCCCGCTCAACCAAATCCGCGATGTGACACCGTTGTCCGGTTTGACGCAACTAACGGGTTTATATCTCCCGCTCAACCAAATCCGCGATGTGACACCGTTGTCCGGTTTGACGCAGCTAACGGGTTTAGGTCTCTGGGGCAATCGAATCCGTGATGTGACACCGTTGTCCGGTTTGACGCAGCTAACGTTCTTATATCTCAACAACAATCAAATCCGTGATGTGACACCGATCGCTGGCTTAATAAATCTTAGACACTTATATCTGAAACATAACCCTATTCAAGACGCGTCCCCGCTTGCCAACCTCCCAAATATAAACTATACAGATATTGATATTCCTGAACCGCAAGACTCGGATGTTATGGATCTGCCGGATATGCCTGTTGTGCATGTCAATCTGGACCAACTGCCGCCGATGTATTGGCAATCCTCGTGGGTATCTTTGTCTCGTCTCGTCAGAGGCGAGGTAGAAAGAGACTTTGTTCAAGCAGACGGATATATAAAGGGATTCGCAGTGGATTCAGTCAACGACAATATTTACTGGATAGAGGACCAAAACCCGACGGGTGTCGGCACTGGAAGTAGAATCAGACGGGTGAATCTTGACGGTTCCAATAGGCAGATTCTTGCGACACTCAAACATCATACGCATTTCTCAATCACTGTTGACCCGAAGCGAAAGAAACTCTATTGGGCACGCGCTGGCTTTGATCGTAACGCCCTTGACATCATGCAGTCAAATCTCAACGGCAAGTCTATCAAGAATCCCTATTCACACGCCGGAGTGTCCCTACAATCCCACCTATTTGGTTCTGTTGATGTTGTAGGGACAAAATTAATCGTGAGTTGGAGACAGAACAGCTCTCACGGAGCCAGCTATTTTATTGCGAACAGCGACCTCAACTTCAAAAACTTTCGATTGATTGTGAACAGCCAACATGGTACATCTACGCCTGCCATATCAGGTGGCAAAATTTATTGGATAGAAACGAGTGACCTATCATTAGATGAGAATCACGAGCCGGTATTCGCGACCGGAGAAATTAGAAGTGCGAATCTCGACGGTTCAAATGTCAAGATATTAGTGAAATTAGAGGGGCCTGTTGCTGAACATCTTGCTGTTGATTCTGCGCGTAAGAAACTTTATTGGACAGACAATAGTGGGGATGTCTGGCGGACAAATCTTAACGGCAAGAATCGCCAACAAGTCTTATCTGGTATGTTTGTAGCACCGGGAACCCTTCAAGGATTTGCGTTAGGCAATTCCAGATCGATGGCGGCAGCACCTGTGAACATAACCGTTGCTCCACCACCTGAGGCAACGCAAGTGCTCGCTAACTACCCCAACCCGTTCAACCCGGAGACATGGATACCTTATCACCTTGCTGAACCCGCAAATGTGATGGTACGTATCTATGCCGCGGATGGTATCTTGGTTCAGACGTTGATATTGGGGCATCAACCCGCCGGTATGTATCAAAGTCGTGTCCGTGCAGCGTACTGGGACGGTAGAAACGCACTCGGTGAACCCGTCGCCAGCGGCATCTATTTCTATACCTTTACGGCAGGTGATTTTACCGCGACCCGTAAGATGCTCATTCGGAAGTAAGTATGTTATATCATCGTATCCATGGTAGCGTGATACGGATAATATATTCCATAAAACCGTTCATCAAAGTTGACGGATTGGAAACCCCTCGCTTTAGCGTGGGGAGGAAAATCCGCCCTCGTGTGTTAGGCCATAGCGTTTTTTTGAAAAAACACTTGACATTTCTATGAAATTATGGTTTAATATGTGTATCACAGTGGCAGACATATCCAGCGTTGTCGCAAGGCAACGTGTCTGCCTACCCACTGGATAGGGGTTAAAACTGTGTACTGTGAATCTCTGATGAAAAAACGGAAACAAAAACGCACTCGCAGAACGTACAAGTATCAAATACGCGAACATCCGAAGAACAAACGTTTGGGCAACATGTTGGACGACTTGTGCGATATCCACAACCACTTTCTTGCCTTGGAGAACCGCTACTATCGCATTTATGGTAAATATGCTGGACGCTATCGCTTGCAACCGCACTTGACGAAGTTGCTGAAGCGAACTAAGAAACACTGGTCATGGATACCGCGTGACACCCTTGACGCTGTGATTATCCGCTTGCATCTTGCGTGGGAACGCTTTTTCAATATCGCGGGAACGGGGAAACCCAAGTTCAAACGCAAAGGACGCTACCGCTCTGCGAAGTTCCAATCGGGCTACAAGATTGAAGATGGACGTGTCCGCTTGTCGTTTAAGTCGTGGGACGTTGCCTTGCACCGTTTGAAGTTCGACAAACGTTGGTTCTCGTTTCACCAGCACCGCACTTGGAAGGGAAACGTCGGGTATCTTCAAATCCTTCGCGACCGTGTTGGCACGTATTGGCTTTATGTTGTAACCGATGATACTTCCCAAGAAGTGCTGCCTGCTACGGGTGAAAGTGTAGGCGCAGACTTCGGCATGAAAGACGCTTTTTTGACGCTCAACACGGGTGAGAAGATTCAACATCCGCAATTCTTGAAACAGTCCTTGGAAGAACTCCGAAAATTCAACAAGGCATTGAGTCGTAAAGTCAAAGGCTCTCAGAACTGGTGGCGTGCGGTCTATAAGTTGGCCCGGCTTTATCGTAAAGTTGTGAACCAACGTCGTGATTGGCATTGGAAGTTAGCTACCGACTTGTGTCGAAGGTTTGACCTTATCGCGACCGAAACGCTGAACCTTGACGGTATGAAACGCCTGTGGGGACGGAAGGTATCCGACCTTGCTTTTGGAGAGTTTCTTGAGATATTGAAGTTCAAGTGTTTCAAACATAAGCGTGAGTTCCATCAAGTCGGACAGTGGACAGCGACAACAAAACCGTGTTCGGACTGTGGGCATCACAATGAAAATCTAACACTTTCAGAGAGGCAGTGGACGTGTCCCGAATGTGGTTCACACCACGATAGAGACATCAACGCTGCGATAAACGTTTTACGGGCTGCTTGCGGTCCCGTTGTGGAGACAGTGTAAGTCGACTTTTCAGAAGTCGTTGTTGTCTACGAAGCACAAGCCCCATGCTTTAGCGGGGGGTGCCTTGACATACCGATACAAGCAGTTGATATAGTCTCTGTTTCCGAAGATAGACCGGCTGAAATACTATTTGTTGTTGCTGGCATAAAGGCGGACGGATGTGATCCCAGTATCCAAAGGGTATCTGCTGAAAGAGTCGGAAATACGATTTTTCTCCGAGCAAGAGGATCAGAAGAGATTTTTGATTCTGGTGGTTATTGCACATCGGCGGTAGAAGCAACTGATAGACACTTCTCCTGGATTTGTGCTTTTCGCGTTGGGATGTGCAAAGTTTTTGTCAAAGTTATCTTCAGATTTGAAAAAAATATGCACCTGTGATAACATATCTATCAAATTCCTATCTACGTAGGAGACATTGATGATTATCACAGTTGATGAAAGTTATAGCCATAAAAGAGACCTCACCGAACAACAACTCTTCGCAGTCGTTGAACAGAATACACCCAATATTATCAAAACACCGCTTTTTCCGCAAGATGAACCCAATGCCTTTACATTTCAGCTGGATAAAGGAATCATTGAGCGTTTGAATCTCTGGGAGTGGTTCCGCAATTACGCCAAGGAAGCACAGGTCTCAACCGCTGGCATCCGTGGCCCACAAAATGTTCTATACCCGTGGGACACCCGCTTTCCCATCAACCAGATCGGAATTATCTTGGCGACGCTCGGCAAAAGTCTTGTCGCTAACGAAACCGCAGATGGAAAACTTGTTGAGAAGATCGCAGGATGTGAAGTCCGTTACAATTCACAGAAATATGTTGAGTTCATCGCACGTATCCAAGCCGCACAGGGCATTCGCACGTACGTACCAAAAGACTTTGGGACGCTGCCGATTTGGATGGCGTCCTTTCTGATTTTCATGCTGGATCTCGACGGGGGCGAACACGTCACATCAAGCCACTCCGTCAGCACCAAAAACGCTACCAAAGACCTCAACAATCAGGGGAGTCAATATCTACCCGAAGAGTCCATGCAGTTTGTTAAAAAGATTGAAGGTATTCTCAAAACCGCTGAAGCAGACGGCTATCCTATTCAGTTTAGTTCAGTTAATGACGCACATATTGATTTTGAACGGTTAGATGAACTCCACGACGGGGTGCAGCTTTATGTCGGTTATCTCAAAAATGGGGTCGCTACAGAGACAAATCTTAGCCTCATTCGCGAAGCTAAACCGCCGATTGTTGTTGATTGTGTCGGTGGATGTATGTATCGTCCGATGCGTGCTATCTTTGAGCGGTTAGGTATCGCTGATTCTGTTAACTGGCTACACGTTGAAGCAGACCCGCTTTACCACAACATCGGGAAACTCAATAGGAATCCGAAGACCGGCGAGGCTGAATTTTATGATCTCGGATGCGATTTTAGTATCCTTGATGTCGTCAAGTCCACGGATTATGCAACGAAACTCAAAGCACAACCCATCGGCACGGTTATTGAAGCGACCGATCCAGATGGCGATCGACTTGTCGTTTGTGAAATAGAGGGCGCATCGCGCGCAGAAACACTGGAACGTCTCGGTGTTGATTTTCTTCATCTCGGTGATAACCGGCTGCTAACGATTTACACGCCGAATCAAGCGTTTCTCATGTTGATGGACTTCTATGCGAAGCAACTCAGAACTTCTGGACGCTGGGAAAATCATCCGCGGTTCATGATTAAGACAACACCTTCTGCACTCGCTTGGGACCAATGGGGTGTTGCGAACGATGTTAAGGTCATTAACGTACCTGTCGGTTTCAAAGAGATCGCCGCGATTATGAAAAAGATTGAACGCCAGCTTGCAAACGCGCCAGATGCACCGGTCGTTATCCAAGATGTCTACGGCGAAACGATTTCACTCGGTGTGCAACCACGACTCATTTTTGCGGGTGAAGAGAGCGGCGGAATGATTACCGGTCCTGAAGCACTCATTCGGAGTCAAGGTGGGCGCACTGCTATTGCGATGCGTGAGAAGTCGGCAGGCGAATCTATGGTACTCCTCACGGCACTCGCTGCGCATTGTAAACGGGAAAATATACCGCTGTCTGATTACCTTGTCGCTGTTTTTGCCGAAAGTCAAATCACGGCAACGTGTGATGTCAGGGAAGATATTACCTATTACAATGAATCTGAACCGAACCCGGAAAAACTCCGCGCAGCAAAGCTGGAAGGTGAAGAGAAACGTGATAAAAATGACCTGTTTTTCCTCGGTATCGCTATTGCACTCCGCGATGGGAAAATAGACATGGATCAGGCGCGTGCAATCCTTTCGGACGCGCTTCCGAGTCTTAATTTTGATGACCTTGAGGATGTTCGATTTGTTGGAGACGGGAGTTATCTCAAATTTCGTGATAAGTATGTTGAGGTCCGAAAGTCCGGCACTGATGCGAAAACCAAAGCCTACGCCTCTGGCGGCGATAAGGAAGAGTGTCGGAAATTCGCCAAAGTTTTCGGTGAGGCAAGTGGTGAATTAACCGAACTTTATACCGAACAAATAGGTCAAAATTACTTAAGGGATGTTGAAAAAAGAGCACGGCAGATTTACGATGCATTTCAGGCAGGTTAATAGCGGTCGGCAGTCAGCAGTCAGTGCTTCAGAAGAATAGGGGTCAACAGTCAACCAGAGGATGTAACTTCGCCAGAAACCTCTTTGCTGAAGGCTGAAAGCCGATGACTGATGGCTAATAAAAAAGGAGATTATTATGTTCAGAACGATTATCGCTTTATTCGGCATCGCGTTCCTTTTTGCTTTCGCAACAGTTGCGGATGCGGAATGGACTGTCCTCCGCGAAGACGATATCCTCCGCGGCGACGGTATTGACGGCATGTTACACGATGTCTATTTCATGGATAACCAAAACGGTTTAGTCGTTGGAGATAACGGTTTAATACTCGTGACGACAGACGGCGGGACAACGTGGGGGAGAATTGATACGACGATGCGTCCGCCTGGTGCCGGGCAAAGACCGGGCGGACGTCCGGGTGCCGGTGGTGGACCGCCAGGATTCGGTGGGCGTGGACCTGCCGCCCTCTATCATATCTACTTTGTAGATCAAAACGTTGGATATATCATAGGTGGTAGAGCCACTATCATGAAAACTGAAGACGGAGGCAAAACTTGGTCCCGAAAGCCGGCAATGAGTGATACGCCCGGACGCGATGGAAATCCGCGCCCGCTGCGCGCGAATTTAATGGGTATCCAGATGATTAGTGAAACGACCGGTTTCATCGCTGGATCGGAGAATACAATTCTCAAGACCACGGATGGCGGCGAAACTTGGGTCGGTAGCTCAGAACGCGCACGCGTCGGCGAAACCCGGAACAATCTTGAAGGGCTTTGGTTCGTTTCCCCTACAACCGGATGGGTTATCGGTTCATTTGGAACCCTCATGCATACCGCGGATGGGGGTGAAACGTGGGAGAAACGCGACCCAGGCTTTGATAATAATCTCTTCGGTATTCACTTCCTTGATGAAAATACCGGTTGGATTTGTGGGCAGGAGGGTTTAATCCTACATACTGCTGATGGCGGCGCGACCTGGAACCAGCAAAAAACCGAATCTTATGACGATCTCCACGATATTATCTTTGTCGATGCGATGATCGGTTGGGCAGTCGGCGGTTTCAATTCCGTTCTCCACACCACCGATGGCGGCGCGACATGGACGATATCGAATATACCCGGTGCCGCAAACCTCAAGGGCGTTCATGCAACCGATCAGAACAACTGTTGGACAATTAACGATTGGGGCGTTATCGCAGGATATAAAGCGCAATAATAGCAAGATGGAAGGATGAAAGGAAGGGAAGGGTGGGGTGACTCTTCCTATACTTCCACCCTTCTAATCTTCCAGTCTTCCAATCCCATAAGGGAATGATCCGGTTTTGCGTAGGTCATAATTAAAAGGTCGTAGAGAAAGGAACAGCAATGTCAGAACTGAAAAGCCATAAAGTTACCATGCTCGGCACGGGGCTCATCGGAATGTTTTATACGATGACGCTCCACAATCAACGCGGCGCAGACCGCGTCCAGAGTGTCTATTCTCGGCGCGAAGCGCGCGCAACTGCGTTCGCCGAAGAATGGAACATCCCTCACGCCACAACTGATTTAGCAGCGGCTATAAACCACCCCGATACGGATACTGTCGTCATCGGGTTACCCAACAACTTACATCTGAAAGCCGTCGAACTCGCTGCAGCCGCTGGCAAAGCCATTCTTTGTACAAAACCGCTTGGGCGAACCGCTGGAGAGGCGAAAGCGATGTTGGACATCGTTGAAAACGCAGGTGTATTTGGCGGATACCTTGAGGACCTTGTCTATCCCCCCAAAACCCTTAAAGCCTTAGAATCCGTACAAAACGGCGCACTCGGTAAGATTTTATGGGTGCGTTCCCGCGAGACGCATCCGGGTCCCCATAGCGACTGGTTCTGGGATCTCGAACAGGCGGGTGGCGGCGCCATCGTCGATATGGGATGCCACTGCATCGAGATCATCCGAAACTTTGTTGGCAAAAACAACAAACCACTTGAGGTGATGTGCTGGGCGGATACACTTGTGCATCCGATTGATGCGGAGGATCACGGCATCGCACTCATCCGATTTGAGAGCGGCGCGATGGGACAGTTTGAAGTCGGGTGGGCATTCCGCGGGGGTATGGATTTACGCGATGAGGTCTCTGGGAGCGAGGGAACTATCTGGCTTAATCACTGGCTTCGTACAGGTTTTGAGATGTTCACGGCTGTCGGACAAGGCGGTTATGTCGCTGAGAAAGCGGAAAGCGATACGGGTTGGCTCTTCCCCGTCGGTGATGAGGTCGCCGAACTCGGCTATCGGGATATGTTTCTTGATATGTTCAACGCAATAGACGAAGGACGGGAACCATTGGAAACCTTCTACGATGGGTACGTCGTCAACGCTATCATTGATGCCTGCTATAAATCGGCGAAATCCAAACAGTGGGAATCGGTTGAAATTCAGGATTGGCGGGGAGAAACGCAAACTGCAGACCCGCAAGCCGGTGCGTCGGATGCCGATGAACGCTATGCGTCACTCAAGAGTGAACGGATGCCCGATGGCAGAATGAAACGCATCTTCAGGGATCGAGAAACCGGGGAGATTATTGAACGGGTAGAGGATTAAAAAATGGAGGCGATTGCTGCTATTAGCAATCGCCTTTATTCATCGTTCATGGTGTTTCCTCTATTCAATAATCCCTAAATGTTGACATTCGCGGGTTAACTTCAGTTCTACCTGTTTCAAGAGTTGATTGACCCTTGGCCTACTCAGTCCTAATGTTTCGGCGATGTCGCACTGTGTCATATTTGATCGAATAGCACTGAAAACCTGCTGTTCGCGTTTGGTTAAGCATTTTAACAGGCGCGGCAATGCCTGCTCAAAATCCTTGTTCCACATCTCCCAGATGAGTGTATTCTCAAAGTCAGCCTTCGGATATGAAGCACTTGAAGGAAGCGCATCTTGTAGAGAAGGACTTATCTCCGAGGTGCCCTTCGGCACACCCTCTTCGTTGGGATAGCGTATAAAATGTCCGTAATGTCCCATCTCCTTTGCTTTGGCGTTGGTCAATGCCCCGCAGATTCGTGGGAGCATATAAGTGCGAAAATTGGCGTGTCGCGCATGGTTTGGATCAAACGCGGGCCCTTTCTTCCACAAGGTAATCCGTGCGATCTGTAGCAGATCTTTCTGAAAACTGGGAAGTGCTGGTGCTCTATAAGCCGTGCATTTCGCACACCATTCCATATCTGGTTCTAAACGTGTCAACGTTTCGTCGATTGTTTCAAAAGCCCCCTCATGTTTGTAAGGTGGGCATTTCGCGCCTTTCCATTGACATTTGAGTGTCATGAGCTTCTCCTTACGTCGCTGTCTCTGCAAAGGAGTTGTTATAAAGGCTCAAACGCTATAATCAAATATTACACCTCTCTTAGACATTGTTTCATCTCGCTCAGTTAGTAAATCATATTTCACTTTATTTGTCAATACAAAATGCGTTTTATGGATGTGCGCTCGAAATCTTCAAGGCACAACTCCCTTCCAGTGAGGCGCGTCTGCGTTTGGGAAAAGTTTTTCTATCGCCTCCAGGCTCACGCCCTGACGGGGTGCCTCTTTGAGCAGATACTTTTTCAACGTAGCGGCTTTTTCTGGATATATTTCCCTGAATCTCCGTACACCTTCTTCACGCCCATATTCCTTGATGAAGGGCCTGAGCTCCTTGAATCCTTTTGATGCAGAGGCAGGAGACGGTGCTGACCCATACCGGAAATTAACTTCACGTCCTTCGGTTCTCCATTTTTTGAATAATTCAATGGAACTGCGAGTACCTTCAGTCGGCCAAATATCCATCTGTGCTTCGGCGTGGTATATCATCTCATCAAGCGTTAGCGGGATGTTTTGCCAAATTTTTGGCTTGAGTTCAGCGAGCGTGTCAATTGCTGCCTGATCCCCAAATTGCTTGATTAATTGGGCGCGATAAGCCTCTGCGCGTTCGTATGGATCAGTGATATGAAACCAAACGACTGGCGTAGTCTCGTCTTCGGTGTCCTCGGCATCTGGAACAATGCTCCACGGATCCACGTCCAGATGTCCGTGTTGATGGATGGGGCCGGTATCAGTTCGCCAGTCATAATCCGCAGCCCCTTCCTGTTTTTGTGAATCACTGCGTTGAGAAGCCTCGTGTTCTACTTCAGTGTATTTGCCTGTGCCTGAGGCGGCAACCAAAGGCTGCTCGACAACCTGTGGTGGTTGCGCGAGACTCTCGACAAACTTCCTGTTTTCAATTTCTGTGTGAATTACGAGTCCAATAGAAAAAAGAATACAGGCGATGCCTGCTACAAATAGGATTCGCATGTTTTCCTCCTAAATTTGGTGTTTGCTGTATATATCACCTTCAAACGAAAAATTACACTTTTTTCATTTTTTTTGCAAAAATTCAATAAATTCTGCAGTTTATCCCGGAATTTACCGAAAAAACATTAGCGTCACGGTTCTGTGCTAATATAAAAGAGGCACGAATGCGGAAAAAAGTTGGTGGCAAAATCGCACTTCATTTGATATAATAAAAAAAGTCCTTTAAATTCGGTTCAAAAAGTAGAGTATTTGAAACATTCAATTGGGAGGAACTCCAAATGACTCGAATGCTAATAATCGCTACGGTCTTGCTCTGTCTTGGAATGAGTAGTTTCGCTGCGTTTGAAGAGGAGACCGTGTTATTGTATCTCTTCGATGAAGAGACAGCCGATGAAGCCACAGACCTCTCCGAGTTTGAGAATCATGGCGAAATCGTTGATGCTGAATGGACAGCGGACGGGAAGAATGGTGGTGGATTGGTCTTCGATGGCGCAAGTACGCTTATTGAAGTGCCGCATCACGACAGCCTCGTTCCCGGCGGCGACGCGTTGACAGTCGAGGCGTGGTTCAAACCGAATTCGTTTCCGGCAGGACACCCACCCATTGCAAGGAAAGGCTCCGTTGCTGAGAGCGGTTGGGGGTTTGATACGCCGGGCGGACAAATTCGGGGATTCGTCTATACCGCACCGGGTGCCGCTGCCGTCGCACAGGGGGCAACACAGATGAAATTGGACACATGGCATCACGTCGCTATGGTCTACGACGGCTCGGAGGTTCGCATCTATCTCGATGGTGAAGAGGATGGAAAAGTTGATCGGAAAGGAGACATCAACGAGAATCAAGCCTCTGTCTGGATTGGCAAGAAAGCGAACGAGAGCGTCTGGCTTGATGGAATCTTGGATGAACTCCGTATTCTCAACATTGCTATCTCGGAAGAGCAGATTCAGGAGGATATGGAGGGGATCGCTTTTGCCGTGGAAGTCACGGACAAACTCACAACGACGTGGGGACGGGTTAAAACGGATATTCTCCGTTAGCAACTGGAGAGGATAACAATGATAGATACAAGTTGGCTTGAACACTGCGCGACAGATGAACAACTCAAAGCGTTTAACGACACGGGATACCTCATTGTTGAGGACGCTATAAGCCCTGAAATGGTAGATGCGTTGGAGGCGGTCGCAGATCGGCTTGATGCGGAAGAACGTGTCAAAACTGGACTCGCACCCCATAAATTGTTATCAAAGTTCCGGACTGTCATTGAAGACGACATACTCTTGGAACTGCTTGACAATAAGAAAGTGTTTCCGCTTCTCTGGGACATTCTCGGTTGGAACATCCAACTCTACATCTCGCATCTCATCATGTATCCGCCGGAGCCTTCAGATACACCCCGTATTGCCAAAGCAGCGCATTGGCATCAGGACGGCGGCAGACCTGTGCCAGAAATGGAGCGTCCACACCCTCGGCTCTCTTTGAAGGTAAGTTACTGGTTGACGGATGTGACTGACCGTGACAACGGTGCGATGCGTCTGATTCCGGGTAGCCATAAACTCGACACCCGACCGCCAAACAAAGACAACGACCCCGATGGGGATCCAGAGGGTGCGATGGATCTACTCGTTAAACGCGGCACGGCTGTCCTTTTCGATAGACGGATGTGGCACTCACGCGGCTGGAATTTTTCTGATGTGACGCGAAAGGTCTTGTTTATGGGGTATAGTTATCGGTGGTTGCGTGGGTTGGATTACAACCTCATGCCAGAGGAGGTCCTTGAGAAGTGCGACCCGATTCGGCGGCAATTGCTCGGGGACGGCGTGGACGTTAAGGGCTGGTGGCAACCTACGGATGCAGATGTCCCGCTAAAGACTTGGATTGCCGAACATCGTGGCGAGGAATATCTGCGGTAGAAAGTTTTGTAAATTCCTCCGTGCTTTATCTCTCCTTTAGTGTTCTCTTGAATTTCAGGACAGAATATCGGATAATTATAGTAAGATGGGAAAATATGTGGACTTATGTAGCATAAACTGTTAGTTTGTGCGGAAGGGGACGCAAATTAACAGTTTGCGCTACAATAGGGATGTCCACGTAATTGTAGAACAAAAGAAGTGTCCAGAAATGAGTTGGGATAATAACGTTGGAGGGACATGGCGATGGATAGAGAAGAATTGATTCTTGAGAAATTATCCGAACTTTCAGAAAATGTCAAAGACCTACGGAAGAACGTAGACAGTTTACAGAAAGATATAACCGATGTGAAGATACAACAAGCTGATGATCGCCGCCGGTCGGAAACTGCGGATGTGCAACTCGCTGCGAGTTTGGAACGCATAGAGTCCAAGTTAACGACAGATTTGCAACGAGTGGAATCCGAGGTAAAAACAGATTTGCAACGGGTAGAATCCGAGGTAAAAACAGATTTACGACGGGTGGAAGCCAAAATCGATGGGGTTGTCACTAATATAGGCGAGCGTAAGGCTGATACCAACGAACGGTGGAAAATCGGGGGTATTATTGTCTCTACTGCTATAGCGATTTTGGCATTCATCAAGTCGTTTTTCTTTTCCTAAGATTTTTATCTGACTGTCCTTCATCAGTTCAAATTGAATCCTCACCATCAGTTAACCAAGCCAGGTCAAACTTCGCAAACGATAGCGTCTCATAGGCACTGTTTTCCCCACGTTCATAGAGACAACATATCTCCATATCCGAGGCGATACAGAGGTCGGAATACGCCGCAGGACCGGCATGCAAGACTTTACCACTACTCCAACTTTGACACTCATCATAACTGATACGAATCGTCATCCGCTCACGGCTCTCGCTGGCCGGATTGGAAAACAAAACTCGGTTCTTGTCGTGCTGGTTCGCATCCGTATACCGCACCATGCTCGCCTGACAAATCGGTTCAACGAGATCTTCTTTATAGCCGAATTCCGTGAACGTATCACCGCTATCGCTGCTCCGCGCATAAGCACGTCGCTTCGGTGCGACGTAGTTCCGACAGTTGAAATAGAGTCCACCGTCCACCGTTTCAACGACAACCGATTCATTCGTCCCGGGTTGTGCTTTGCCACCAATCCGCCATGTCTCGCCGCCATCATCGCTGACAATCAGGTGTGAGTAGCCGTATTCAGCATAGTTCCGCTCGTTTCCAAGCACATGATCACAGGGGATCACCAATCTACCGTTTGCGAGTTGAATCCCGTGACAGGGCCCGGTTGCATACCACGTCCACGCTTCATCTTTCGTTGTAGCAGTGATTTCTTTCGGTTCTGTCCAAGTTTCGCCATCGTCATTACTGGAGGTTACCCAGACAGTCCGCGGTGCTTCCCCCGAAACAATCTTCCCTTCCGCGCCGTCAGCGAGATTCTTACAGAATAAGAGCCAGATTGTACCTGTGTTGCGGTCAACGACTGGGGCAGGGTTACCATCCGTATCACTTCCAGTGGAGACAGCGATTTGCATCGGTTGCCAACTCTCGCCATTGTCAAAACTCCGTTTCAGGACGATATCAATATCCCCTGAATCCCCGCCGCCGGTGCGTCTGCCTTCGCAGAACGCCAACAGCGTTCCTTCATTAGATCGGACGAGCGCGGGAATTCGGAAGGTATGGTATCCTTCCGTTCCCGCTGTGAAAAGTGGACGCTCCGTTTTGTGCATATTTGTGCCTTCCTACAAAATAGGTAATAGTACCGTAGGGGTTGGGTCTCCCAACCCATTGGTCTTGTGAACTGAGGTATATTAGGCGAGGTGACCTCTGCCCCTACGAATATTGAACATAAGCCTCAAAACGCATTATCACTTGGCGTGCTTGATCCGTGCCCATGTTGTTGCGAGTTTTCCGATCGGTTGGACATCTGCCGGATCGTCCATCACAAACTCATCAGGTTGCTTCTGGTGATCAGAGATCCTCACCCCATCAACGACGCAATTCGTTGGGAATCTGGGGTCGGGTGGAGAGGCGTTGTTAATTTCAAAGGTTTCTGCGAACACAGTCGGTCCTTTTTTGAAATCGGCTTCCCCTTCAAGTTTGCCATCTAAATAGAGTTTCAAGCCATCGGGTCCCCAGGTCCCTGCCATGTGATGATGCTCTCCCGTTTTCCAGTTAAGTGCGTCACTGTTAGCATTATGCCACGACCCTGCGCTTTTAATCCGCATCTGTGCGATCCCACCCGTGTTGAACTGCAGAAATACCGCATCAGTCCCGCGTTTGTAAGTCATGAACGTAAAGAGTTCACCGGCGATGTCGCTGGTATCCAGTCCCATCGTTACCCACAACTCAACGCTCCCTTCGTCAAGATTAACGAAGCGGTCTTCCACGGGGAAGTGAATAACATCCCCAACTGCTTCACTGACAAAACCGTTGCCAAATTTACCGGGCTTGAAGACCCCACCGGCAACGGTGCCTCCCTCTTTTTCGACTTCCGCTTTGTTCTCTAACGCAGAAAAAAAGGTCTCCTCTGCCGTAGCAATAGAGACACAAAGCAGTGTGATTGTTAAAAGACATAATGTTTTCATGAGACATCCTCCTGTTTTAAGTTAACTCGCATTCAACGTAAAGATGCACAAGTAAAGTATCAACTTGGCTTTTTACAGAGCGCGTATACATAAGGCGAAGTCAGCTGCTGATTTGGCACGCAAACCGCCGCCAATAGATTGCCAATAACAATATCTGTCAGGTTAACGCATTTACAAAGGACTTCGTGGCCCCATCTACCAATAACCGCTCGCCACGGTGAATAATCGACGACGCTCAGTTTCAGAGCCCCCCCCGTATATCCATACTCGGTGACATGAAATCCAGCGTCCCGCAACGCCGCAGCAAGACCCACAGGTGGAATGACTTTGTGGGTCGCCAAGAGTTTCGGACTCGCGACGCGGGCTATCGGTGTATACATACCACGTAAATTCGGTGTTATTGTCAGCATTGTACCCCCCGGTTTCAGGAGGCTGTACATCTCTTCCAAAATCACTTGCGGTGTACTGAAATGTTCAATTAATCCCATTGAGTAGACAAAATCGAACACGGCATGCTGCGCTTTGGCAAAATCGAACAGATCTTCACAGATGATTGTGCCTTTCGTTCCTGCAAGGGCAAGATTGCGTTCGGCGAGTTGACACCCCAATTCTGAAAAGTCAACGCCGTAGCAATCACTTTCATAGTTTCGAGCAAGATACGGAAGCCACAACGAATCAGCGCAGCCCAACTCAATCAGCGTGGGTTCTTTAAACCCGGCAAGTGCGAGATGAAACAGCTTCGCGAGTTGCCGGTTCGCCACATAAGCCCAACGTAAATGCCGCACCTTATGCTGTTGCCCATCCCAGAGCGTCGTCCAATAGGATTCATCTGTGAGCGGTGTAACTCGTGAATCCATACTAACTCTCCTCCAGCAGAACCGCGTCGTGTTCCAAAATAGGACAGAGATCGCAAAGTCGATCAGCACAGTAATTCTTGTAAAGACGGATGACCCCTTGCTCAATTTTTCCTGTCGGGCTCAAGTGACGCAGCTGCTGCGTTTCAGTAAAAATCTGTTCATCAATCTTGCGAGTGATCTTGTTGCCCTGCGACTTCGGCGCGAGGCTGTAAAGCCTGAGAATTGCCTCTTGCAGTTTCTGGCTTCCTGCTTCGAGTGCCCAAACATAGGCGATCGGTAGGATTTTATTGACGATGATGTCTACACCCCTTTCATTTCCAATGAGTCCCGCTTTGCGAGCACCACCTGTTCCGAAGTTAGAGTGCATTTCCCAATAGCCGGTGGGGTCGAGTGTCAACAACGCACGAAGTTCTTTGATAATAGTGCGTAACGACTTCTGTGTGTCCGTGGATGCGGCTTTTTCATATATTGGCAGAAAGTACATCATTAAACTACCTTGACACTGATAAATTAACCGGCTCATCGCTGCAATACGCCGCGTTGGGTGATTAAGAGGTCTGCTTGTAAAACTCCAACGTGCCTCCGTCATACGAGCAGGCAGTTCAGCGTATGCTGAAGCCGACCACAATGCCTCTAATGCCACGATGCTTGGATCGTTTGTTACCTCAATCGGCAGCGGTTTCTCTCGTTGTGATGGCAAGAGTCCGGCGATGCCAAAGAGAATCGCCTGAATCTCTAACTCGGATTTCTGATCGAAATCCGCGAATGGAACGTGTTGTGCCAACTCGCGCATCGCTTTGCTGTTGCGTGTATATCCGAGTGCCTCCATGATACCTTCATAAAGGAGTTGCTCGAAATCGAGCCGCGTTCTCAACAGACGCATTGATTCGGCTTTTTCTAAGAAACGTTCACGTCCTAACGATTCAAAAACGCCTTTCAGGACCTCCATGTTGAGCTGCTGACCTGTAACCCGACAGATACCTTCTGCTGTTGTTGTATCTTCCGTGTCGTCATACAAATCGCCGGTATCTACTGCAATCCATTTTAGGAGTTCTAAAGTCGAGATACGTTTGCCGTTCTGAAGGCGCGTCCGTAGATTGAAGTCGTCATTAAAAAACACAGCGTGCAGAATAACACGGTTGTATCTCGAATTGAGATGATGTTTATGCGCATACCACTCCGAAGATCGGACGTGGATTTCAACGTCGCCAATTTGGAGTTTACCATCAATCTCAATCTCAGCGTGCATGAAATCAGGACCTTCGTTATGGTTCCAGATACCCGGTTTTATCACACGAATCGCGCGTCTATCAATCGCCGCCATGTTGGTGTCAAAGAACCGCTGCTCATTCCACAGTTTCTGGACAAACGCCTCGTCTACTTTATCCAGATCCGGCTTGTACGTTTCATCAAGTTCCCTGAACTGTTCTAAGGTATCTTCAACTTTTGCTACATCATTCATGGACATTTCCGTGTGTTTTGACTTATTTTGCTTTCTGAATTTCGTTCAGTAGGTTTTGTGTTGCAACATCGGGTTCAGGGTGCGCGCAAACAGCGGAGATCACAGCAATACCGTGTGCACCCGCCCGAATGACATCACCTGCAGTTTCGACACCGATGCCACCAATAGCGATAACTGGACATGCCGCAAGGTCGCACATCCGTCGGAGGCGTTCTAAGCCCTTCGCCAGCTCCGCGTCCGGTTTTGAAGTCGTGCCGTAGATCGGACCGAACCCGATGTAATCAGCACCTTCCGTAATCGCTTCAAGTATTTTTTCTTCAGTTCGGGCAGATGCCCCGATGATGGCTTCCGGCGGTAAAATCCGTCTCCCGATAGAGACTCGCATGTCGTCTTGTCCGAAATGTGCACCTGCTGCCCCGACAGCCAATGCGATGTCCGCTCTATCATTTACAATCAGCGGCACCTTGTGCGCCTCGCATACCTTCTGCATCCCTTCTGCTATTGCGACTAATTCACGGGTCGTTCCCTGTTTTTGCCGAAATTGCACCGTGTCGGCACCGCCTTGAATTGCCAGTTCCGTCAGTTCCGCGTGTGTGAATCGAGATTGCAGCGCCGTATCTGTGATAACGTGAAGAACACCGATCTTTTTCATATTGGCAAGCTACCCAAAATGTGATAAATTATAGTTATCGGTAAGAAGGAATCTCTTCTTTCTGATAACTGACAACTGAACACTGACAACTATGGTGAATTATAAAAATACATGGACATTAAAAACCAAAAAATTCTCTGCCCCTCGGTAGGTGCGATTTCTAACCGCACCGGTCCATAATGTCTAAGTAATTGTAAAATCTACCATAATAAGTATAGCACATAAGGAGACACTTTGTGAATAATTTGTTATTTCAATCTGGAGATAAAGTGCTTTTCATTGGGGATAGTATTACAGATTGTGGTCGACGGGACGCACACGCACCGTTCGGACACGGTTACGTCCGCAAAATAACGGAACTCATCACCGCAAAATATCCCGAACGCGACATTGCTTATGTCAATAAAGGTATTGGGGGTGATATTGTTGAAGGTTTAGAGGGTCGATGGGATGCTGATGTGATTGCCGAAGAACCCGATTGGCTTTCGGTGAAAATCGGTATCAACAACGCCAGTCGGCAGCACGGAGAGGGTGTTTCTACGGAAGAATATCTGCCGATTTGGGAAGCGTGCTATCGTCGGATTCTCACACGCGCAAAAAACGAATTAGATGCCTCGCTCTTTCTATTTGAAATTTTCTATATTGAAGAAGATGTTGACATGCCACGTCCGTTGGCTGTAGATGCTTACAACGAGAGCATTCACAGGCTTGCTGAAGAATTTGACGCGCGGTTGATACCGACAAATGCTGTTTTTGATCTCGCTGTCGCTGCCCGTCCCGGCGCGCTCTGGACAACCCAAGACGGTGTTCATCCCAATGCCGAGGGACATACCTTGATGGCGTTGGAATTCCTCAAACAGGCGGCGTGGTAAGTTCCACTGCAGATACGCTCTGATGGCGTTTTGGAGAAAAATACGGGGTTATTGTTACGGCAGAACGCCGTCAACCTGACGTTTTAAGATTTCAATGAATGCCTGTTCACGTTGTTCGTTATACTCGGTAGCAAGTCGTCGAGCATCAGTTCGGTTGCCCCAGTAAAAGTGCCATCCAACCAAAGAGATACCTGCACAATCGACATATCGCCGTTCGCGAACCGCATCTGCTGCGAGATAAATGAACGTCCCCGTTAAGGCTGCTGCAAAGATCCCCTCTTTGACGTTCCCTGTATACAACTGCCCGCTTCCAGGGATAATTGTAGAGAGCCATCCTGCCATTTCGAGTGATTTCAAGGATAGTGGTGTTTCATTGAGAACGGTGTCTGCCAGTTGACGCGCTTTTTTTCTTTCAGGGTGATGGATTTCAGACGCATCCGCTCGCCGAAATTCTGTGATTGCTTTGTTCCAATCAGATGTGTAAATGTAGCACCAACCCCGTAAATAGTGTGCTGCTGCTATGACTTCCACGTCTTTACTCCTATTCAGAAGTTCAAAGAGCATTGTTCGTCCGAGTGCGTATTTCTCTGCATCAAAATGGAGCTGCCCAAGCATCAACTGGCTCTGAAACCGCAGCGGTGAATTCGGGTGGATGGCTGAAAATTCTCGAAAGCGGCGTTCAGCAAGTTCAGGAAGGTTTTGATGGTAATAACTCTGGGCGATCCGATAGTCTGCTGTGTCTCTGAGTTGGGTATCGGGATGATGGAACAAGAGTCGTTTATAGGCGCGTCTCGCCGCGTGGTAATCGCCTGATTCAAAAAGCTGCTCGGCATAACGTTGCTGCTGATTTTCCTCGGAAGAGGCACCGCCAATTGTGAGGACTATGATGGAGAGTAAACAAGACGCTGTTGACATGTTAGAACCTGGCGTGCCACAATGTGAGTTTAACATTGTTTTTTGGCGTTGATATTGCCCCGAATAATCCGGAATCCCTAATTTCCTGTTGGATTTGATTCCGAAAATATACTTCATGCTGCAGATTGAATGTTTCTGCCGCTTGAATACCCTGATAGATGTTGTTTCCATAGAGGAGCAAACCGAGAACTGCTACCGGAATAGCAACTTCATAGCGTTCTTCTCTGGTGTAATAGACGCTCGCGCTCCCTAACACTGCCACACTCATAAAGGTGTAGAACCCATCTACACGCCTCCCACTGTAAATCTGTCCACTTCCCGGAACCAACGCTGAAAGCACACCAGCAACCTTTGGAGAACGACGCGGCAAAATATCAACGTTTTCTACGATGCCTGCCAACCTTGCGCTTACTTCACCCAACAGACTTTGTGGATCGGCTGAAGAGACATCGTTCCATATTCGACTCGCCTCTACCCATTCATTTCTTTCTATATGGACCATACCGATCGTAAACTGCGCGAGCGGTGCTAAATCGCTGCGCTTGTGCTTGGTAAGAAAATTTTCGAGTGCAGCAATCCCACGTTCTTTAGCACCTAAGAGGATGTGACACTGAGCGATGTTGTTTGTGGAACGTTCAACAAGGGGACTGTCCGGATAGGTGTCAATCAGAAACTGATAGGCACGCATTGCCTTCTCCAATTGTCCGGCATTCTGATAGGATGCGGCAACACGAAAAGCTACAAAGTCGATATGTAGGGTATCGGGATATAGAAAGAGAATCCGTTTATACTCATGAGCGGCGTTTAGGTAGTCGCCTTCTTGGAAAAGCGAATCTGCGAAATCAGACCCCGATGCTGATGCACGCATCGGGAGGACGCATAAGAAAATTAAAGAGGAGACGGAAAGGAAAGTCTTCATTTGGAATCGAGTTGTTTTTGTACGTGCTGTTTACTAACTGCCCAAACCCGATTACCAATATCGAGGAGTTGTGGGGCAAAACGAGAATTCGCAACCTCGTTTTTGAAACCATCGCCAGCATAGGTGTTGAGAAGAATGAGCGCGAAAGCGATTAAAAGTCCGCCTGAAGCGATACCGAAACAGAGACCGAGAAGACGATTTAACCAACCCAAAACCCCTTTTTCAATCATTCGCTGGATGCGTTCGAAGAGCGTATCAACTATAATGGAGGTAACGATAATAAGAACAACGATACTCGTCCATTTCGCGAAGGTTGGATTTTCTATGAATTTTTGGATGAATCTCGCGAGGGAGGGCCAAAATTGACACGCAGCCGCGAAACCCGCACCGAGCGCGAATATCCCCCAAGCACTCCGAGTGAAACCTGCACGGTAACAACTCAGTCCGGCTAATGCAACAAGAATGAGGATACCGATATCTAATTTTGTCATCGTTTGTATATTGGGTATGGGAAGTTTGGCAGTTATACCTCAGCACGCACCTGCTAACGGTATTTCCGCCAAAGTTCGCTCAAACACCTTTTCGACTGCGTCTTCTATCTGAGTGCCGTTGCAGAGTTCATAGAGGAGTTCGCGAATTTTTGGGAAACCGAAGTGCTGAATGAGAAAGTCTGCTATCGCTGCGGATTGGATGTAGGCTAATTTCCGAGATTTCGCAGGCAGTTCGCTAAACGGTTCGCTCAAGGTAGAGAAGGAGAGAAGGCACTTTTTCTCTACTGCGTGTTCTAACGCAAATCGTTCAGATTGGAACATTGGACGTGCAAGGTGCTGTGCGAGTCCTTCATTAAGCCACATCGGGCAGTGTCCTTGGATCAAGTAATGGACTAAGAGATGGACCCACTCGTGTCGGAGTAGCGCGTATAGGATACTCAGCACCGGTTCACCAGCCCCACAGTATGCCAAGTGAATGCTGCCGTCATATCGCCCGCTCGCCCATTTCGGGAGAGAACGTTCTGACACTGTCATACCGTTTGTGTTTGTAATTGAGATGGGGACTTGGACGATGGGGTAGCACCCTAACATCTCGCCGAGCTCAATCCGGGTTTGATGAATGAGACGGTAGATATTCCACACTGTCTCAGGTTTCATTGGTGAATGACAGGTGAGATCGAAAAATTCAGAATTTATAATCAGTTGAGGGGATGTCGTAGAGTCCCCCTGCAAGCGTTCGAGAAATTCTTGGGGGGGTGGTTCCCGAAAGTCATCCGCACAAATCAGTGTGTCATAACACGCTTTTTCATCAAGAATACGTGCTTGCCGCCGCAGCGTTGTCGGGGAATCCGGGCATAGTCGCAGGGCGATGTCAAGGCATGCCAACGCCTTGTCCCACTGACCGACCATCTCGTATGCTTTCGCAAGGTCTGCATAGATGTAGTGGTGCTGTGCTGCGCCTAATCTCAAGCCAGCGAGGTAGTGTTGGATGGCTTCAACGTAGCACGCTTTTCCGTAGCTGAGCGTCGCTTGCTGAAAATGCGATAATGCCAGTGAACTGGTCTGGTTTAAGTACACTGCCTCTATAAGGAATGGAAGTGCATTGAAGGGTGCCTCCCCAATGCACAGCACAATC
>JAJECD010000293.1 GCA_022822215.1 Candidatus Poribacteria bacterium | reverse complement strand
CTGTTACAAGCCCAAGTCTTTAGGCTTGGGTAGTTGACACATTTCAGCGTCAAGATATCAATCTTCCATTTCGTTGGATCATTTACCCCTCCCATTCCTCCGTAGGAACGATCTCCCCATCGCGACTCTCAACTGAGAACCGAAAACTGAAAACTAATTTTACATTTTTTCAGATTATGCACAATTCCTCCGCAAAAATTGTGTCTTTAATTATAAAAGATGTGATACACGATAATATTTAAGACAATTGCGATTGTACGATGCTCGGACAGAGAAGCATTTTGCGGTTCCCGATTAGACGGACAAGGAGAGAAAATGAAATCTCTAAAATTATTTCTATCAACGGATCTTTTGTACTCCCAAAACAGGAAAGAATTATCTATGTCAACTGTACTCAGTTCCAAAAAAGTTCTCGTTATTGGAGTTGCTATTTTCATTGCCTTGGTTATGCAAACAGAATCCTTTGCGGATCAAGGTTGGGAAGTGATAACGCAGCTGCCCCCTAAGAGAGGCGCTTTCGCGACAGCTGTCGTGGGTCATAAGGTTTATCTCATCGGCGGCAGCGTCTTTGAAAAGGCGAAGCGCGATAAAGGAATTTTGGGACCCTATGGAATTTCAACTGTTGAGGTGTATGACACACAGACCAACGCGTGGCAGAAAGGCACAGATATGCCAACGCCACGCCATGCTGCTAAAGCTGCAGTTGTGAACGGCACCATCTTTGTCTTCGGCGGGTGGAATGGACCCGTAGATTTTGCACTTCGGAAATATCCAGTGAACGTAGAGGCATATAATCCTCGAACCGATACATGGGTCCAGAAACAAGATATGCCAGTGCCTCGTGTAGACTTTGGCATTGGTGTCGTTGATGGAAAAATCTATCTCATCGGCGGTTCGATGCGTGCCAATAGAGAAGAGATAGACCGTGTTGATGTCTATAATCCCGCTACCGATACATGGGCAAAGGGTAGAGAAATGCCGACCCCACGCTCGAATTTAAGTGTGGCAGTTGTCGGCAACCATATTTATGCCATCGGCGGACTTGCAGGGTGGCCGCGAGTTAACTTCGGTCTTACGGTCATTGAGGAATATGATACCACAAGCCGCCAATGGCGGGAAAAGGGTGATATGTTAGACACCAGAGATTGGTTCAAGACGGTTGTTGTTCGGGACTCCATCTATATCATTGGAGGGAGCATTTGGAAGGGAGTCGGCTTCGCCCGCGAGTATTTAGCGAGTGTGAATGTGTATGATCCACAGAGAGATTCGTGGAACGATATTCCAGCAATGCCAATGCCCCTCACGCCTCAAGGTGCAGCGGTGGTCAATGGAAGGGTTTATGTTCTCGGCGGCGCGGGAGATGTTGGAAAAGGTTGGGATTTATTTCCAGACGTTGTGGTCTATGATACCGGTTTTCGTGCGGTCACGACAAAGGGCAAACTGTCCACGCGTTGGGGTAAACTGAAAGCAGAACCACAGAGACAACATCAAACCCCCTAACAACCGTCTACAGCTCCCTAAATCTAACTATTGTAAATTCTCTGTGAAATGGCTTATAATGGGAATGTGATTGCAACCAAATCTGTTCGCGTATTATAGGAGATTGTCATGGTGGAAAACGATGTTCAACTGATCCGCAGAATTTTGTCAGGCGACGATGAAGCCTTCAGTACGTTAGTCCAAAAGCACCAAAAGAGTGTCCATGCGCTTGTGTGGCGGAAAGTTAACGATTTTCACCACGCTGAAGAAATTACGCAAGATACCTTCCTCCAAGCATATAAAAAACTCTCAACCCTCAAAAACCCTAACCAATTTGCAGGGTGGCTCTATGTCATTGCCAATCGACGCTGTATTAACTGGCTCCAAAGACATAAACCTGCGATGCAATCACTGGAGGACACATCTGTGGTAGAAATAGAGGAATCTTCTTACATCCATTACGCCGCGAAACAGCGCGAAGCAGCAGACACCGAATATCGCTATGAAATCGTCCAAAAACTACTGTCTAAACTGCCAGAGAGTGAACGCACGGTCATGACACTTTACTACCTCGGTGAAATGACGGCGAACGAGATAAGCAAATTCTTGGGGGTCTCCGTAAACACAATTACCAGTCGGCTGCGGCGGGCGCGAGAACGTTTACAGAAGGACCAAGAACGCATGGTCCAGGAAGTCCTCGGCAGCGTACAATTGCCTACAAACCTCACCGAGAACATCATGCGGCAGGTCACCGACATGAAACCGACACCGCCTCCGGTTGCAAAGCCACTACTCCCGTGGGGTGCCTTTGGCCTCGCGACCCTTTTGGTTGTCATGCTATTAGGCGCGGCTAACCAATATCTTGTCCATTTTCAGAGACCCTATAGTTTTGAGGCAGTCTCCGAACCCACGATTGAAATCGTTGATACCTTTATCGTTCTCGATGTCAATTCAAAACCCGATGTCCGCAATCAGGTCGGACGAGCAGCTTCCACAAATAAAAACATCGGGGCAGGACTACAAACCTCTGAAACACCCTTAGTATCCGACGTACAACGGAATTCCATCAGATTTTCTACGGCGCAGTGGACGCGAAAAGCAGACATGCCAACAGCCCGGTCTGACTTTTCTACCTCGGTTGTGGATGGAAAGATCTTCGCGATCGGGGGCGAAACTCGGGTTGAAAAGGGCGAATTTGGAGACCTGGCTCTTTCAAAGGTAGAGATGTACGACCCGGAAACCGATACATGGGAGCGAAGGATGGATATGCCGACACCTCGGTCTGCCGCAGCTACTTCGGTCGTGCAGGGGAAAATCTATACCATGGGTGGAGAACAAACCCAAAAAATTAAGCGGTATACGGGACACGTGTACGAAATTAAAGTGCTGCCAACCGTAGAAATGTATGATCCATTAACGGACACATGGACGCAGAAAGCGGATATGCCGACACCTCGGTCTTACCTTTCTACTTCGGTTGTGGATGGGAAAATCTATGCCATTGGTGGAGTGCCAAGGACTCGTGAATTACCGCGTTTGGAAACCGTAGAGGTATATGACCCAGCAACGGACACGTGGGAAAAAACCGGAGATATAAACCAAGCACGCTCTTGTGCAGCAATTGGTGTTGTCAATGGAGAAATTTATGCTATGGGTGGGAGGGGACTGTCCGAGACCCCGTATCTTTCCAGTGTTGAAGCGTTCAATCCAAAAACGAATCAATGGCAGGAAATAACAGAAATGCCCTCTCCGAAAACGAGTCACACGGCAAGCGTCATTGATGGAAAAATCTATGTCATAGGGGGTTACGTTCAGGAAGATAAGAAATATAAGAACCTTGCAACGATTGAAATCTATGATCCTGCAACCGACCGTTGGACCCAAGAACCGGACATGCTGACTGAAAAATCGGGACATACGACTGAAGTCATAGATGGACAAATTTATATCTTTGGGGGCGCCAATAGTGCCGGTGGAGCTCCCTTGACGAGTGTCGAAGTTTACGACCCAAGCGCAGCTTCCCAGCGTGTCAATTCAATAGGTAAACTGATGCAAACAGTGCGAACGAATTTAAAATAGGATTCACCCATTTCCCTTTAAAGTCCCCTATCAAAAACACTTCGCCTTTTCTGTTACGATCTCCCGATCGCATCCCCCACGTTTCTGGTGAGAGGGGTTTGTAATCCCGACATCCTTCACTCTCCGATAAATCTTACAACTGAAAACTGAATGCCTCTGGTTCACCCCTCTTTTTTCTCCAAAAAATGCAAACATTGTGATAGAATAGAAATAAATCACGAGTTGAAATATAAAGAGGCGTAGTCTCAAACCACATCCACAAAACCAAAATCATGAAAATTACTGACGTTAAAACTTATAATTTACGCTATCCACTCATCGAACCCTTTGCCAACTCACGCGGCTGGACAGGCACGCGCACTGCCGTAGTGGTCGAAATTCGCACAGACGCAGGAATTACCGGTTGGGGTGAAGGCGTAAGCGTCCCATCCGCCTCAACAATCGAAGCACACCTCATTGGACAATCACCTTTTGAAACGGAACGGATAGGCGAGGCAATGCGTGGCGATCTCGGTGCATTCAGCGGTGTTGACATCGCACTCTGGGACATCATGGGCAAAGCCTTGGATATGCCGATCTATCAACTCCTCGGCGGCGCGTTCCGCCTGAAGATTCCCGCCTACGCAAGCGGACTTTTTAAGAAAGACAAACCCGACATAACCCAAGCGTTGATGGACGAAGCGAAAGGATATGTCGATGCCGGATTCCCTGCTGTCAAGATGAAAATCGGCTTCGGCGAGGCTTACGATGTGAAGAACGCCGCAGCAGTTCGACGCGCGATTGGCGACGACACCCTCTTCGCCGTTGATGCCAACTGTGGCTACGATGTCGGAACTGCGATTGATGTCGGGCAGAAGATTTTAGACAACGACCTCTTCTGGTATGAAGAACCGATCACGAGTGACGATGTTGACGGCTATCGGGAGATCCGACACGCACTGAAGGTCAGAATCGCTGGTGGTGAGGCACTGAAAGGACGATGGGCGTTCCGAGACCTCATACAGAAACGCGGTTTGGATATCGTGCAACCCGATATAAGCATCGCGGGTGGTTTTACGGAGTGTCGAAAAATCGCTGCGATGGCGAGCGCAAATTACGTCCGAGTCCTTCCCCACATGTGGGGCGGGAGCATCCGCCTCGCCGCGACGCTCCACTGGCAAGCCACGCTGCCAGATGCGCCACAGGCACTCAATCCAATCCCTTCGCTCTTAGAATTCGACATGACTGAGAACCGTCTCCGGACCGCACTCGCACAAGAACCGATACAGGCTGTTGATGGATACGTTGACGTTCCACAGACTCCGGGTTTGGGGATTGACATCAACCGAGATATTTTGGAACAATACGCCTGAGGATACTATTGAATGAAGAATCGAATTTTTATCGGATGCCTTTTACTCTTATCCTTATGCAGCGTCCTTTTTCTCTATCACTTCCGTGTTGAAGCCGATTCACGAACCCAGCAGCCCGCGGAAGGCACGGCTTTCTCTCATGACCTATTTGATCAGGTTTTACAAGAACACGTCGATAAAAACGGACGGGTTAACTATACAAAACTGAAAGCGAATCCTGAAAAACTGGAAGCGTATTTGGATCTATTGGCTGTCGCGAGCCCTACAGAATGGTCGTATAACGCACAACTGACATTTTGGATTAATGCCTACAACGCACTCGTCATCAAAGGCGTTATCGACCACTATCCGACAACGAGTGTCCGAAAAGTTAAATGGTTCAACGGCTTTTTCTCTCGGCTGAAGTTCCAAGCTGCCGGTAAAACCTATACGCTCAATGAGATTGAACACGGTATCCTCCGCGAAGAATTCCCAGATCCACGGGTTCACTTTGCGATTGTGTGTGCTTCATTCAGTTGTCCGCCTTTGTGGAACCGTGCTTTCTCCGCGGAGACGATTGAGGAACGCCTTGAGACTTCAACGTTCAATTTTATTCAGAATCCTGAGCAGGTTCGGATTGACCGTGCGAAACGCCGCGTCTACGTTTCAAAAATTTTCAAGTGGTATGACGACGATTTTAAGGAGGGCTACGCGGGTGTAGCAGATTTCCTCGCTGACTACCTCCCTCCCGAAGACGCAGAATTTTTGGAATCGACGGATGTCAAATTCCAATATTTGGATTATGATTGGACATTAAATGACCAGAAACCATAGAAGAGTTGGGGTTAGAAACCCTTACTACCGCTTTATCTGATTTCAAATTAAAGGGAGGTTCAGTTTGTAGTAGGGCAATTCTGCGGCGTACTCGCCCAAATGCGAAGTGCATTATTGCCCGTTATTGAGCTGCGGACATGTGATAAACCTCACCACTACGGACCTATACTTAATAAGGAGAGTTCTTTTTCATGGTAAATACAGCCGTTATTGGTTACGGATATGCCGGACGCGCCTTTCATTCCTATCTTGTCGGTTTAGCAGATGGATTGAATCTCTACGCTATCGCGACGCGCGATACGGAACGACGCGAAGCCGCTCGTCAGGCGTATCCAAATGTGAAGATGTATCAGACGATTGACGAAGTTATCGCAGACGATGCGGTCGATCTCGTTGTGTTAGCCACACCACACGACACCCACGCCGAACTCTCCATCAAAGCGATGGATGCCGGTAAGCACGTTGTAACAGACAAAATCATGGCGATGAACGCCGCCGAAGCCGATGCGATGATTGAAGCGAGTGAGCGGAACAACGTCCTGCTCAGTGTCTTCCACAACCGCAGATGGGATTGGGATTACAATACCGTCAAAAAGATTATTGACGACGGCTTGCTCGGAACGCCTTATCTCTATCAGGTCGCGATTATGCGCTATGGACCGCCTCGCGGTTGGCGGGGTGTCAAGAGCCAGAGCGGTGGCATCCTTTACGATTGGCCCGCACACTTCGTCGATCAGGCACTCCAACTCGTAACGGCACCTGTTGAATCCGTGTTCTGTGACGTTCACTACGGCTCGAAGTGGGACATCGACATCGGCAACTACGCTAACCTCATCATCAAGTTTGCAAACGATGTCCGATACCAGATTGAGATTGGCAACCTCTCCAAAGCCGAGAAGCCGAGATGGTATATCGTCGGGGATCTCGGCGGATTAATCAAACACGGCTTGGACCCACAAGAGGGCCCGATGGTGGCTGGCAATATCGATGCTGCACAACAAGACCCCGCAAACTATGCGAAAGTCTGGACGGAAACAGACGGTGAAAACCGTGAACTCGTCATCGAAAGCGTTCAGACAACATGGAAGTCTTACTACCAAAACATCGCAGATGTGCTGAACAAAGGTGCAGAACTCGTCGTCAAACCCGAAGAGATGCGCAAACTGATGCGGGTCTACGACGCGGCAATGCAGTCTGCGGATAGTGGGGAGACGGTGCGGTTGTAGTGCCAAATTGTTCAAATTATGGACAGCTGTGTTCATGTTTTGACGTAATTATTCGCTGAATTCTAAGAATTTGCGCGAAAACCTGCTTTTCGGATTGGCATCGTATTTGCTATGTACCCTACAAACAAACTTGTCGAGAAGGGGAGAAAAATGAAAACGCAATACGGACTCCTATTGGCACTGCTCCTTATGTTTGCTGTTGTACAAAGCAGTATAGCGGACACTCACGCTACAAAAGCAGCGGCATACGAGGAATTGAACCAGCAGGTCGTCGCGAGTATTGACCAAGGGCTGGAATGGCTGAAAGGTCAACAAGCCGAAGACGGACTGTTCGGTAATCATCCGGGAATCACGGCTCTCGTGCTTACCGCTTTTTTACGGCATCCAGAAAATAAATACGCAGAAGCAGACCACCCATTCATCCAGAAAGGACTGCAGCGGTTGGTCGAACTGCAGCAACCCGACGGTGCTATCTACGATGTTAAAATGCAACCCGCCCTACCGAATTACAATACCTCTATATCAGTGATGGCACTCTCATCAACCGGCAACCCGGCGTATACCCCCGTTATTGAAAAGGCACAAGGTTTCCTGAAGGGTCTACAAGTTACAGATGAAGAGAGCGTCTATTACGGCGGAATTGGCTACGGCAGCCGTCAAGAGGTAAAGGATTTATCCAACCTGAATATTGCCATCCAAGCACTCAAGGAGAGCGGTTCCGATGATCAGGAGGTCTGGAACAAGGCGATTCAGTTCTTGGAACGTACCCAGAACCGGAGCGAAAGTAACGACCAGTCATGGGCAGGCAACGATGGTGGTTTCATCTACTCGCCTGACGGTGAAAGCAAAGCCGGGACAGATACTGCTGGGAGCCCACGTTCCTATGCCAGTATGACCTACGCCGGACTATTGAGCTTCATCTACGCCAACGTTGATAAGGACGACGAACGCGTCCAAGATGCGTTCAAGTGGATAAAGGAACACTTTACACTTGAAGAAAACTACGGCATGGGTTCACAAGGCTTATATTATAACTATCACACTATGGCAAAGGCATTACGGCTTTACGGTGAATCAAATTTTGTGGACGCGAAAGGGGTCTCACACGATTGGTACCGAGAGTTCGCAGAAAAGATGATTGAACTCCAGAAACCTGATGGATTTTGGCTCAACGAAGAAAGTCGTTGGATGGAAGCGGATCCGAGGCTTGTGACGGCTTATGTGATTCTTGGTCTTAATACCGCTTACCCGAAATAAGTTGTTGGTTACTGTTAGCATCAGGATTACTGGTATCCTTGAGAAAAGTTGTTGATTTTGAAAGTCGCGAGCGGGAGCTCGCTCCTACAGGAAGATTTAATAGCTCTGACAGAGCAGATAATAAAAGTTGTTGATTTATGTATCGCTCAGTTAGCGTATCCGCTATTTCGTTAAAACCGACCAAATGGGATAAAGCCTCTAACGCCGAAAAGTTGGAGGCTTTCTTCGTTGAAGCCGCGAAAGATGCCCCACAGTTGATTCTGGCAACCGAAGGTGTGTTGGAAGGCTACGTCGTCATGGATGTCATTGAGGGCAGAGCGGCACCAGAGGCGATGCTTGACATTGCAGAACCGCTCGATGGTCCTTACATCCATCGGTTCCGTCGCTTGGCGAAGCAGCTCAAAACTTGCCTCTGTTTCGGTTTCGCTGAACGGCGCGGCACCGCCTCTGTCTATAATTCCGCCGTGTTTATCAACGAGAAAGGCGACATCTGCGGTACCTACCATAAAACGCAGTTCGCTGAAGGTACGCATCCGTCGTGGAACTTCAATTGTATCGGTGAGACGCTCCGTGCGTTCGATACACCTTTCGGACGCGCCGGTATCTTAATCTGCAATGACCGGTGGAATCCTTTGATTGCCCGTACCCTTGTTTTAGACGGTGCGCAGTTCCTCCTTATTCCATCGTATGGTTCAAAGGGTAAGTCGCAAAATCAAACCGTGCTTGCCAGAGCGCGCGAAAACGGCGTACCGATTGTAGAGGCAAACGTCGGGATGAACCTCATTATCAGCAAAGGTGAAATCGTCGCATACAAATGGGGCAACGACCAAATTAGCACGGCATGCATCGATATTCCTGTCCCTCCTTCAACCGAGGCAGCGCGCCGCTCAGAACAAGAATACCTGCAAGCCCAAGGCCCCGAAATGGCAACCCGCTACCAGAAAACCGTTTCTCGTCTCCGATGACAAATTACACATCGTAGCCAGTCTCGCATAACCTCACCAACCCATAACCGACAACCCACAAACGAAACTTTTATAAACCTTTCTGCGTTAATCGCGTCAAATGCTCTTAGTGTTTTCAAGAATGTACAGAAAAAAACACACCAATAGACACGTTAAAACTCTCAGGAGGAAATCATGCGCTTAATCGAAGGGCTGTCTATTGGGATCGCTGCAATGCGTGCGAACAAGATGCGTTCGTTACTGACGATGCTCGGAATTATCATCGGTATTGCGGCGGTCCTTGCAATGATAGCTATCGGAGATGGAGCTAAAGAAATTGTGATACAAGATGCCCAGAAAATGGGCGGGGCAACCCGAATTACATTGTATCAGACATCGTACAAACGAGAAAACAACAAGTGGGTCCGTATTCGCAGCAACGAGTACATGGAATACGAAGATGTATTGGCAATCGAGGCAGAATGCCCGTCTGTGAGTGCGGTCACACCCAGAATTGCGGATTGGAGAGGCGTACTGTTTCAGGGTCCCGGGGGCACTGAAGCCCGTGCAGGCTATAACGGCGTAAACGCCTCCTACACAACCGCAATGGATTGGGACATTAAAGAGGGGCGCTTTATTACAGATGAAGATGTCCAAAACGCAGCAAAAATCTGTGTGCTCGGAGATGAACTCGCAACTGAGTTATTTGGCAATAATTCACCTCTCGGACAAGAAATTAAAATCGCAAGAAACGTTCGATACTATGATCCGTGGGGTAGACGCCGGCGCGAGCGGTTGACTGAACGGTTCACAGTTGTCGGTACGCTGATGCCGAGAGGGACAAGCTTCCAATTCGGCTGGAGTTATGATAACCTTGCCTTCATGCCTGTATCGACTGTCCAAGAACGGTTCACGGGTAGTGATAAGGTTCACGGTATTATGGTCTTCGCAAACAGCGTTGACGTTATTCCGAAAGCGATCGAAGAGGTGAGAACCGTCATCAGAAAAAGACATAACAACGAAGACGAATTCGTTAGAGTCTCTGAGATGCGTGCGGGTATTGCGAAGTTAGAGAAGATCAGTAAATTAATCAAAATTGCCTTGGGGAGCATCGCAGGATTTTCGCTCCTCGTTGGCGGTATCGGCATCATGAATATGATGCTCGTCTCTGTCAATGAGCGCATCCGCGAGATTGGCTTACGAAAGGCACTCGGGGCAAAACCGTTCGATATTCTGGCGCAATTCCTCATAGAAGCGATAGTTATGTGTGGTGTAGGTGGCGCAATCGGCGTTGGCATGGGGATGCTTGCTGGCGAGGGTATGGCGATGCTCGCCGTCAAAATCGCCAAGATTGTTCCCGAATGGCCCTCGGTTGTTTCTATGCAGTGGGTACTGATTTCGGTATCATTCTCTGCCGCGATTGGTATTTCGTTCGGTATTTATCCGGCGATAAAAGCCGCTACCGTTCCACCGGTTGTGGCACTCCGTAAAGATTAAAAATAGGCTGCCCAGCCAATATCTGTTCTTGTAGGCGCGCTTTTCAAGCGCGCCTTTTTTCATTTTTTTAAACCTTTCCATCAAAAGTTTCCCTCTTTACAACCGAAATCTAATTGGGAACCTGTTTATGCAATACACTTCGTCAATGTACACCGACCTGACAGATGAAGAGCTCATTGAACTCACACAAGACGGCAACGAGATCGCATTCGGACAACTCGCGTCCCGTCATAGCTTCCGAATCTGGCAGTTGGTCGTCTTAAACTCGCGCCAAACCCGCGATGCTGAAGAAATCTTTCAAGATATCTGGATAGCCGTCTGGGAAAACATCGGGGGCTTACGCAAAATCAGTAGTTTCGGTGCATGGCTTCAAAAAATAGCATACACGGCTTGTAGACGTTACTACACCACCAAGCGACACACTCGCGATGAAATCCTTCAGAACACTGATCAACTCGCGAAAACCATGGATCAGGACGCATTTGCTCGCTTTCGAGAGACGGAACTGCAAGAGGCTGCGACAGAAGCCGTGCATCATCTTCCAGAAAAGGTCCGTTCTGTCGCGGTGTTGTACTATTTAGAAATGTCAACTGTCAAGGAAATTGCCGAGGCACTTAACTTAGCAGTGGGCACCGTCAAGACAAGACTCAGAGAGATTCGGACGCTCTTACGGACGGAATTTGGTGTTGAAGAAGTTAAAAACCGAAGAACGCCGAAAGCACTTGAACAGGAAGCACCGAAACCCGCAAGTCGAAAAATTAAGGAGGCTTTTGAAATGGAATTAACTTTTGAACGGGATAACCTTTTGCGTGCACTGCAAGGACTGAAAAATGTCACGATTCGACAGAACGCTGTACCTATCCTCTCAAACGTTATCATCCGCACGGAAGAGGACGCGATTGATTTAGAAGTTAGCGTGAAAATGAAGGTTGAAGGGACAGTCAAGGCAGAGGGGGTGCTGACGGTTCCTGCCCAGAAACTGATAGATACGCTTAAAACGTTACCAGCGGACACACCGATAGATTTGGTAACAACAACCAACGACACCGCCGAAATTAGGTGTGGTGAAGGTATTTACAAAATCACCGCTATGTCTGACGAAGCCGTTTCACAACCGCTTGCCGATGAAGGTGAAACATTTGCGATGCGTGGGGAGATGCTGCGCGATGCCGTTCGGAAGACCCAATTCGCAGTATCTACGGAAAACACTCGTCCCTTCTTAAACGGCGTGTACTTTAACTTCCTTGAGGATAGAACAGAAATAGCCGCAACGGACGGCAAGCGTCTCGCGCTCGCTTACTACGATCCGATCAAACAAAAACGAAAAACGCATGGATTTATCGTTCCGCTCAAAGCGGTTCGAGAGATCCCGAAGACCTTCCCGGAATCCGTTGAAGTGGACATCTCTGTTTCTGGAAATCAAATCCGATTTACCGATGGAAATGCCACCTTGACAACCGAACTGGTGGAGAGAGAATATCCAAACTACCAGCGGATCATCCCTAAGGACCATGAGGGCAAAACTATCGTCTCAACGGCGCAGCTCCTGCGTGTGACCCAGCACATCGGACAGCTGTCAAATTCTGAAGAGCATAGGATCCGTCTTGAAATTGATACAGAACGCATTCGGGTCTCCACAAAGACATCGGAATCAGAGGAAGCACACGAGACAGTACCGGTGGAATCCGGGACTGGATGTGTGACGATCGGTTTTGATGCACGCCTATTGACAGATGCCTTGACACACATCGAAACCGAGTCGGTATCAATTGAGTTCTCACGGGAACTGAATCCTGTTCTTATTAAGCCGATGGATGATGATAGGTATATTTCGCTCGTCATGCCGATGCTTTTGGAGTAGTTTTCGGATGTGTTGAAAGTTTGAAGTTTTTTGCATCAAACGGGTTTAATGACTGGGTGTCGGTTTTCAGTCAGCGCACCGGCGCGGTTTTGCGGCGTACTCGACCAAATGCGACGTGCATTTCAAACCGCGCCTATCCATTTTTAAAATTATGCAACCTTTTTGTCCTTAGATTGTATCTATAATAGTTGAGTGGTAAGTGTTCCGTTTTTTAATATACAACAACCAAAATTTAATCGGTAATCCGTAACGAAAGGTTTCACTATAATTTGGAGGGTAAATGCGTATCTTTGAGGGAATATCCGTCGGTGTTTCTGCGATCCGTAGCAACAAAATGCGCTCGTTGCTGACGATGCTCGGCATTATCATCGGTGTCGCTTCAGTACTGGCAATGATAGCCATTGGTGATGGTGCTAAGGAGATTGTGCTTCAAGACGCGCAGAAACTCGGCGGTGCGAATCAACTCATAATGTACCGCTCGTGGTATAAGCGCGTCAATAACCGCTGGGTCCGCAACCGTAGCAGTGAATATCTAAAATACGAAGATGTCCTCGCCATTGAGGCTGAATGCCCATCTGTGACTGCCGTCACGCCGCGAGTTTGGAATTGGTCAGGCGTGCTGATCCAAGCCGCAGATGGCACCGAAACACGCGCCGGCTATAACGGCATAAATGCAACCTATCAAACCGCACTCGACTGGAAGCTAAAAGAAGGACGCTTTATTACAGACCAAGACGTTCAAAACGCATCGAAAATCTGCGTCCTTGGCGATGAAGTCGCAACAGCACTCTTCGGCGACAAATCGCCGCTCGGACAAGAAATTAAAATCGCGCGCAGTGGCAGCCACTACGATAAGTACGGACGCAAAGATCGAAGACGTTCCACAGAACGGCTTATCGTTGTCGGCACCTTCATGCCGAGAGGCAGAAGTTTACGGTTCGGCTGGAGTTTCGATAATCTCGTCTTTATTCCGCTATCAACTGTACAAGAAAGGTTCACAGGCAATGACAGAATTGATGAATTTGTCGTTTACGCGCACACCATCGAAGATGTCC
>JAJECD010000241.1 GCA_022822215.1 Candidatus Poribacteria bacterium | reverse complement strand
GCCACCCGCTGCTGCTCGCCGCCGGAGAGGTGATGTGGTAAACGCGCGTGAAAATCCTTCATGCCAACCATATCTAACACTTCAAACGCTCGCTCGCGCCTCGTTTTCTTCGGTACTTTTCGGAGCCCGAAGGCGACGTTATCGAGAACATTCTTATGCGGAAAAAGGGCGTAGTCTTGAAATACTAAACCGATACCCCGCAACTCCGGTGAAATGTGAACGGCATCGTTTGCGAGCAGGCATTCTGCCATAGAGATTTTTCCAGCGTCTGCCCTTTCAAAGCCTGCGATGATACGTAAGGTAGTTGTTTTACCACAACCACTGGGTCCTAACAGCGCGAAGATTTCACCCGGATAAACCGTAAAGCTGACTTCCTTCACAACAGGTGTATCAGCGAAATGCTTTGTAATGGATTCAACCGTAAGCAGTGGTTTCATGTCTTCTAATTTTCAATTGTAGGAACGATTTCCAAAACCCACTCTTAACTTATAGCTTATCACTTATAACCGACAACTACTAAAGTGTATGCCCCGCTCCCGACGAAGGCATCCAAAGATTAAGCGCGAAACTAATCAGACTCAAAATACTCCGCGGAATGTAGTCCCCTAAAACCAATCCGAGGAAAAATGGAATCGCTTTCCGATACATCTGCCAGCCCCAGAAGCGGAGAATTAGGAACTTAAGGAGCCAACTCACCATCACCGGAAACCAAAAATAGATGAGTCCGCCCCACGATGCCCCTGAAAGCACATAACCCGATGGATGGAGCGTCCACCACAGCAGCCGCGTCCTTAAGAACTGGAGGAGGAATACGAAGCCGAACCCACCACACATAAATGTAATCGCACTGATATCCGGTTCCTTCGGATGTTGTAGCCAACTCTGCAGCGGATTAAAACTCTCCCATCCGAAGCGACCCACAACCCCTTGGCACCGTGCGAGTACACCGTAGTGATACGCCACTTGTAGATATGTCCAGAACGTCGCTAACGCGCCGACCCCGATCGCGAGTGCCATCCCCAGAACCAGCGTCTTTCCTGGCATGCCTGCTCGATCCCCAATACGGAGCGATTCAATCTGATTCGGCATCGGATGCGAACGGTTGCACCGATTGAAGGCGTAGAGGAACGTCATTATCGTTAAGTTCGCAGCACCCAATTGCCGTGTCCCGAACATACTTACCATCATTTGTCGTGGATTGATACCGATAACTTCGTGGTAAGGCGGACCCAGTTCGGCACGCACGCGACCTATCGCTACAGCAAATGCGACGAATAGCGCGTAAAATACACTGATGCCCCATAACGACATGCCTGCGAGATAACAAAACGCGAAGACGAGTCCGACACTCAGCACCGTTAGGATTGCTACTGTTCGGTAAGAGAACGGTTCAGTGCTATCGTCCCCGCGCTCGCGCCCGAGGATGTGTCGGAAGAAATTCGCAAAGTGCCGACGACTCATCCAGAGCGTCAACACCGCAATACCTACCCAAGCCCCTGAAGCCCGATCGTTGAGATGCAGGACGCTTATGTTTGTGACACCGACCATACTCGCAATCACGCGCTCTGCCCGCGTCAGCCAAAAGAAGAACCACGTCGAAAACGCCAGGTCTAACGGCATGAAGTAGGTTAATCCAACGATAGCAAGGTTAAACGACATTGAGGCATAGCCGATCGCGCTCCAAGGCCGTTCCGTGAAATGCTGATCCAGCCGATAATTGGGCGGCAGTGCTGGGATTACAGGAAAAATATCGTGCAGTCCGGCCATCACACGGAGCAGGGCAGCGATACCGAATCCGAACCAGAGCGCACGCGATCGAAAGAAGCCACGGTTCGTCGTCATCTGTAGTGGTAACTGTGTTAGCGGGAAGCTCAATTTTTCGCGTTCCATCCACTGCTTGCGGAGTAACAACCCTAAACAGAGGAGCGAACCGTAGAGCAAAAAGATAAAACCCGACCATAAAAGTGCGGGGCGCACCCAGATACGGAGATGCTCTGTCCAATAGATGCTCGACTCACCTTCGTAATACCCCGCTAACCACTGAAAGTCGTGGACAGTCAGCCATGATGGAATGTGGTGTAGGAAAAGCTGCGCCCATTCGTTTTCAGGCGTTGCAAACCAGAAGGGATGCGCAAGCGTCCCCATGAGAATCGCCATCATCGCATGACCGGAGATAGTCGACACCATCGTCACCATAATGTAGATGAGTAGCAATTCCGCGGTGGTAAAGGCGAGGCGGGGTGAGAACTTGCGCAGAAAGACGTTAAGCCCGAGGAGTACGACTAATGTGAAGACGGCGTTGGAGAACGGCGAAACGAGCGTATAAACCGCATACCACAGTTCGCTGGCTATGCCTACCCAATAGGCGTTAACAACAACTAAGATGAGTCCGACGATGAGTGCTTTTGGGGTGATAACGTCGGGACGGTTCGCGGTTCTTGCGTTCATGTATTGGTTATTGGCTGATGGCAGTTGGTCTATGACTATTGGAAACCACCGGCTATTCGCGGTTCGCGATACGCGGTTCGCTATTCGCTATCTGCTGTCGGTTCGTGTTCTATTGGCATCTCTGCCTGTGTTGTTGATGGGAGTTCTGTCTCTTCGGGTATTATATCGAGATATTTTTCAACTTCATCAGCGTTGATGATCCGAATTGCCTCCTGCAGCTGCCGGTCGTATGCTAAATTAACAACCTGTTCAATACCAACGTGAAGGTTAAAAAGCTGCTGGGCGCGCTGCTTCAACCATTTGAGACTGACCAGAATCCGATCTGCTTCAAGCTGCTGTTGCAACTTCGGCAGCTCAACTTCAAGGGGCGAGAAATCTTTGGGCATCTCTCCGGGGCTTTTATACTGATCATCGATCCATTTCGCAACAAAATTGCTGAGCGTATCGTTTGCGTCCACTTTTCTCAGCATTAACTGTTCTATCTCGTCGGGTTCCTCAAGTTCAATAGCGACTTGTGGACTAATTCCGACTTCGTTAATTTTCGTGCCGTTGGGTGTATAATAGGTCGAGATTGTGAGAGAGAGTGAGCCACCATCTGGTAGCGGATAACGTTTTTGAACAACACCTTTACCGTAGGTTTTCTGTCCAACGAGGATACCGCGACGTGTATCCTTAATCGCGCCCGCCACAATTTCAGAAGCACTTGCACTGTATTCGTTGACAAGCACAATGAGCGGAATATCTGGTGAACACAGGAGCTCGGATGTTGCGCGATATTCCTCATTAAACTCGCTTCTTCTCCCTTTCGTTGAAACGATAAGCCCGTCAGTAATAAAAGCGTCAGCGATGTGATATGCGGCGTTTAGCAAGCCCCCTTGATTATCACGTAAATCCAGAATAAGGGCTTTCATACCAGCGGCTTTATGGGCTTCAAGGGCTTCATTAAATTCGCCTTCAGTGCCGTCTTCTCGCCTGCTGCCGATGAACCCAGTAATCCGAATGTAACCGATGTCGTTCTCCAGTATTGTTGACTTGACGCTTCTGACGGGAATTTTGCCTCGCGTCAAGGTCACATCGAAAGGCTCAAGGAACTTGCGTTGAACGGTAATCGTCACGTCCGTCCCACGTTCACCTCTCAATAAATCGAGGACATCATCAATGTGCATACCCGTTTTTTCGCTGAGATGGATGCGCTTGCCGTTGACTTTGGTAATGTAATCCCCGGCTTGGAGGTTCGCAAGCGCGGCGGGTGTGTTCGGAATCGGCTTAGAAATCTTGATAAAGCCCCGATGGTCCTCGTAGATATGGATACCGAGTCCTCCAAATTCCGCATTATATAAATTTTCGACAGCTCGCTGATGTTCGCGTCGCGACACATAATATGTGTAGGGGTCATTCAGGGATGCGAGTGCCCCTTTGATTGAACCGCGGAACATCTCATTGCTATCCTCAATCGGTTTGTAGTAGTTTCTTTCGGCAATGCGGATAGCATCTATGAGTGCCTCGTTTAGCATCTGTTGGGTAACACGTCCATCTCTGCTCATCGCGCTTCTTTCCCTCGGATTAATGAGCAGGAACGGAACCCCGATCGCGATGACTAAAACAATGAAGGACAAGGTGTATCTTTTCATGAGGATTTTCCTTTGAGGTTTAAAATCTGACGCGTAGTTATTGCGGCTTTCAAAGTTTCATTCTATTTTAACACGGATTCAACATCAATGCAATACATTTTTTCTTGCTATTAGCGGTTCTCGGTTCTCGGTTCGCTATCTACGGGTCGCGTTTTCCAACGATTGTGCAGCCACAGCCACTGCTCTGGATATTTACGGATGTATGTTTCCAGCTGCTTCAGCATTTGGGTCGTGTAGACTTCGACGTCCCGTTCAGCGTCGTCAGAGGCTTCGACATAAATCGGCGTTGAAATGTGGACCCGGTGTCGGTCATCAGGTTGACGGATACTTAATGAAAAGAGGAGGGGTGTTCCGGTTTTGCGTGCCAGTACCACCGGCGCACGGGCTGCGGAGGCAGGTCTTCCCAGAAAATCGACGAATACACCTTCTGGACCGGCGTTCTGATCGGCGAAAAACCCGATTGCCTCGTTATTTTTCAAGGCGCGGAGTGTTTCTCGAATCGCTTGATTTCGAGGAATCAACTTTAGGCTCATCAGTTCGCGATACCGCCAAATATAGGTGTTGAGTAGCGCGTTTTTCAGCGGAAAGGCGATGGCTTTCGCACGGTCAGGGATTAGTGCACCGTATACCAGTGAAAGCAGCTCCCAATTCCCAAAATGCGGCAGAAACACGATCGCGCCTTTCCCTTTCGCCAAAGCGGTGTGTAGATTTTCCGCACCTTCGACAGTAACCTCTCGCCAGATGTTTTCGATGTTGAGTTTAGGAAACCGGAGGAACTCTACACAAGTTTTTCCAACATTAATAAAACTCGCCTTGCAAATCTCCTCGCATTGTGAGGACGTGAAATGTTTACTGAATGCCTTATGTAGGTTGCTCAGCGCGATCTCGCGCCGCTTTTTGACGAGACGGTAGTACAGCATGCCGATACCCCATCCAAGATGCAGTGCCCATCTCTTCGGAAGACAGCGACACCACCACCCGAAAGCAGACACTATCCAATATATCCATCTATCTCGCCATGTACCGCGCTTACCCTGCATCCTGATTCTCCAATGGCTAATTCTCGTGATAGATAATAGAGTATACCACACCCGTCCGCACAACGCAACGCATTCGGATGTTCAGTTAGGGCTATTACCTTGATGTCAAACACGAAGTGTGATAAGATATGCGCATACAGAGAAATCTTTCCAAAGGTAGAGTAGCCATGCAAGAGCGGAGCGAATTAGCACATCCAAATGACAATATAACCGATACGACATCCCCACAACCGCTGGATTTCACAGATATTCTTGACGGAATATTGACGCTCTATCGGAGCCACTTCCGATTGTTTGTAGGGATAGTAGCCGTTTACGTTATCTTGAGGTTTAGCATAGATCAAATTTCTGTGTTTCTTCTTCAGAGAGGTTCCGTATTCGGTATAAATACAATAGTAATCGGATGTACTGTCTTGTGCAGTGCTGTGGTGTCTATTTTGGTTGGTGCTGGATTGATTTACGCCAGTGCCCACGTCTATTTGCGTAGAGAGCTAACGACGAACGCAGCCTTACAACAAGCGTGGCGACGTTTTTGGCCCTACGTCTGGAGTGGTGTCCTCTGGGGGTTAGTTGTTGTTGGGTTGTTTGTTACGGTTATCGGCATCCCATTTGCAATCTATTTTGCGATGCGATGGGGACTCTACGGTCTTCCTGTGCTGTTTGAGGAGGCCACAGGGCGGAACGCATTGCGCCGCAGTACCGAATTGGTTAAAGGGAGTTGGTGGCGAGTCTTTGGGATTATGCTGGCAATTTCTCTGATTTCGTTCATGATAGGGTTTATACTTCAGGAATCTTTTGAATTTATCCTCTCCCTGCTTGGGATTGCTGCCCCCGAAGCACCTGCGAATTTTTGGGAGCAGCTCCAACGTCTATATATGCCAATCTCCAGCGAGATGGGTTGGTTTTCTTATTCCGTTCGCCGTTTGGTAAGCCTAAGTATTGCTTTCATCACGATGCCGATCGGTCCTATCGGTGCTACACTCCTCTACTTCGATCTACGCATTCGCAAAGAAGGTTATTACACTGAAATGCAAGTAGGCGACTAAGAACGCCCTTCCATGTTTTTCAAGCCCAGCGTCAAGGAGAAATCAGAATGCCTGACAACCGACATACCAATCTTTTACGGACAATAGTCAAACTGTATCGCAATCACTGGCGGTTGTTCTGGTGTATCATGCTACCGGTTGCGATTGTCGCAATCTCACTGGATATCGCACAATTTTTCCATTTTGTTAAGCGAAGTGAAAACGAGATGCATAATACGTTTATGACACCAAGCCGACGGGTCCACACAGCGACCAGTAATATCAACACGACCAGTGGCATAACGCCAACAATAGCGAATACAACAAACGCCTCGCCGCGTGTGGATTGGGGACTCACGCCTATTCCGTATTTCGGGACAACCGACGGGAAGGGAACTGCGTGGGAATGGAAAGTTAAGTTTAAGAGCCTCGATTACGGTGCGCTCGTCCTTTTATTACTCGCACTCTGTCCGCTTTCCCTTGCCGTCGCTCGCATATCGCGTGGTACCGAGGTTTCCGAGACTGCAGAAGGATTATCCCCTCCCACTGCTCGTGAAATGTGGCGGCAAACCGGGCGCAAGGCATTTACGGTTTTCGTCGCTACACTGCTTTTGCTCCTGATTGTCGATGTCGGTAATTATCTCTATGTGTTAATGCAGTGGTTGATACCTTCGTATTCTTGGAGATTTCAGTTTGAATTAGGATATATCCTGAGTGTTGTGCCTTATATCTATTTTATGGTGACGTTAAGTCTCTACAACCCTTGTCTTATCCTTGAAAACAACTCCCTCATCGGCATTTTTCGCCGGAGCCACGCGCTGGTGAGCGGAGCGAGGCTCCGCTTCTTCGGTATCTATTTCCTGACTGGCTGGATAGCCGCAGTTATCGCCTCCGTACTGACCGGCGTTGCATTGTTAGTGTTGTCTATGTTTATCTCCGAACTTGCCCCGGTTCGTGAGGCACTCTCTTCCCTCAAATTTTTGGTGCTTTTCATCGGTGCTGATGTTGAGGTCGTGTTGCCACAAGTTCTGGGTACACCTGCTACGGTTGCAATTCTTGTTGTTAAGGGGCTGATCGCCACCTTTTTAGTTCCAATATGGGCGATTTTAACGACACGCCTCTACCTGGAACGGGTAGAGGCGATACGGGGAGCGACACTTTCGCATTGATGTTACCAATGAGATCGCTAAAGCGCGGTGCACCGAATTGAATTCTTAATTTTTTGTGAGACCGCGCTTAAAATCTTACTTAGCGTTCTGGACGTGCTGGAACGCCGCTCTCTGCGGATTCGTAAATAAGATCCATCAATTCGGATTGAATGATACCATTCATCGGACTGGTACGCGATTCTGCTCTGCCCAAGATGGCATCGATGAAGTTGTCATCCGGTGAACCAGCGGACATATCATCTGTAATCGGGGGTGGGTCTAATGCTTCGTTGCCTTTCCAGACGCGAATCCAACCGCCACCCCAACCGTCAACCTCAATCCTACCGTTCTCAAAGACCAACGCCATGTGTGTGCCGCCCGGGCTCGGGCAATTGCCGCTCACCGCCATCGCAGCGAGAACACCGCTCTCAAACTTGACGTTGATGGAAGAATTGATGTCTACCTCGCGGTCTTGGTTATCTGTATAGGCGTAGACTTCAGCGACTTTCGATTCGACTGCCCAGCAGAGGCTATTCAGAAGGTGTGCGCCGCTGTCATAAGCCTGTCCGCCACCAGAGAGTTTCGGGTTCTGCCGCCACGTCCCCGTCGTACCACCTTTCCAACCTTGCGTAATGTAGCCGATGACCAATTCCAGTTTGCCGAACTCTCCGCTACGGATAATCTCACGCGTATAATAAAAATTCGGCGTGCATGGCGTGTTGTAACCGATCGTGAGGGTTAAACCTGTCTCTTCCACCTTCTCTGCGAGGGCGTACGCATCTTTAGACGCGGTGACCATCGGTTTTTCCATCAAAACGTGGCAACCGGCTTCAAGTGCCTGCATGCCCTGCTCGAAATGGAGCGTGTGCGGCGTAGAGATAACCACACCGTCCGGGGAGGTCTCTTTCAGCATAGCACCAATGTCGTCATAAGCACCCGGACGTGGACTGAGGTCGGACAGGTTCCGATCTATATAGCCGTTCGCGATGTCTGTATTCACATCACAGGTGCCGACGATTTGCACGTCGGGATTTGCATTCATTCTTCTGGCGTGGCCGGAAGAGTTTCCACCACACCCAATCATGGCAAGTCGAATCTTCGCCATATTGTTCTCCTTCTCGTTTGTAATACCGTTTGGAAAATATACGTCTGCACAGACTCACAGTCTATGCTACAATGCTATTATTTCGGTTTTTCCCAACCTTAGACGATTGGGCTTTCATACTTAAACTTCGACAAATCGGCAACACTGATTGCCCCGTCACCGAATACCCGCGTAAAGTTATGCCCGCGATGCGACTGCGTCTCGCCATGCATGTAGCAGACGCTGAACGCTCGCCGCGGAATATCCGTATCGTTCGTACCGGAACTATGGAGCATCCAATTGTGGAGCAAGACGACTTCTCCAGCTTTCAGTTCCATCGGTTCCGGTGTCGCCTTCGCGACAATGTCGTCAATGTGATCCTGTGTCAAAAAACCGGATCCATTTTCTGGGTTGATAAGCCGCTTGTGCGACTGTGGAATGATGTGTACACAGCCGTTCTCAATTGCTGCGGGATCTAAGGCGGTATAGATGGTAATCTGTGGGTCGCGGTCGAGGTCTGTCCATCTATCTTGATGCCACGTGAGCTGCGTGCCTTCGTGTGCCGGTTTATTCATAAACATTGCCCGGAAACAAGCGACCGGCGTTTTATCTCCGTAAATCTTCGCACAGACTTCTTGGAAAATCGGTTTCTGGAGGTAGTCCAAAAAAATCGGGTCCAATTCAAGGTTCTGAATTTTCCGATACAACAACGTCGGCCCCTTGTGCCCTTTGGACTGTGGGCCCGGCGAGTTTTTCCCAGGTTCCCGGTCGAGTTGCATCATGATCTGGTCATAGTCGAGGGGTGCTTTACCGAGCATGATGTCGTCCATCCGTTGCTGGAGTTCTGCGAGTTCGGCATCCGTTGCGACCTGTCCGATCCGCACGTAGCCGTATTCCCAGAAATGTTCCCACTGTTCATCTGATATATGGTGTTCCATGCTGTGCCTCCCAGTTGCGCATATCGTGCTTTCAACTTTCCGTTCTTTCTGACTGCTGACTGCTGATGGCTATAGTATAACATATATTTAAAACTGACAACGATAAAAAAATAATGCAACCTTTTGAAACCTAAGTTACGTCACTACAATCAATGGATGTTAAATTACAGCCAAATCGCTACTTACAAACGCAACAAAGCTTTCCTTCTAAAGGAGAAAACCATGCGCTTTCTAATGATTAACCTAATTCTTGTCTGTTTGTTACTGTTCGGTATCGGTTATCTTGCTTTCGGCGATACTGAAATTGGAAGCAACCCTGAGAGGGAGGGTGGAAGATTGGAAGACTGGAAAAGGCATTGTGGTGGTTATCTTCCATACTTCCAAGCTTCCAACTTTCCAACCCAGTTAGGGATTCAAAACCTTAATGTTAATATTGAAAATCGCTTAAATCAGGGGATATGATATTTCTGGAGGAGGATTGCAATGGAATGGAACGATGCTGAACTCATTAAACAAATATTACGAGGCGATCAAGACGCATTCGGTCCCTTGGTTCGGAAATATCAAAAAGGAGTTCACGCGCTGGTGTGGCGGAAGATTGGCGATTTTCACATCGCACAAGAAATTACACAGGACGCTTTTCTCAACGCCTATCGGAAGCTCAGAACTTTGAAAAACCATAATCAATTCGCCGGATGGCTGTATGTGATCGCTGCGAACTTATGTCGCGACTGGCTCCGAAGGAAACGTTTACCTATGGAATCCATAGATGTTGATGATACAAATGAGGTGGATAAGGTGTCATATTCTAAATACTTGGCAGAAAAACAAGAAGCCGATGCCGATGAAACGCGTCGTGAGGTCGTCAAGGAGCTCCTCCAAAAACTCCCTGAAAGTGAACGCACTGTGATGACGCTCCACTACCTCGGTGAAATGACAATCAAAGCCATCAGCGAGTTCCTCGGTGTCTCCCAGAATACCGTCAA
>JAJECD010000139.1 GCA_022822215.1 Candidatus Poribacteria bacterium | reverse complement strand
AATTTAACCCCCTAAATCCCCAACCCCCCATATCAAAATCAACGGTATGAATGCCTGATGGCATTCCCCGCCCTTATCAGGGGGGCAGGGGACTTTAAGAGGAAATGCGTAGGTCCTATAAGAGTGACCTAAAATGAAAATCAAACCGCGCCCGGCACTCTACTTTCTGATCCCATACCTTCTCGGCATTGTTGCTGGTAGTTGGACATCTATCCCGTTTCTGTGGCTTTGGCTTGCCATTCTGTTCAGTTTTATCGGTAGCCTTGTCACCAAGAACCGGAGACGCTACCTCTCTTACGGATTGCTCCATCTCGCCGTTTTCGCAGGCGGTATGCTACGTCTGGACATCGCCGCTGGCTCACCCGTCCCTGACCACTTTTACGATGCACCCGTCAGTTTTTCAGGTACGACTACCTATCAACCCGAACGCGGGACGGAATGGGAAGAATGTTACGCCGTGGGTGAACTCCAACGCTTATCCGATCCATCGCAGCGCATGAAGGCGAAGTTGCTTATTAGATTCCAAGAACCCGTGCCGCTCCGCTACGGTAAACAGATAACCCTCACAGGCGTTTTCCACGAACCGCAAGGCAAACGGAACCTCGGCGGTTTCGATTACAAGGCACACCTCGCGCGGCAGAACATCGTTGGGATCGTCGAAGCCGTAGGACTGCTACGGATTGGCGAACAACATGGATTCCCGCCCTTACGTTGGATAGAGGCACTCCGCATCCGGACGGAACGCCTGATTGATGCCATCTATACAAAAATCTCACTGCACGCCCAACTCATCAAAGGCATCTTACTCGGCAAACGGAGCGATGTCCCTTCAGAGACGTTGGACACTTTCCGAAATAGCGGCACCTTCCATGTCCTCGCCGTCTCCGGCCTACACGTCGGACTCATAGCCGGGTTCTGCTACTTGGGCTTTTCACGCCTCCGATTCCCACAGAAGATTGTATGTCTGCTAACGATTATTGCCGTGCTCATCTATGCGAGTCTCATCGGGTTCCGTCCGTCTGTCTTTCGTGCGGCGTTGATGGCAATCCTGTTCCTATCCGCTGCACTTCTCGACCGAGACGCCGATATATTTAACCTACTGGCGTTCGCTGCATTGGTGTTGCTCCTCTTGAACCCGCATCAGTTGTGGGATGTCGGTTTCCAACTCTCGTTTGTTGCCGTCGCTGCCATCGTCTATTTCGTTCCGAAGATGGAGAAACCGTTGCAACACCTCTGGGAAGACACATCAGAATCCGCCGAAGCGGACCTCTCGAAGCCGACGAAGTGTCAACCCAAGGCGGTTAAATGGTTTGCGAAGTTTCGACACAAGGCAGTTAAATGGTTTGTGAAATTTCGACACACCACGGTTAAATGGTTTGTTCTGTCTTACCTTGTAACGCTCGCCGCACAAATCGGGACTGCCCCGTTGATCGCCTACCACTTTTTTCGGACGTATCCGTTGGGTATCGTTGTCGGTCCCTTTGCTGTCGGACTCGTAGTGCTTATTGTAGCGATGGGCCTTGGGTTTGTCTGTATCGGTTTTGTGTGGCTTCCGTTGGCACAGTTCCTCTCCGTCCTCAACCACGCTCTTATCTCTACCTTCTTAGGGCTTATCGGTATCTTTGGGCAGACATGGGGCGTTGTGAAACTCACACCGCCAACATTCGGCGGCTTCGTCCTCTACATCACCGTCTGTCTGGGTATCACGCACCGGCAATGGGTTCGTAGGCAGTGGAGAGCTGCGAGTCTCATTGGGCTATCGGTCGTGGCAATTTGGGTCTGGGACGCTGCGTTTCACGAGAGGGGCAGGCTTCTGGAGGTCGTGACACTTGATGTCGGACAAGGCGATGCCGCTGTTGTCCGGTTCCCTGACAATCGGACGATGCTCATAGATGGCGGTATTCGGCGCACCTATTACGACGAGCAGAAACAGGAGATGACCGACTACGATGTGGGCGAACGGATTATTGAACCCTACCTTGACTATCACGGGATTCGGAAACTCGATATGGTGGTGCTGACACATCCTGACCTCGACCACGGCGGCGGACTTGGCTATATTTTAGAGAACTTTGAAGTCTCAAGGGTCCTCGGTATATCGGAGATGCCCCTCGATTCTCAAACCAACCGGCGACTCCGTGCGATTGCCGAAGCCCGCGATATTCCTTATGCGTTTCCTTATGCCGGAGAGATTGCGCTAACGCCGACAGCCGCCCTGAACTTACTGCATCCGATTGACGCTGCGTCTACTGACCTGTTGGACGAAGACAAAAACGACGACTCCCTCGTCATCAAACTCTCCTACGGCGAGGTGGATGTGCTCTTTACAGGAGACATCGGCGAAACCGCGGAGGCTCGCCTCATCGCTTCCGGGCAGGACCTCCGCTCAGAGATTCTGAAAGTTCCGCATCACGGGAGTCGGACATCAAGCAGCGTAGCGTTTTTAGACGCAGTTCAACCGCGTTGCGCCATTTTCTCACTCGGTAAGAGGAATCGCTATCAGTTTCCGCACCCTGAAGTCGTTGCGCGGTATGAAGGGCGCGGGTGCCGACTCTGGCGGACGGACGCATCCGCAGCGATTACCCTCCGCACCGACGGGATACGGTGTTGGATTGAAGGTTTAGCGGTCAGCGGTCAGGGCGTTCCGCTCCGCTCCACTCTCAGCCGTTAGCAAAGAGGTTTTGTGGATGGACAAACGTCCGCAACGGATAGACGATTTAACTGATGGCTGAAAGCGTAGCGTGCTGATGGCTAACTGCTAATTGCTAACCACTAATCCCTATACGGAGTGCTTCCTGATTCATAGCGTCCACGAAAGCGGCGTTGATGTCTGATAGTGGATATGTTTTTCCGATGAGTTCTCCGAACGGGTAGCGTGTGCGGGTCTCTGCCACAAAACCGAGTGCCCTTCCAAGGGAAGTATAATGGTAGTTATGAACGCCACGAAGCACTATACACTTCGTGACGATCTGGTGGGCATCCACGGAGATGTCAGCGTTTGGATAGACGTAACCGAGCGTCAAGCAGCGTCCACCGATTCCTAACCATGTAATCAGGTTTGGAATCCCGATTGTCGCGCCACTGACTTCCACGCCGAGATCGGTCCCTCGTCCGTTTGTAAGCTCCTTCAATGCGGTATCAATCTCTGCAACGGATGTCTTGTTTGGGTTGAAGGTGTGTGTTGCACCGAAGCGTTTAGCAATCTCCAAACGTCCGGCGTTGGTATCTACAACAGCGACGCAACAGTATCCTTTTTCACGCAGGTAGCACGCCGCATAGATACCGAGCATCCCGGCACCGTGAACGACCACCGTTTCACCCGACTGGAGACCGACCGTCTCTAAACCGTTGACGACAGTTGTGAGGGCGCAGTTGATAGGGACCGCCTCTTTGTCCGTCACGGCATCGGGAATGCGATAGATGGCTGTTCCGGGACGGAGTAGGATATGTGAGGCGAACCCCCCGGATAGGACGGAATCTCCCGCATTACGCGCATGTCCGTACTTAAACATCGTTTCGCATTTCTGCGGCAGATTCCGACTGACACAATAGTCGCACGTGCCACAGCAAGCCGTCATGCTCCACGTGATCCGATCTCCTTCATGGAGCGTCTCTCCGGTGGCGGACCGGCGGCCGGTCGGTGCTGCAATGGTACCGACGATTTCATGTCCAAGCACACACGGTGTCTCTGCACCACGACGACCTGATACGGTGTGGAGATCGGAACCGCAGATCGTTGCGAGGGAAACGCGGACGAGTACATCGTTTGGGGTGGCGGCGATAGGCATCTCGCAGACCTCAAAAGGTATGCCGACCCCGTGAAAATGGGAAATTTTTGCGGATATTTGCATTGTATTTATAGTAGATCCTAAAAATAAATACACACTTTTGGCCCAGGCCCGGTAGGTGCGGTTTCTAACCGCACCGGTGCAGAGTGTGCAATTGATTCTAAAATCTACTATAATATTCCTCCTGATAGTTTTTTTGTAGCGTAGGCTGTCAGCCTGCGTCTTAGGATGCACAAACTAACAGTTTATGCTACAGATGGAAACTAACTGCTGACAGCTAACTCAGCCACTTTTAATTTGACAAACCGGGGTATGTCCCGTATCATATATTATATTATACACTATTTGAAGAAATATAGAGGACACAACGCAAAGACATGAACAGAACTGCTGAAGTTCTTATTGAAGCCTTACCTTATATCCGTCGGTTTTATGACCGGCGGATTGTTATCAAATACGGCGGTGCTGCGATGGAGGATGAGGCACTTATCCACTCCGTCATGCAGGACATCGTTTTAATGAAATACGTCGGTATCCGTCCAATTATCGTTCACGGCGGTGGCCCCCGAATCACGGCATGGATGGATAAGGTCGGGAAAGTTCCCGAATTCGTGCAAGGGCTCCGTGTAACCGATGCCGAAACCGTTGAAATCGCTGAGATGGTTCTCGGATCCATCAACAAAGAAATCGTCTCACGTATCAACCAACACGGCGGACAAGCGATTGGACTCTCTGGAAAAGACGCGAACCTAATCCTAGCAGAGAAACAACAGACGCAGATAACGGACGAAAACGGACAGCAGACTGATGTTGATTTAGGATACGTCGGGAAAATTATTGGGGTCAACACTGAAGCGATCATCGCGCTTGACAAAGCCGATTATATCCCTGTCATCACGCCGATTGGGGTCGGTGTCAATGGACAGACCTATAACATTAACGCCGATACAATGGCGGGTGAGATTGCATCGGCATTCCAAGCGGAAAAGTTGATTGTCTTGACGGACACACGCGGTATTCTCCGAGACCTCTCGGATACGACCTCCCTGATTCCGACGATTCATATCAGAGAGGTAGATCATTTCATCGCGGAAGGTTTCATCGCAGGGGGTATGCGTCCAAAAGTAGAGGCGTGTACAACGGCACTCATGGGTGGGGTTTACAAAACGCATATCATTGATGGAAGAATTCCGCACTCGCTACTGCTTGAAGTCTTCACAGAGGGTGGTATCGGCACCGAAATTGTTAGGTAAACGGGGGAAGAAAAAGATGGCAGAACGCAAAAAAATTGCTGCAATCATCACGACCTATTTTCAGCACTCGCACGCAGATGTGATTGCTACGAAATACATGAAGGGTTTCCCGACGGACACAGGACACCAGATGCCGCGCGTTGACCTGGTATCTATCTATCTCGATCAGGTAGACGATCGGGACATCGGGGTCGGTCTCGCAGCGGAACACAACGTCCCGATCTATCCGAGTATTCGGCAGGCGCTGACGCTCGGTGGAAACGAATTGGCTGTTGATGGTGTGATACTGATTGGTGAACACGGCGATTATCCGTATAACGAATTTGAACAACACATGTATCCCCGCCGGTATATGTTTGAGCAGATTTGCGGGGTCTTTGCATCGAGCGGTAGATCGGTGCCTGTTTTCTGTGATAAGCACCTCTCCTACAATTGGGACGATGCGCGCTGGATGTTCGATCGTGCAAAAGCCCTTGACGTGCCGTTCATGGCAGGCTCTTCGCTCCCGCTTTCTTGGCGGAAACCCTTTCTGGAACACCCGCTTGACACAGCACTGGAATCCGCAATCGGTATCGGATATGCCGGTGTGGAGTCCTACGGTTTTCACGCGCTTGAGACGCTGCAATGTATGATTGAACGTCGGCAAGGTGGCGAGTCCGGCATTGTCGCCATCCAATGTCTGGAAGGGGATGCCGTCTGGGAAGCGGGTGAAGCAGGAAAATGGTCGCTTGAATTAGCCGAAGCCGCATGCGCGCAGATTGCAGACCGTCCCGATAGGGCGTTTATAGAGGGGTGTCCGAATCCGACTGCGTTTCTATTGGAACATAGTGATGGGTTTCGTTCTGCAGTGCTGATGCTGACCGGGTACGTCTCTGACTTCGCTTATGCAGCACAATCAGGGGACACGCGCTATGCTACGGAGTTTTACTTACAAAACGGGCCACCACATGCGCATTTTAGTTATTTGAGTCTCAACATTGAGGAGATGTTCGTTACGGGGCTACCGCAGTACCCCGTGGAACGGACGCTTCTTGTGACGGGTGTTCTCGACGCGCTGATGCACTCGCGAGCCGAAGGACACGTCCGAATCGAGACACCGCATCTGGCAGAAATAGCATATCGCTCCTACCCAAAGATGCCCATCCGACCTACAGCACCCCGACCTGAAGGCGCGACGCTCAGATCCTAACCGCCCCTACCGTGCCTGGGGTGCTTTCATTATTGCGTCTTGAAGGATGTGATTATATCCGTAGAGACTGATGCTGCGATAGGTATCAGGCAATTATTTCTTTTTCAGCCACGCATTAAACCCATCCACAGATTCAACCTTATCCTCAAGCACAGCCCGATAAATCGCCATACTATTATAGACATTACCTGGGTACTCCGGCTGTTGACAAATAACGTATTTGATACGTAGAATTGCGAGACGATCTGCTTGCTGGAGTTTATGGAACAGTTCATTAGCTTCAGCAATACGTGTCTGATAATCTGGGTCGTTATATCCCCACAAGTCGACCTTCCATTCCGTCCCCGCGTAGCGGAGCTGAATCCCCCAATAAAGCCCATAGTTAGACTCCGGCAAGTTCCGAATGTAGTGGTTTAAATACGACATCTCCGTTATCTCAAACTTCGTTGCGATCCTCCGGGCAAGTTCAAAGAACAGTTCTACATTCTGTGCCTGTGGTAGGTTCATACTAATATCAATATCGGGCCACGTCATCGTATCCGAGGCGTAACTCCCGATAACTTGGGTAGTTCCGACAGCTTTGAGCATCGAGAGCAAACCCTCTTTATCAAGCAATGCAGTTGCTTCCCGACGAAGTTGCCTTGAGTACTCGACAATCTCTTTATCGCTCACCATTTGCGAATCTTACCTCCCGATACCCACCAACGCCATCTGTAGGAGCGGGCTCTGAATTCCGATTTTTAACTTATCACTAACAACTATCCAACGGCACTATACACCCGCAACAACGCAACAATTTTCCCTGCGTCTGCCCGGCGCATCTGCTTTGCGACTTGGAGCGGAGTCAACCCTTTCCGGTTCTTGAGGTTCGGGTCTGCTCCATTGAGGAGCAATGCTTCCAGTGCTGCCCGTTGTTTTTCCCCGCTCTTTATTGTTGATCGGATCGCATCAAACAGCGGCGTTTCGCCGTTATCGTCCGTAGCATCAACGGTCGCTTCATTTTTGATGAGGAGATTGATGACGTTGAGAAAACCTGCCTTCGCCGCACAATGCAACCCCGTTTTCCCTTTATAATTTTGAACGTCAATATCTGCACCGAGTGCTAAAAGCCGCTGAACTTCCTCCGGATGCTCACCTTTGTCGCCACGACATACATAAACAAGCGGGGGCCATCCCATGTGGTTCTTGGCGTTGATGTCCTTAGACGGAACACCGTGCGCTTTAAGCAAATTGCTGATTTCAGAGCCGTCGTCCAAGCGGCGTGGGGCTTTACTTAGATCCACACCATTTTTGATGAGCAACTTGAGTATCTCTATTCGATCCTCCGAGACTGCATGATCCAGTAGGTATTCACTGTAGGATTCGACCGTCGCGCCCTGTGAGATGAGCAGTTCGACAATCGCTGCATTTCCACCGACAACCGCATAGCAGAGCGGCGTTGCCCATGCCGTTTCCCGATGCTCGAAGGTATGGGGTTGCCCCGCGGGTAGCATCACTGACTGGAGGTATCCGCTGTTAACGAGTGAGGTGTCGTTATCAAGATGCAAGCGGACCGCTTCGTAGTCTCTGAGGTAGGCAGCAGTATGAATATCAATTGTCGCGCCCTCCTGAAATAGATAATCCGCCATAAGGTCGCGTCCTTCGTGCCGTGCCACACAATAAGGCGTTATCTCCACTCCGTGCTTGCTCAGATGACATCCCGGTAGATTTATATCGGCACCGCGTTCAATCAGAAATTCGACCATCTCCAATTTCCCGCGGTATGCCGCTTCCCACAGCATCGTCCGACCGTGTGAACCGACGGTGTGAATCCAAGCCGGTTTATCGTCAAGCAGTTGGCGCACGGTCTCAAGATCACCGCGTCCTGCGGCTGCGACAACGATTTTAAGGAAGTCGCTCTGGTTTCCAGTGAGTTGCATCTTTGACACTTATATTTCCTTTCAGAGTTATGGTTTGTAGTCGTGCGATGCATCGCACGTTCTTTCTACTCTGAAATCAACCCACTTCCACGACGCGTGGACGATTACCGATGGAGGGTGGCATCAGCATCCGTTTCTGCTGTTCCGTTAAGCCTTCATATTTACTGAGATCGTAATAGCGTCCCGACCATGCGGAGTGTCCCGGACTGTATTTGTAGAGGAGCGAACGGCGTTGATGCTGTGCTGTCCACGGCATAGTCCCGTGGACGAGTGCTTCGGTGAAAAAGAGGACATCCCCGGCTTCAAGGGCAGGTTGGACAACGTAGTGTGCCGGACGCTCGAATCGTCGGACATCTGATGGAATTTCCCGTAAGAAGTTGCTTTTATGGCTCCCTGGAATACAGGCGAATCCACCCACCCCGGCTGGCGCATCTGCCAAGTTGTAAGTCATCACACAGAGACCGTTGCGCATAATACCGTCGCGATATTTATACCAGTGGTCGCCTTCGTTACCGCCGGGTCTACCACCGTCTTCGCCGCCATGCAAACCACCCCGCCCTTGTCCTTCTTCCATAAAGATGGCGTAGTCATGATCCAACCGGACGTGCGGACCCAATAGATCGATGAGATAGGGCAGGATTTTCGGATGATCAATCAATCGCTTAAAGGGTGCACCCCAAAGACTCGGGGGCCCCTGACGTTCTCCGTTATCAATAATCTCATTCATCTCAGCGACTTCAGCGTCGGTTAAGACGTTCTTGATAATGAGATACCCTTCAAGGTCTACCTTGAATTTCTCTTCGCCTGTCATGATGTGGAGTCTCCTTGTGTTTGGCTGTCGGTTTTAACCCTGCTCGATGACCGGGGGCCGTCTACCGATGGAGGGTGGCATCAACATCCGTTTCTGCTGTTCTGTTAATCCCTCATATTTACTGAGGTTGTAGTAATTCCCTGACCATGCCGAATGTCCCGGACTGTATTTATAGAGCAGTGAACGGCGTTCGTGATCTGCTGCCCACGGCATTGTCCCGTGAATGAGTGCTTCGGTGAAAAACAGCACATCTCCGGCTTCCACAGGGGGTTGGGCGACGTAGTGTGCAGGACGCTCGAACCGGCGCACCTCCTTCGGAATCTCCGTCGGGAAATTGGATTTATGGCTGCCGGGAATACAGGCGAACCCACCCGCACCTGCCGGGGCATCCGCCAGATTATACGTCATCACAGACAACCCGTTCCGCATGTGTCCATCGCGGTATTTATACCAGTGATCCCCGACGTGTCCACCGGCGCGCCCACCGTCCTCACCCCCGTGCAATCCGCCACGACCTTGCCCCTTTTCCATGAAGATGGCATAATCGTGATCCAGACGTACATGATGCCCCATCAGTTCAATGAGATATGGCAGGATTTTTGGATGATCAATCAGTCGCTTGAACGGTTCACCCCAAAGACTCGGCGGTCCTTGGCGGCCTCCATTGTCGATAATCTCGTTCATCTCAGCGACTTCAGCGTCGGTCAAGACATTCTTGATAACGAGGTAGCCTTCAAGGTCTACTTTGAATTTCTCTTCACCTGTCATTGTGTAGGAACTCCTTGTGTATGGCTGTTAGTGGTTAGTCGTTAGTTTGTTCGTCGTTTGGCTTTCGGTGCCGGGTTGTATAGATTAGCGATCCGCGAGTTGGGCACGGAGCCGCGCTAACTCGGCTTCGACTGTTTGTCGACGCTCTCGCTCCTCTCTCAGGCGTTTCTCTGCGGCTTGTCGCTGTTCTTCTGCGGCTTGTCGCTGTTCTTCTGCAACTTCCCTTTGTTCCTGTGCTGCTTCTTTCAACGCCTTCTCTTCGAGAGAAGTCGTTATCGGGGTCCCATCAGGCAGATAGGGACGTAGCAGCCGAACTTCGGTAACCGGGTCGGCTTTCCAATGAAAATAGAGGTTCAACGTCTCACTGAACACCCCTCCGTCGGCATCAGGTTCAATCTCAACGATGTTCCCTGAGGCATCCCGTCGCCAGCCGCGAAACTCCGCGCGTCTCTCCAGATCGGGTTGGTGGATAAAGTATTCCTGCACACCTATATCCAGCAGATACAGCGGAACTTTTTCCTCGCGGTCGTGGTGCGCCGTGGAATCCGAAAGAAATTCAAAAACCACAGAGGGGGCAGTCCCTTCCGCCCATGTATAAAAACTCCGTCGCTGCGGAAATTTACTGGCACCCAAGACGATGTAGATATCGGGTGCAACGACTTTTCTCCGATCACCTTCTCGGTAGTAGATGAAAGTGTCGATGCCGACGAAGATGTGCTCATGGATTTCAAAGTAGCGAAAAAATTGGTCGGCAAGGGTAACGATCTGTTCGGCGTGAAAGCCGGTTGCTGCCATAGGTTCATCGTCCTCATAGGGGTACCCTGGGATGTAAGGTGTCGGTTTCCCGCTCGCTTTTGGAAAGACGGGCATATATTTTCTCTGTTTGATTTCAAAGTCGGTGAGGGTTTTCACTCGTTTTTCTCCTTTTTATCCAAAGATAAAAGCCTTTCCGATTTTATGCAATTGTAGCAGCATCCGTCTGCTTTATCAAGCCAAACTTTCAGATTCTGCTTTTGTTGTGCAAATGTTTCTACCTTACTCCCGGTGAATGCCACACGGCATCCATACCATTGATTTTGGAGCGCTATGTCTATGGAATGAAAATTGGGGATATTCGGTTTTTAGGTAGGAATATTTATGGTAGGATCTGAAAATATATACGGATTTTCCCACACAGACATCGCTGGCGAGGTTTCCTAACCTCGCCGACAAAGGAGGCGCATCGGGCATGATTCAGCTTAAAGCCTGTTGCAAACCTGCTTTGGCACTTACCGGTGGCAACATCAGAATCATCTCGGCAGCCATAATTTTCCCGCCTGCTTCTCCTGTTCTACCTTCGTATTCTCCATTCTTGCTCCAGTCTACACCAGATACTGCTTCTACGAGGTGGTTTACTTGATCCCAATCCATATCATTTTCACTTTCTTTATAGCTACGTGCAAAAATACGCGCCCCCGTATATGCCCACGCTATAAGACCAGTAAGTTCGAGGAGTTTATATTTAAAGTCTCTTCTACCTTTTGTGTTGGGATCATCAAGTTTTTCAATATCCGACCATTCCTCGGGCAGTTGATTTGCTATTATTTCCCAAAACTGAGACACAATTTCGATCTTCTGATTGATCTGTAGGTAAGGATCTAATTCAATGCCATCCAGCGAGAACATACGCTTAATCTGTTTTGCCACACTGTTGAGAGCGAAAAGATGTTCACGTTGCATTCTTGTTCGGGTAATTCTTCCCTTAAAAGGACTATCTGGCAATTGATTAAGTGCCCATCCTATTTTTGCATCCTCATCTTCATCATCCAAATGCACAGTGAGTGCTTTAGGGACCCCCTTTTGGGTACTATTGACGACAACAAACTCTTCTTTTTCTGCTTTAGCACAGAGATGTGGGAGAAGAATGAAAGATACGTCGCGTATATCACCTTCTGTTTCATATAGATGCACAAAACCGCCAAGACGATGTTGTCCGTCTACGATTACTGCTTTGTCATGGATTATAATTTTTCCTGAATCTTGTTCGTGTCCTCCTGGCTTAAATTTCCAGTTTCCGCGCCCTGAGAGAAGGACCGGTGGCACTACACTGTTAGGATTTTCCTTGAGAAACCTTGAAAATTTTCTCATTCGCGAGTCTGAGCCGGGTCTCTGGTAACCCTCCTCTACGATCTCATTGAGATAAGTTTTACGGCTGGGTTCAATAACTGGCACAAAGGTTACATCCTTAATTTTGTCGGAACTTATAGTGCCAAATAAGTACTTGCGGTTCCCTTGTATTTTCTCAATGACACCTGGAATTTCGTCAACTATAGTAGTTTTATCATTCACTGTCTAATTCCTCAACTTCATATTTAGCCATTGGAGCATTACTTTCTTTACGAACTTGGAATTTGATACCTTTAAAAAGATATGCGTTATTTTCCCTAAGTTTGTCAAGTGGCTCTGCTAAAGATCTCGCTGATATGTAGATCATAAATTCAACATTTGTTCTAAGTTTTCTCACTCGAAGAATAGGGGCATATCCTTTGTATGTTAGGACAACATCGGGTTCGGAGATGATTTCCAATTCTATCCAGCCGGTACTGACTTTTAAAGACGGTGGTAACTCTTTCGGCATAGTTCATGCTCCTTTGCATTATATTATGGTTTGGACAATTTCTGTGGGATTATAGAATCACAGTAAGGCTTCTGCAAGTCGTGCCTCATCTGAAAGAGTCTCGGATTGCAGGAGTTTTTCAAGTGCATCAGAGAGGTTCCATATTGGGCTTTCACTACCTTCGCTTAGCATTCGGACGATGTGTGGAACACCTGCAGCCGCGAGAACGTTGGCGATGTCCATCATGCGGCGTGGATTTAGGACAACCTCTAAGTTTCCCTCAACTGCTATAGCAACCAGCATTATCGCTTGTATTTGCCAACCGTCGGTGTTAAAAATATCGCCGCTAATGATGTCAGCCATCTCGTTTTTCTTTAGTTTTTCTAACTCAGCAGGCTTAACAAGTTTTTTTCGCGATGCCAGTGAGAGTCCAGCAAACCAGAGGTCAACCTTGCGTGGAAACGGACTCCTATCAGGTCTGCTTTTCTGTCCTGCTTGGCAGTATTCATCATAGTCTAGCTGTTGCGTCTTGAGACAACGTACCGTCATATTACGGAAAGGATTATCGGCCTGTTGTGCCATATCAATCTCCTTTAAGATTCCGACTGGATTTCTACCTCAATATCTGTTCTTCGTTTACATATTACGCATTCCCCGAGATCCTGGCACTCACATCGGATTGCCTGGGGTTCGTTTATGTGTGGATCGTTCACTAATATAGTGGGGTAGTGTGCAGAATTGGTTATCGTTATCACTCGTCCTGCTTCGTCCGCTATAATATCCTCACAGTCTTTAATTTCTGATCGTGTTAGAAAGAGAATAAGTTGTGAACTTTCTTGGATGGTGATTTTGAGAACGGAGCGTTTGACAAATCCATCCATCATGCCGAGGGGGGTATCAATCACATTCGGTGCTATGACTTCACTGACTTTGGTGAGAGCGAGAATAAACGCCACGGTCAATGCGCGTCGAGAGGCACCATTTAAATCTATTTCCGGATCCAAAGTCCGTTCATTTGGTCCATAGACACGAATATTAAAGCCTGGACTAATTTCTGCTTTCTGAATAATTGCCCCCTGTTCAACATCCGCACCGATCATTTCTAAGAAGAGCGTATTCATCAACCGACTCACTTTTTGTAATTCTTCGTTTGTTATTCGGTTATAGGAGTTCTTAAGAATTTGCTCTATGTCGGACGTAACATCTAATCTGGCTGCTATTCGTTTTCCTCTCCGCTGCTGTGTTGTAAGGTTCTTATGCGTTGCCGCCAAAGATCTGTTCCGTTCCGTTAGACGCGCAATTTCTCTTTCATGCTCCATAAGGGTATCGTTTAGACGGTTGCGGTGGGAAATATAGTTCTGCTTGGTGTCTTGAAGTACCTGAATGTTGGTATCTCCTATAGCCTCAAACTGGACTTCAAGTGCTGCTAACTCCTTTTCTAACTCCACGCGTTGCGTTTCAAGTTCATCGTGATCCCTTAAGATTTTTTTGTATTCAGCAATCCAAAGTTGGTCGTCCGTGACATCCTTCGGGTTCAGAACTAATGAACCATAATAGAGGTCTATAAGACATTTTTGGAGGTCGTCTGCTTCTCGGCTTTCGCTAATCAGTTTTTCAATATGTTGTCTGTGACGCTGCCCGTCTTCTGAGTTCGGGTCCAGTGATTCTCCACAGATACAAGTAACGCCTGTGAGCCATTCTTCAAGCACGGGAATCGTTGTCCTTGGAAGTTTCCCCTGATCGTGTAGCTCGTCCAATTGCTCTAAACTTTGCTCTAAAACCGGCGCGAGCAAGTCTCGGAATAGCGGGGGTTTTCTAAAGAGTTGTGAGTGTTCAGACCTCAGCTTTTTTTCCTGATTCCTGACTTTTTTCAGTTCAGTGTCTGATCTTTTCAGTCTACGATTGAGATCTTCTTGATCACCCTTAAGCAATGCAGATTCAATGTTTCTATCAATGTCCGTTAAACTTTGATCTACTTGTTGCAATTGTCGTTGAAAATTTTCACTTTCATTTTCGAGACGTTCTGTATTTTTTTCTATCTCGTCTAATTCCTTAACGATTTTCTCGAGATCTTTATCGGAGCTGATATTCTTAGAGTCTTTCCTGAGTCCGGAGGTAGTATGTTTCAAATGATTCTGGGCCGACTCAATTACGTCAAGTCCTAACAATGATTGAATAGCTTCCTGAACCTGTTTCTTTTTATCACCTGCTGCAATGAAAGCCAGTGCGCGGTCTCCGTCAGTAAAAAAAACTTGGCGTAAGTTAAGGGGCAAAAGCTCTCTTTCGACCCATGCTTCTGGTCGCGGCATCGGATCAGCACCCAACTCTGTCAGTTCAAACAACTCTATTTTCGGGTTTTGTTTCTGTCCTTCGGTGGTCTCCTCTACGGATCGGATGAGACGGTACCGAGTTGTCTTATTTCGATTTAGCTCTGATGCTGGTTTTTCAAAATCCACTTGTACAGATATTGGAATTGCCCTTCCTTCAGGAATATCCAAATCAATTGGGAATAGGCGGTGTTCTTTACCTTTCTCCGGTAATGCGTCATCACCGTAGAGAGCCCATTGAAGGGCGTTTAGAATGGTTGTTTTTCCGCTTTCGTTTGAAGCTCGAATTACCGTCAGTTTTTTGTTGTCACTCGTTGAAAAATCTAACCTTAAGTCTCGTAGCAGCCGAAAGTTTTGAAATTTTGCGCTGATTAACTTCATTTCGCAGCCTCCGTTGTTGGATTATCCGTATCACCGCGCTGTCTCGCGAGAAAATCACCTGTACTATGACACATTTCATTTACTTTTTGCTGGATTTGCGTACGTTGGCTCTTATGTTCCCGCTCTGCGTTAAGGATGTCTACTATCGCGTTAAGGACTTCTTGCCTGTAGCCATCGCATCTTTCCTCAATCTTTTTAGATTCATTGAGGATTAGATCTATCATTCTTTGTCTGTTATATGACATCGTATTCCTCCGTTATACGTAAAGGGTTCTAATCAGTCGATCGATGTGGCTTAAAGGCCCATCGGGTCTGCCAAAGTTTTTCGCAAGATACGCGAACGCTTGAATCCGCTTAAGTTCTGACTCAATCAAGGCGCGGGCGCGAGTGTCGATGTTGTCTAAATCTGGCGGTAATGCGATGAAGTCATGAATTTCACTATGCGTTTTACCGGTTTTGCTACATGTCCGGAGCAGCCTGCCGCGCCGTTGCACCCATTGGCGTTCCACTGTGGTACTCGCAAGAATAAAAGCCTTTTCAATTTCCGGGATGTTGACTCCCTCATCAAGCACACGCTTTGCGGTTAATAAACGCAAGGTTCCTTCTTGGAAGGATGCGATAATTTGTGCTGTTTTTTTGCGATTCCCTGTTTCCTCGTATGTAAGTTGATGAAAGAGGACACCGTGTTTGTTCAATAAAGCATTGACATCTTTTAACTGCTGCGGTGCCTTATCGGAAGCATAAATCAATGTATGTCGGAGTTTCGTGAAATCTTCGCGTTTTATTAAGACATCTTCCAATACAGCAATCTTATTTTCGGCGTTTTCTAAGAGAGCGCGTCTGTCTCGTAGCAGTTTCATAAGATAGGTATCGTCGGCATCCGGTTCTTCTTGTTGCCAAATGTTTTTTCCGATCTTTTCCGTGAGATCGTACCATTCGTCCATTTCATCCTCTGTAAGTTCTACAGGATGGACATAATATTCGTATTCAACAAGACATCTTCCAATCGCTTCCTCAAGTGTGAATTGAAAAACAATAGGACCGAAAAACGCAAATAGCTGTTCGGTGCCCTCCTCATCATACTGACGGATTGGGGTTGCTGATAGACCTAATCGATAATCAAAAAAATCGGGCGTGTTGGTTATAAATCCTTCACTTCCGAGGTTGTGCACTTCGTCTGCAATAAGTAGGGTTTTACAATCGAATTTTTCAAGTTCGGCTTTAAATTCGCTATTACAAAGTGTCTTATGAGAAACGACAACTATCTCAACATCACTACTTCCAATTCGGAACCTACGCTTAAGTCGATTAAGCTCAGCTGCTCGTCCTTTTGCTCCATTTGTCTCCGTTAGATTAACCGCTGTCAGTCCGAAAGGTGAAATCTCATCACACCACTGTTGAATAAGTGGAATATAGGGCGCGGCAACCACAATAAGAAGCGGTTTCTCTATCTCATACAGCCTATGAGCACAAATCATGGCAGCGATTGTTTTACCAGAACCAGTTGCCATTTCTAAGATGCCTTGATAATCGGCTTCACACCACGCCTTAATAGCCCTACCTTGATGTTCAAAAGGACCATCCTCAAATCTAAGATATGAGGGTATAGCAAATGCGGGACGAGCAGGTTTATTGAAGTGGTAAGACCCTGAAGATTCTTCCATAGCACGCGTTTCCTGTTTGTAATGTGTGTAGAAGTCCGCCTCTGTTGGCGGGGTATCGGTGTTATAGGTTTTGAGCAGATTCTCCTTAACAGCTTGTGGTAAGGAGATAATCGCGCAGTCGTCATCTCGGTTGTCCCAAAAATGTCTAAATTGCTCGCTGAACCTTTTCGTAATATAGGATTGGTTAGAATCCTCCCACGATTTAGAGATGGACATCTGTTCAATATTTTTTTCGATACCAGCGTAGGTCATATTGCACGAGCCGTGTGCGGCTATGGCATCATCACCATCGTGGAAGAGCCAGACTTTTGGATGGAAAAGCGCGCCTTTCATCAAAGCGATTTTAATTTCGACACGTCCGTAGCGGAGCATCCATGAAAGGCATTTCAGCGTATGTTGCGCGAGGGCGTTCTCTGTAACGATAAAGTCTTCCAAAACCTCGCTAACGATATCTTCTGCGGAGGCGATGCCGTTCTCTATTGCTGTTTTGTCTTCAGTTCGGAGCAGTGGACTGATCACCAAACGTAAACGTTCATCGGGCCGATGGATGAAGGTCGCTAAGCCTGGGGCGAGTGACCTCAGAATTTTGCTGGAAAAGAAACCCATCATGCAATCAACAGCGTGCGCTGTCTGAAAGCAGGGAACCAGTACCTCTGTTGTCACAGGGTCTTTGGGTAGTATGTAGAGTGGTTGTATATCGGGTATTTCCCGAAGGGTCATCCCATTATCTGTTTCCTTTGAAATATAATAGAATTTTACTCATACTACTTATGGCAAATCAGACAAGGTTCCTCATCATCTTCGTCGTCGAGAACGTCCGTGAAGATTTCTACCAGACGGAGATTGGGTTTATCTTCTTTCTTGAATGCAAGTGCCTTTTCGGTGTTTGCCTTGATTTCTGCGATACGCTCTGGCTGTGAGAGTTCAGCTAAACTTTCACCTTGACACCATGTGAACTGTTCATCTGTCTTTGCGTTTTTATTGGGAGTCTCTTCGTACGCCTTGGCGAGTTCAAAGAGGTCTGGATGCTGCTCTAACAGCCCAACCCATTCCGATTTACGTTGGAAGAAACAGAAATAACACCCCGAACGCGTCCGCCATTCATAGTACTTGGGAAGACCTATCCCATTTTCCTCAAGAATACGATAGACATCCGCCTTGGTGATACCGTCCTCTTTGAACGGGTATTTCGGTTGAATGTTCGGAAGAGAGGAAATTGACGGAGGCTTGTAACCTACACGATCTTCGTCTGCGCGGATGGCGATGTAGTGATACGCCCTGTCTTCACCGATGTACTCCTCGAAAGGTCTGATTTTGAGGTTGACTGTGCACCAACGCACTTGTGAAGATGGTAAGAGCCCTTTATAAACATCCAGCCAATGATCGAAATCGCGGTTCCTATCGCGATCAGCATCCATGTTAAGACGGACAATGGGTTTGCCGAGGAACGCTTCTAACTTATCCAGATATTCATAGGTTTCGGGCAACTCTTTGCCTGTATCAGAAAAGAAGTATTCCATCTCTGGCACTCTGTCGCGCATATAGACGGCGAGCGCAGAACTGTCTTTACCCCCGGAAAGTCCCAGTACATGGCGGATTTTTTGTTTCATGTTTTTCTCCCTATTCATCGAGTTGTTGTATCCAGTGTTGTGAAATTTTCGCCAAAATTGCAATGCGAAGTTCGGGGTTATCCTCTACGTTGAGATCTTGAAAAACCTGTTTAATGGCACCCTCTATTTCAAGGGTCTGTTCATCCGCAGTCGGTGTTAAAGTGACAACGCGTTCCTGTTCGTCTTGGTTGGGTCCAGTGATACCGATCCGAATAGGTTCCCCTGCTGCTGATTCGGTATATTTCAATTTCTCGTAAGACACGGCTTCAAAGTGCCGGAACTTCCGAACCACTTCGGAAAAATTTGACTGGAATATATCCGTATCTCTGTCGAACCAAGATCTTGGGGGTTTACCTGCCAGCGTCGCGCCGATCGCTTCAATCCAGTTGGAGAAATCAAGTTGTTCGTCGCATATCCGAATCAGAAATTGTTTGAGTTGTGGGTCACTGACTATCTCTCGTAAGGGTTCCGCTCTATGAACCAACGTCTTTCGGAAGTTATCCCGATCTCCTGCTAAAACAAAGGCATCCTTCATCTGTTTTTCGATGGAATTCAGTAAATTTTCATAGGCGCGTCCGAGTTCGGACAACGTGTCTTGCAAGGTACTGGAAAACTTTACGGATGCGTTTGAATCTGTTGTTTCTGAACTATGATGGATATTAGCATCGGTTAGACGCTCAGCATCGGTGCGGTTAGAAATCGCACCTATCGGTTTGGGGTAAAATGTCTGTTTATTTTTCAGGTCTACCATAAAAGCCGGAAATCCGAGTGCTTCTGGTAATTCTTTAAAGATGAGTTCGTCAGGTTCACGAGCGTTCAGGACGGCTCCACGGAGATTTCTGGCGTTATCGCTCAAAGTGTCGGTGTTTAAGGTGTATTTCGGAAGCCTTGAGATAAAAGGCATGAGTGCTTTGATGACGGTCAACAGATCCGGGTTTTCGGTTTCTGTTGGTTGGTTAAGCGCATTTAAATATTGACGCAGTAATTCCGCCCGCGCCGCTATCATCCGAAAGCGTTTGATCTCAAATTTTTCTGGCACTTTAAGAAACCGCTCAAAAACCGGCATTGACCAGTTGGGTATAAAGGATCCGTCTTGATAGAGCGCGACTTCTGTTCTATAGCGGAGCATCGCCGCGCACAGTAGGATTGGCAACGGGCCCTCCCGCACACCGAGCGGTGGTGCCATCAGATGCTCGTAGAGTTTCACAACAGGTTGTCGCTCACCCTCACACGTTTCAAGAAAATCCTCAACGGTTTCCCATGTGTGTTTTATGTCGCTTTTGTCATCTGGTTTAGGTGGATGGAATCCCCATACGCCGGAAGTTTCACGATGTATGCCTGTTTCCAGTAAGAGCGACCGGTAGATGCTCATTTCAGCAGGATAACCGGTGATGCCGAGATTTTCTTGATCCCCGTTTTCAAGCATTGCCTGAATTAATTTTTTCCGGGCAGTTGTTACGGCACCAGAGATTCTGCGTCGATTAATCAGTTCGTTCCGAATAATAGGGGTATTGTGGTAGACTTCATCGCAGATTTTTGACAAGTGTTCATTTCTGTCCCGTTGAGAGTTGATGGGTACGGGTTGCCCCTTGTGGAACCATTTGCAAGGTACCTCATCGTCACCGCTAAAGATAGATGCCAACTGATTGGAGATGTCTCGTTCTGCTTCGAGCTGTCGAATTGAAAGTTCGCGTTTTGCGACAGCATCGCCTTCTAATTCGGGCGTGTTTTCCGAAATCCAGTGTAAACAGGCGAGTTCGGTGACAGCGTCACGCAGGAAACGGGTGGAGGACGGAATGGCAATTAGCACCTCTTTACGAGCTGCCGCATCTGCTCCATACGCTTTTTCAACCAACTGATGATCTTCATGTTCACCCGCTGGCAGTGTGTAAAGGACAAGTCCGTCAGCATCATCGAAGGGTTCGTTCAGGTCTGTGTCAAAATTCTCAAGGTCGGTGTACCGAACGGTGAAGTAGCGGAGCGTGCCTTTCTCAAAGAGATGTCGTCGAGCAATGAGCGGGCGCGGCGGGACGAGTTCTGAAAGGGAGGTTATGAGTCTTTCATTTGGGTCGAGGTTTCCTTCCGCTTGGCGGAACATCGCTTCGATGTCAATGTCGCTGCCTTCCCATAGGGCATAAGCATCGTTGTAGCGACGATAGATAACAATAGAGCGTTTCTCTAATGTTTCCAGTGCGGTCTCAAATTCCTTCGCGAACGTTGGCGTATAATCATCTAAGGCGTAACGGAGGGTTTCCTTTGAGGCTTTCAGGTTGGTACTCACTTCTCCAACGATACTTAGCAATCCTATCGTCTTAATGAGTTTAACTGTCGTTGGTGAAGGGTCTGTTAATCTGTTAATAGCCATCTCAATTTCTACCCACTTATCGCCGTCGCGTGAGGCGGACAACCGATTTCCTATAGTGGTGTTGAGGTAATCGTATAGGTCCGCGATTGACAGCATCGGCAGCATATTTCCATTGTAACGTTGGTTTGAAAGAAAATCTTGGAGTCCATAAGGTTCGCTTGAACTGAGGAAAGCGAAGAGGGAGCGTTCATTCTGTGCGAATCGTCGGAAAATTGAACCGATAACAAGTGCTACAGTCGGATGTAAGGGGAGGCAGTCCGCCATGAGCCCACGAAATTCGTCGTCGTTAAGTTGGCTGGGTTTGAGATGAGAGGTAGGCGGAAAAGATAAATTTTGTGCTTCACCTTCTGAGGTTTTCTCGATAGCGGATCCGATCAGACGTAGTACCTGGTCAGCAGGCTCTACGAAAGCTATATCTTCAAATCGTCCTTGGACCTTTGCCCATTCCTCGCGTTGTGATTTTGCTGCTCGGTGTGCGTATTGTTCAAAAGCCTGATGCAGAATTGTCATCAAAAAGAGTGGGGTTTGATCGCTTCGGGTAGCAAACTCGGCAAGGGTTTGTAAAACAAATACATCACTGTGTGCTGGATGTTGGGCAGCATATTCAAGGAACTTGCCGAGTTCATCTATTATTAGTAACAGACCCTGTCCACCGTTTTTGCTGATGGCGCGCGTTGCGGATTCAAAAAGAGCCGTAATTTCAGATGCCTGCGGGGGTGTGTCGTTTGCTGCTGTTTTCAATAGCTTTCTGATATTCGGACGAGGGGCACTGGTGGACGGAATTCCGAAAGTCTTGAGTCCTTGTTCTAAACCGCGCAAAAGGGCACTTGAAAGCTGCGCGCGTTCGCCAGAGATAAGCACTGGACAAAAATCGGACAGAAATTGCCCATGACCCTTCGTGTTGATAAACTGCTCATATAACGAATCATCGCCACGCTTTAGCAGTTCTAAAGCCTGTTGTGTTGCAGGTAGATCAGAATTTCCAAGTAACTTTGCGGCGAAGAGCGCGAAGGCTGATTTTCCAGAGCCGTAGGGACCGGTAAGGGACCACGCTTTCGATGTTGCGCCGTTTCCTTGTGCTGTGATAAGACGTGTGAGGGTTTCCCGTGCTTTGACAGTCACAACGTACCCGTCTAAGGCGTTTTGCGTGTAAAAATCGCGCTCCAGATGTACGGAACGCTGGAAACGGTTTGTAATATGAAAAAGGTCTGATAAGCGGTCGTTACCCATAATACCTCTCTAAAAGCTCCTTCTGATTCAAATCTCTGTGTCGGTAGACCTGTTTCAAACCTGATGTTTCGTCATATTCCAACGCGCCATTTGTAAGTTGCTCAAAGCCTTCAAGATATGTTGTCAATGTATCTTCGTCTAATCTAAAAACTCGTCCTGGACTCGATGGTGCATACATCAAATCTGAGAACGAGAGTGAGTTTCTCCGAGAGAAGCAGTTTTTCCAAAACGTATCTAACGCCCAAACGACGACTTCAATGGGGAGTGTCTCTTTAGCACCTCGCTGGAACTCATATCTGTCACTATCCGGCAATTCGGCAATTAAGTTGAGTTCAGCGAGCGGACAGTCAAAGGTTTCTGCTGTTACGGCAGTGTTGGGGTTTTGGCGTGATTGACAATAGGTTCGGATGAAGCAGTTGACATCCCGCCGAAGTGTATTTTCAGAGATAAGTCGCATGGATTTTTTCTGCTGCTGTGCCCATTTGTACACTTCTTTTGCGAATGCCTGCGGCGTGAAATGGTTGCCCCTTAGAACGTTGAATGCCCAATACCACGATGTTGCCTGATTGGTGTTGGTGACAATTTGATAGTGGATAAGCCACAAGGTAGCTGGATCGTCGAGGTATGGATCAAACCCATCTTTGCCAAAAATGTCTTCACCGAATTTAGTGGGCGTAAATCCTCTATGTTGAGGATTATCCGTTTTTTTGATAAGTAGGGCAACACTGCACCAATGTCGGATAGAAGCTACCATATTTTTTCCGACACCCAAAGTCACAGAAGCGTCTTCCGATGAAAAGACAGTCGGATCTGACACAGCATCCACCCCTTTTTTCAGCCATGTATACCGGAACGGAAAGGTCTGGTGGCCCGAGAAAGATGGCGTAATGGTTTGTAAGAAGGTTGTCTGGACGTTACTCAAATTCCATCCCTCCAGACATGTGGCATCGCGTCGTGTGAGCAGCAACGTGGGTAAGCAATTAAGAGTAACAGGAGAAAATGCAACAAAAACTGCCCGCACCGAATACCATCGGGCGGACGCGGGGACGGTATATTCTCAGATACCGCGAATATTTTGTAGAAATTACTTATTTTATGTAAAGTGGGGGGGGGCGTAAGACCGCTTGTTAAAAGTCAATTTTTGAGCGGGTCCTGTGGGTATTAAAGAACGCCAGGCAAAATAATTGCTATCAACGGAGTGTTGTATTTTAGCTGTGGTGTTGATACATAAGTTTTTCATGTTTCTCTTGTGTTTATTATATCCTAAACTGGAAACCGTGTCAAATAATTTTTTACCGGAAGTAGGGTCATTTAGTTTTCCAATATTTTACATCCGGATGCCCCAACTTGTTGGGGAAAAGTGTGCTGTCCCGAATAAATTCGGGCTTCCATCCACAGTTAACCTTCACATAGGTAAACTTATCTCTTAAAACTAAATAGCCGTGTTACCAGAAGGTAGAAAAATTTCGTTTGTTAGATATTGTGAGATGGTAGTCCAAACTTGTCTTGAAGGTCAAGTTCTTTCGCGATAAGGTCCTTTGAATACTTCTTTTAAGTGCCACTCGGTAAAGTTTTCGTGAGGACGATAGGTCGATCTTTGTGGGAAATGTATTTTTTCGTTATGGAATTTCATTAACCAGTCATCAAAGCCCACAGAACCGTTGGCGTACTCCGACACGAGGACTTCCAGTTGTGTCGATAGCGTAAAAACACCACGATCAAATAATTTGTGATGTAAGGAACATAGAGCTAACCCATTTACTTCTGTATCGGGGCCACCTGCCCGATGCCATTTAATATGTGAGGCTTCTAATGCTACAGGTTGGTGACGTAATTTTACATCAAAGCCACACACAGCACATCTATAGTTGTAAGCTTTTAGAACGTTTTCTCGAAAGTTTGGGAGCCGCGATCGTGATATTGGCAACGGGATAGGCAGATCTACTGCTTGTAAAATATCTTCGTAATACGAAAATGGGAAATGGGAATCTAATAGGTTCTGAACTACCTCAAAAGCGAGTCGAGGGTCTTTTTGAAGTTGATAGGCAATGGGTTCAGGAAAACCGCCGACACCATAACGTCGTAGGTCTTCTATACGAGCATCTCCTGTTGATTTTCCGTTCTTTCTTTGATATTCCCGAATCTTGTGGGCATCAGGTATCTCCCAGATTTTGTCTTTTTCTTTTCGCAACCGCCAAAATGGGTACTGTGGTCGATGATTCGTCCGCCACGGTCCAAACTCCTTCAATAAGTTCCGGAGGTCTTCTTCTATATCGGCATATCCAAGCCTATCCTCACCGCGCAGCAATTTTCCGATAGCATACAGCACCAGCAAAGGTTTGTGGGGTGCTCTTTCTCCTTCTCGTTCCCATAGATTCAATTTCCTAAATTTCTTGATAATTTCTTCTCTTGTCATTTTCACCTTACCTCGTTCTGAACCGAACTGCCTACGTGCAAGACTAACTCCTGGACCAAAGCGTTGTCCTCAAATTCTAACTTATGACGATAAGTTTATTTATTATATTCTATACCTCAAAAAATGTCAAAGGGATGTAGAGTTTTTGACGCATCCTCATGAGAAGGGCTACCTTGTAGCATAAACTGTTAGT
>JAJECD010000340.1 GCA_022822215.1 Candidatus Poribacteria bacterium | reverse complement strand
CTTCGGGCCGAAAATGGCACGGAAGCCGCGAGGTTTTTCGCAAAAAAGATCGCTTTTGGCTGAAAAACGGGGTGCGTGTATCTAAAATCACATAGGTAGCAACTTGGGTTATAGTAGTAGGGGTTGGGTAACCCAACCCCTATGAAATTCCTATGAATAACAAAAAGTATCCGATGAGCTATCCCCACCTTGCAAGCGAATCTGATGGGCGCGACTGTCACCGAAACCTACGAAGAAGTTAGAATCCAATTCGAGTCCACCGTCCGGATTGATATCCGCTTTCACCATCCACCCGTTCGCGCCATCTGGATAAAACTGATTATCCCAGGCGACATAGAGAGAATTCGTGAAATAGAGGCGTTTGCCATCGCGGCTCAATTCAACCATCTGCGGACCACCGCTGACGGGTCCAGCAGCCGGATGCGGATGCGATTTTGTAATACCACCTATTTTGAGAGTGCCGGTATGCTTCGGGTTGAATGGATCAGATACATCGTACTGCAGCAACTCGCCAGTTCCCCAACAGGAGACATACAGGAAGCGGTCATCTAACGAAAGGATATGGTCAGTAACCAGCGGCGGTATCATCCCAATATCTTTCAGAGCAGGTGGTAAATCATCTGGGTTCTCAGGTGCTTGTGCCGGAATATCAATAATCTTCTGAATACCCCAATCGTCGCCATCTTTGTACCACGTCCAAATGGAGCTGGAGAGGTCGTTCATATTCAGCACGGCATTGACGAACCCGTATGCCTTCGTTGGGTCGTGTGCGGGGCGTAACTCTAAAATCATCTGATAGTCATCGCCTAAATCCAAGGTCTGGATGTTCTTTCGGTGTCGAATATCCCAAATATGGATCTTATGTCCGAACTTACGCGCCCCTAAATCTTCAAGGCTCACCCCATTTTCAATCATCCCAGGGTATCCCCACTCACTGGTAACAGCGATATCATAACCCAAGTGCCACCAGAAATCGTAAGAGAGGGATTGAGAACCACGCTCGACTTCCCACTGTCCGAGGATATTGAAGTTGTAGTGATCCATAAGGAAGATACCACCGGGTCCCTCTTCGGAACCTGCCGAAGCGAGTGCACTTATGTAGATACCTTCGGGTCCACAATGTACCGTATGCGGACGCGTATATCCGGATCGGTCTTCCACTTCATCAGCTGTCAAAGTTTTAATAAGTTTCGGGGACTTCGGATCCTCTTTCACATCAAGGATATAGATATGAGAACCCCGGAGTGCTGGTACCACGAGATAGCGGCGTTCTACGTAAGGGTGCGGCGCGTAGGGACAGAGTGCTGCGCTACATGCGTTCCAACCAAAATGGTGGATTTCGTCACGAACACCGAGCTCCAATTTGTTGACAATCTGTCCATAAGTCCCAGACGCTTCATTAAGGTCAACAACACACATAGCATCAGGTTTACCGTCATCCCGAGGTGCAGCGACATAAGCGAGTTCTTCAACAGGTGCTTCAATCGCCATCTTAGGTGATGGATAAAAAGTCGGATCAGGTTTCCACTGTTGTAACAAAGTTATTTCTCCTTTTCGTGTGATACATTTTTTATTTTGCGCGGTCAAGCCAACCGGGCAGTTTAATGTCTTCAGAAAGCTTCCACGCCGTTAAATAGAGCGATGCGGTCCAACGCACAGCTTCACGCGCCCGATCGTTTGTGAAATCAACCAACGCAGGTGATGGGTTTTTCAGGTCTTGATAGTCTTCTGCCAGTGCGTAAACGCTATCCACCAAACTGTGTTCTGCTTTAATCTGTTTTATTATCGCTGGCATTAAATCGCTAATGGCTTCAACCGTTTGTGCTTTCGCCAGTTCTGTCGGATCGAGTCTCAAGACTTCAATCGCCGAATCGACCTTCTCATGGATACCCTTATGCAGCTTTGAACCATCCTCTTGAACAATGCCATCAAAATGGATTGTTAGGTGTAAGGGTTGACACATATCTTGTGCGTAGTGTGAAAGGAATCCGGCATAGAGAAAACATTTGTTTTGAATCATCGGATTGTCGGGCCATTTGCGGTACTCTGCGAAAGCAACGGCGAGTCGTTCCGTCCATTCTGCCAAGGCATAAGGCAGTGTGCCGACCGTTCGTGGCGCAATCTCTAATTCTGCACACAACTTGATATGCGCCTCGCGTCCCTCTGGAATCGGATGCTCTCCGAACAGTTCTATATCAATATAGTGTTCACCGTATTCAGCCTGTCGTGCATGCGGTGTACCACGCTCTTTTGATATATCTGGATCGTAGACGCAGTGAGCAACCATTTTTTCGGCGGATCGGAAAAATTCAGGCATCTCCTCTGGTAGTGCTTTTACAGCTGCCTGTGTGAGGATATCATGTCCACCACCCCACCAGGCCCACGCTGGTGTGGTGAGGAAAATCGAAAATAGAATAAGAATATTATAGAAGCGTTTCATAGTTCTCCCTTTGTTAGTCAGCTGCCAGATATTCTGCCGGACTCGCTTCCTGCCATTGGAATTGAAGTTCGGCGGTTTCATGGGGCTTAAACGATGTCGCGACCGTTTCAACTGCAGGTCCCACAATATCAATTTTGTTCAGATCCGCAGTGCCGTAACCCATCTCGTTTGCGTAATGGAAAAGTCCAATCTCCAAGGGTTCAAATCCCATCGCCTTCGTCGTGACAGCGTCCGCTGCGAACACATCATCACTCACAACAGCGATACCGAGTGGCACGGAATCAGTGCCGCCGGGACCGTTGCCCTGCAACCCAACAGTGCCATCAACGATAGCAATATCAGGCTTAAGATGGCGTGAGAGGCGAAGGAGATTGATGTTCAATGTCTGCGCTTCGCGCGGAAGCACACGGTCTGCATGACTGTGGTAGCCGTGCATTTTAATCCGATCTTCTTTGTGCAAGGTGCCCATAATCATATTCTTCATCGCAAGGGTCACAACACCCGCATCATGCGTTTTCGCAATAGCGACAGAGATTGTGCAGGGGCAATCCAGGACGATTTTCGGCATCCGTACCGTATCTTCATTGCGTTCAGCAAGAAAAACCTTCGTTTCTACCCATTCGGTTTCTTGATGTAAATCCACGAGTCGGATTGGGAGATCGTACTCGGCTTGGAGTGCTTCATAGCCGAAAATCTGGAACGCCTCGCCCGAAAATTTCTCATTGGCACCCTCAGCGATAATCACCTCTTTCGGGGGCTCCGGTGTACTTAGCAGAAAATCAAGAGCGCCGCGGATCGCATCTGGGTGCGACGAAGCCAGTTGATTTGTACTGGAGAGAAAATTCGGTTTCAACAGCACCTGTTCACGGGTTTTCGGTGTAAGCACTTCACGTATATTGTCGAGTGCCTCAAAAACATTAGAACGTCGCCTGCCGGTTTTGGCAAGCCCAACTTTTGTATCCTTCGTATCCATATAGGTCCCCTTATAAATTGCGTTGCGCGTTTATCTTATCCAGATGCGCTTGCAAGCAGCGCGCCACAGCCTCTGCTAAGGATAGATTAGGGTTTTTTATCAAGAACGCCTCTTAAAAAACCCGAGTGTCTTTCTAATAGCGCGTCTGCGTCTGTAGCGTTCAATCCTTCTGAGAGCATTACAATCGCTAACTTTGCCTGGCCACCCGCCTGTGCTAACGTTGCCTCAGCTACCGTAGCATCAACGCCAGTGACGGCTTGGACAATCCGTATACTCCGTTCAACCAACTTGGTGTTAGAAGCGTGGACATCTACCATCAGATTGTCGTAGACTTTGCCCAATTTTATCATAGAAACAGTCGTCAGCATGTTCAAAACGAGTTTTGTTGCTGTCCCTGCTTTCAAACGCGTTGAACCTGTAATGATTTCGGGACCAACAATCGGTGCAACGAAATGCGTCACCCACTCTTTAAATTGCTCAGGCGGTTCGACACAACACAAAAATATCGTCGTTGCGCCGATAGTGTGAGCCGCCTTCAAAGCCCCAATGACATAAGGGGTGCGTCCACTACTTGCAATGCCGACGAGCACATCTTGCGCTGTGAGTTGACGTTCCCTGATAGCTTGTGCACCACGTTCAGGACAGTCTTCTTCACCTTCCACAGAGCGACGTAAGGCGACATCACCACCCGCAATAATCCCCTGTACCATTTCAGGGGGTGTGCTAAAGGTCGGTGGGCATTCGGAAGCATCTAAAACCCCAAGTCTACCACTCGTGCCTGCGCCGATATAGAATAGCCTGCCACCGGCGCGAAACGCCGTAACACACAAATCAATTGCGTGTGCAATTGCGTCGGATTCTGCCGCAACTGCTGCAACTGCTTTTCGGTCCTCTTCGTGAAAAATCTGGACGATTTCTGAGATTTTCTTCAGGTCAATCTCAGTAGAATTCGGATTTCGCTGTTCTGTTGTGGAGTGCATGCATTCCTTTGCTGGCAACAATTTCCACCTACAATTGCGTCTGTGCTAACAACACTGCCCCGTAAGCAGGTTCATGTCTTGGGAGTAGCAGGAACGCTTCTGGGCGAATCTCAACAAGTCGGTCGCGGAGTTTATCTACAAACATCGGTTGATGGATGAAATTGCCACCACTGAGAACAACATCAAACGGTTCTGTGAATTCTAATTGTTCAATTACACTACGCGCGGCACAAACGTGTTCATCGGCAGCGTCGTTAACAATCCGTTCTGCAACAGGGTCTATTGTTCGGGCAGTGTCAAATACTACCTCAGCTAAGCGGGCAATCGCGTCCCGACTTGCAGCATGGACCCAGCGAATCAACTCGCTTGGTTCGTTCAATTCAAGCCTGTCCAGAATGCGGTTTGTTAACTCAGTTGGAGCATCTCTACCATCAGCCGCGCGAGCAACCGCCTGAAGTCCTCTTATAGCAATATCGTAGCCGCTCCCTTCATCTCCGAGCAGATAGCCCCATCCACTCGCACGTCCTTCTTTACCATCGGTATTGATACCGTAAACAATAGCTCCCGTTCCAGAGATGACGATTACGCCTTCCTGCTTTCCAGTTCCACCAACCAATGCGATGTGTGCATCGTGGGTCAGGATACGCCGAACGCCATGAGGAGAGTCTCGAATACCGAGTTTATCGCAAATCTTGCCAATGACTTCTCGATCCACAGCGCGTCCTAAGCCTGCCATTCCCAAACAGAAGCGAATCGGGCTTGCCCTTGAAACACCCGCTTTTTCACAAAGTTCTTCGACGACACTTTCCAGAACCGCCTGCGTCTGTGTTTCACCAACTACATGGTAGTTCGCAGGTCCTGATTGGACTTGTGCGAGATGTTGCCCGGTCTCTGTCGCCAGAATGCCAACGGTTTTCGTTCCGCCGCCATCAATTCCGATGATATACATGATACGTCAGTATGCTATCTCTAAAGCGCTTGACAACTCCATGCAGATGCCTTATAATAGTTATAGTCTACCACGACTCAGAAATAGATGCAATAAAAAATTTCGTCCAGAAAAGGGGGCTGAAATGCAAAAAAAGATGTACCTCGCTCTTATTATCTTATGCGGTAGCCTTATATACTTCGGATGCTCGCAAGACACAAAGGAATTTGACTGGCAACAGATTGAGAGCGGCACAAACACACATCTCTACGGTGTCCATTTTGTTGATGCTAAACGCGGCTGGGCAGTCGGCACCGCGGGGACGGTCCTATCTACTACCAATGGCGGAACGACTTGGACAACGTCCTCCATTTCTAAAGATACACTGACCCAGGTTAATTTCACAACCCCAAATAACGGTTGGATTGCGAGTATCGGACAAGTGCACTATACGGCAAGTGGGGGGGCTACATGGAGTGGGCAACACCAAATACGGCGTCAAAGTAGACCGCCGGGTATCTTGGATATTTATTTCGTTAGCACAACGGAGGGCTGGGCGGTCGGCGGAAAAGGGACGGTTCTTTGGACAGAAAACGGCGGCGGTCGTTGGGAAAGCCTACGAGACCTTTCAGATAAACACCTCTGGAGTGTCCATTTTGTCGATCCACAGCGCGGTTGGATTGTTGGCGAGGAAGGTGAAGTGCTTCATACCCAAGATGGCGGAAAACGATGGGTGCGCCAGAGAAGCAATGCCGAGCAGCCCCTATTCAGTGTTTATTTCGCAGATGTAACGCGCGGGTGGATTGTCGGGACAAATGGGCTGATCCTCCACACTGCGAATGGCGGGAGAACGTGGCTGCGGCAGAAAAGTTCCGTCAGTCAAAACTTGCGGGGTGTTGCATTCCATGACGAACGGCGTGGATGGGCAATCGGCGAGAAAGGGTTAATCCTTCACACAACAGATAGTGGTAAGACATGGAACCGCTATCCTTCACCGGCACGACATAACTTGCAGGATATTTACCTCAATAAAAACGCCGGTTGGATCGTCGGGGCAAAAGGCACTGTGCTGAGGAGTTATTAAGGCTTCAAATTATATTGTGGTAAAATCTCTTAAGTGAAGCGATTTTGTGCTTTAGGTCCACAGTTTATGAATCCAAACGGAAAGACATAGGACAATTCCGCTAACGGCAAGTACGTTTCGAGTAAGCGGTGAGCAACGACCCCATGCATTTTTGAACCGTATCGGAAAGAACGCTGCGCCAATAGCCAGTCCGATAATTAAAAATGAGAAGGGCTGATAATGCCACGCGTCCCCAAACTGTCCGTGTATTATGGCAAGGCACGCCCGCGTCATCCCACACCCAGGGCACGGCACATCGGTCACTAAATGAAATAAACACGGAATCAGTGAAACCTCTTCAGGTGCCATCTCAGCACTCGCGGTATAGAGTCCGACCACACCTAATCCGATAAGAAATAGACGTGCCAGTGATATATGATTAAGCATTAGGAGTAGAGCCTGTTGATCTGATGCTGCTGAATAGCAAGGGAGGCAACACCTATCCCGAAAATCGCTAATAGGACACAGATGATTGGCAGATTTGAGTCGGCAACCAAATCGTTGTCAGTCTGCACCCTATTGATACCGTGTGCCATCTTGTACTCATAATAGATACCATAAATCCCGCAAGTAATAAACGAAAGCAAAAGCCAGAGCCAAAAAGAGTACTCATCTCTCCGCAGCCACGCATTAAGCGTTGCCATCTGTTTATATTGCCAGTAAAGTCCATAGATACCACAAGTGATGAGCGTCAACAAGATCCCAACCACTAAACTCCGCCGACCTTCAGACTCTGGGTCCGGGTATTGGTTAAGCATAAAACTCTCCTTTTATCATAACTCATTCTGTTATTCGCGAGGCAACAGAACCGTGTCGGGAACCGTGATGTCACCAGTAATAATTTTTGTTTTCAGCGATTCGACAGTTTCTATGATGTCACCTGAAAGCAATGCTTGATTGTGTTCATCAACAGCATAAGTGACATCACCATCGGCGACCCCGAAGAGACGGATACCTGCCATAAAATTGCCTTCAACGGTTTCTCGGATGATGCGCTGCACAGAAGTAGAAATCTCTTTTGTCATACTCGTCAAGACAATTCCAGGGGCAAGATGGTTGCCGTTGTCATCGACCCAAATAATAAACTTCTGCTGTTCTTGTGCGGCTTCCAGTACGCCTTGCCCGGCACCACCAGCGGCAGCATAAATCACATCAATCCCGTTGGCATATTGTGCTAAAGCCAGTGCTTTTGCTTTTTCAGGTTGGTTAAAACCTGTTGCATCCGTGCTAATATAGTCTATAACCACTTCTGCCGCCGGATTGACTGCATGAATTCCAGCGAGATAGCCTGCTTCAAATCCGTGTAACAGCGGGACATCCGCACCCCCAATATACCCGATTTGGTTGCTTTCCGTTTTTAAACCCGCAATCGCCCCGACAAGAAACGAACCTTCATTAGATTTGTAATTGATAGAAGTCACGTTTGGCATGTCCAGCACAACATCGAAAATTGCAAACTTGACCTCAGGAAACTCCAGTGCAACGCGAGCAAGTATGTCCCCCATCTGATAGCCTGCAGTCAAAACAAGATCTGAATTTTGTGCTGCATCTCTTAGTAGCCTCTCTGTGGCTACCGGATCGTTTTCCATACCGTTTACTTCAGTGAGTGCAATCCCAAGTGCTTCTTCCGCAGTCCTTACACCGGTATGGAAAGCAAGACAGTACGCCGCGGAATCTACACAATCGCTGGGATATACCATCGTTACGTGAAGCGGTTCGGTATCGGTTCCACTTGGTGGTTCAGAAATAATTACATCTTGGATTGCATCACAACCAGAGATTAAAAGCAGTCCGAATATCAAAAGCAGACATCTGCTCGTAGCGTTAAAACCTTTCATATTTTCTCCTTAAAAAAACATTAGAATAGATATAAAATCTGAAAAAAATACATCTTTAATGAACGGACGCGCCACTGTTTCACAAGAAACTCTCTTCACAAACATGATACGGGTTATTGGTATAAACGCGATAAACGACACGTCCCGAAAAATCAAGCATATCTTTCATTCGGTCATAAATAGCCGAATTCGATACACGCTGCAAAGCTGAATCACGGGCAACCCATTCTACCTCTAAACTCTCGTCGCTTGTCCTTAATTCACCAGAAACGTAATCTCCTAAAAAACCGAACATCAATTTCGTAGGCGATTTGATATTTGAGTAAATACCAACCAATGCCCCAATTGACGCGGTGACACCAGATTCCTCCTGGATTTCACGTCGCAATGCTTTAATCAGGTTCTCGCCTTCTTCAACTTGACCCCCAGGAAACTCCCAGCCGCGGCGTGGACTCCGTATGAGCAAGATTTTACCGTTGGGGTGACATATCAATCCAGAGACAGCGACGATGTGTTTCGGATAAACCATTTTCACACGCCTATGGCATACCCATCACGCCGCGGATCGGCACCACCCATGAAACTGCCTTCTTCGGTATCAAAAGCGATCCCGTGACCACCGCCGACGGTTGCCGTCCAATCGGGTAGCACTTCTACCTCATGTCCACGCGCTTCCAATGCCGCACGGACTGCAACCGGAATCCGTCCCTCCATACTCACATGCGTTCCCGGATTTACCAAACGAACGCGCGGTGCCTCAATCGCCGCTTGGACATTCATCCCGTGTTCAATCAAGTTCAACACCATCTGGAGCGTTGTCTGAAGGATACCGTGGCTTCCAGGTGTGCCAATCGCGGCGAACGGATTCTCGCCCTTCCAGACTTGGCACGGCGACATACACATCTCTATCCGTTTATGCGGTCCAACAGCATTCGGACTCTCTGGAATCCTATCAAACCAGTTTATGAAATTGTTAAGAAACATCCCCGTTGAACCGAGAATTACACCCGTGCCGAAGGGTTGACCAAGACTCTGTGTTACTGCGACGATATTGCCTTCCGCATCAGCAGTGTCAAAGTGGGTTGTGCATTCAGTTGTCCAATCGTTAGCGATAATTTCACCCGGCAGTTTATCTTTTGACCAACGTTCACCGCCGCTGACTGCCGCCTGTTCGCCGATACGCTGGCGTTGTGCCCGGGCGTAGTCCTTAGACAACAACCGTTCAATCGGCGGGTTGGGACGTGGTGCGTGTTCGGCTCTGTCCGCACTCGCCAGTTTAATCGCTTCAATCAGAAGGTGTAGATATTCGGGGGTATTGTGTCCGAGTTCACCGAGTTCATCGTTCTCTAAGATATTCAACGTCTCCAGATACTGAAAGCCCGAACACGGTGGCGGCGGGCAATAAACTTCGTAATCTTTGTAAGTAACGGAAATCGGTTCTTGCCACAATACCTCAAAATCAGTCAAATCCTTTTCAGTTATTAACCCACCCGTCTCTTCAGAAAAACGGACGATTTCTTTTGCAATATTGCCGCGATAGAACGCCTCTGCCCCGCCTTCTACAACCGTTCGGAACGTCTGCGCAAGGTCCTTCTGCACCAAAACCTCACCCGGATGTGGGGTCCTACCCCGTGAAGCGATAACTTCCGCAGCCCTCTCGGAAAAATAGTGGTACGCACCTTCCATGAATTCCGCATTTTTAACGGTGACGGCGTACCCGTTTTCTGCCAACTCAATCGCTGGTGCAAAAACGTCGGCACGCGACATGCTCCCGTAACGGTCCAGCGCAGCCAACCAACCACCACATCCACCCGGGACCATACCGGCACGAATACCAATCTGCTGGCTTTCGAGTGTCGGATAGACATCCAGCGTTGCCGCGTAAGGTGCAGTGCCGAGATAGTCTATCACGCGATGTGTTTTTTCCTTCGCGCTATAAAGTAACATATACCCGTTGCCAGCAATACCTGACATATAAGGTTCAACGACGTTGAGCGTTGAAGCCACTGCGACCGCTGCATCAAACGCATTGCCTCCAGCGAGCAACATGCGTGCGCCAGCAAGGCTTGCCAGTGGGTGTGCACTCGTCGCCATGCCGCGTGTCCCCGTTACAGTAGATCGGTGTGTTGTACCATGAGATGGAAAAGCCATGGGAACCTCCTTAGATTTTTTGATATGGTCGGGATTACAAATCCCTCCTACCGGTGAAATGCTTCCGAACCCAGTGCCACCGGAGCTGCCATATTAGTTTCCAATAGGTGGTATGATGGACAAAGAGTTGTTGTCCATCCAACTTGAGCACAGGAATCAGATGCTTATATTTTGTGAATAATCTCAGATCCTGAGTGATGTCGATTTCTTCTATGGCAATAAACGACATTTTTGCTTCAACACGCTCCAACACCTCTTTTGCCTCGTCACAGAGCGGACAATCTGATTTCGTGTAGAGCTGGAGTTGAATTGAGATTTTCATACGCTAAAGTTTAGCACAAGCAGCGAAAAATCACACCCATTTTTTCTATCAACCAATGGGGGTTCTATGATAGAATCGTATGAGACTGTACCCGTTGTTTTTGGTAATCATAGGTTTTAAACGTGACATTATCTAAGGAGCAGAATACGTGAAATTAAGACTTGCACAATACGGCATCTCCCACGACCACGCTTCAGGGAAAGCCCGCGTGATGAAGGAAAGTGACGAAATTAAGTTCGCCGGTGTCTTTGAACCGTCTCCAGAAGTCCGAGAGACGCTTGGTCAAAACCCTATCTATGAAGGCGTTCACTGGTTTACGTCCAAAGAAGAGATACTCGAAGATGAAACAATCGTTGGGGTTGCAGCGCAGGGACGTGTTTCACAGAATCTCACCTTTGCACGGGAGATTCTTGAACACGGCAAGCACGTCTGGTTTGATAAACCGGCGGGTGATAACCTTGATGCGTTTCAAGAGGTTTTAGAGCTCGCCCGCGACAAAAATCTGCTCGTGCAACTCGGCTATATGTTCCGCTACAATGCAGGCTTTCAGTTTATCCTTGATTGGGTGCACTCCGGCAAACTGGGTGATATCTTCTCTGTTCGGGGGCGAATCTCATCGGGACGTTCAAGCGATGCACACTGGCAGCGTTGGGATTCACTCGGTGAACACTCCGGCGGCATTATGTTTATCCTCGCCTGCCACCTCACCGATATTATCGTCGCATTACTCGGACGACCGACACGGGTAACGCCGTTTTCGCGGCACGACGGACATGACGTGCCGTGGTATCGGAACAACACAGCAGCTGTCCTTGAATATCCGAAAGCGTTGGCGATTCTTGAGTCAACGGCGCTGGAAGTGGATTCGGGAAAATCGAGGCGATTGGAAGTCTACGGGACACGCGGGAGCGCAATTCTTGAGCCGCTTGAACCGCCAGCGTTGCGGTTGTGTCTTGATGAGGAACGGGATGGATATGCAAAAGGCTGGCAGACGGTGCCGGTGGAGCCACGACCACGCTACGTCGAGAGCCTCCGAGCGTTTGTCGCTGATATTCGGGGTGAGAAGTCTCCCGATCGTTCACTCGTTTATGAGTTCACAGTTCAGGAAACGGTGCTACGGGCGGCGGGGGTGCGATAATGCATTATTCTTGATCGCGTGCCCCATTTCTTGCTGTAACACGACGATCTTCTGGTTCACATATTAATCTTCATCTTCGATAGCGACGATAGGAATAACTGTGGTGGGAAATGCCGATGGTTTGTAGTTTCCATCTGGTGCTTTGGTCGGAAATTTGTACTGTGAGTCTGTCAGAAGTTCATATACCGTAGTATCTTCAGTTCTAACGAGTTCTCTGGTATTCAATTCCCATTCGACTTTGAGTTCTTCGTGTCGTCCTGGAAAACCCTGTGTCCCCAATATCGATGTCAAAGCCCAATAGATATACTCCGTAATCATACAACCGTAGTCACAAGTTTCATCCGTATAGTGATACCAAGCTTCTGCTGGATACCCGCTCTTGGGACCACCTTGTGGTACTTGCTCAAAATATCCACCACGGGCGGCATCCATGCATTTCGCTAAGGTGGACCCGCGTCTCGTTCCGAACGCTTCGGGGTAAGCGTTGGCATAACCGTAATGTGTGATGGGATGCAAAATTTCCTCTAATGCGCCGTCGTAGTATCCGCCATCAGGAGCGTTGATTTTGCCATCAACAAGGAAATCCGGCTTGGTTTCTTCGCCATACAGGTCTTGACCAAATCGATAGCCTGCGTCTTCGACCAGATCCATCTCCAACCGTTCCATCTCTGCCGCTGTTCCGGGCATGATGATGAAAACGTTTCGGCTCACCAGATGACTGAGAACCCGCGTGTTGTTGGGAACACCGTCTTCGTCGTTATCAAGATATTGTGCCAAAACGCCTGCGGCGTGAGAAAGCTTATCTTCAGGGGTCGTTAGGGTTGCGAAGATGTGAACACCGAAAACGTTGATATATTTATCGCAGCCGACTTGTCTGAAAATAGAAAATTCGCTCGGTATCTCTACGATTTCGATTTTCGGCGTTACTTCAATGCTTCCCATTATATTGTCGCCCTTGACCTGGAATAATGCCATGCCCATTAAAACCAGTATGATTCCAACGGTCATGGCTTTCCTTACTTTTAAACCTACTCGCTTGCGGCAGCAACCTGAATACATACGGTCTTATCCAAACCTTAGTTTAACTTACAGATGCCCAGAAATTAAGGACGCAACCTGAAAAAATACAATTAGGCAAATCGAACGCCTAACTTTACATTCTCACCCGGATGCGTCGCTATCTTTGGATACTCAACCAACAGATCGTCAAAATCGACAACAGGATAAATAACCGGCTCAGATTTCAGACTACCGTCGCAAAGGAGTCGCCAACTGATTTCAAAAAGCCTGCCTTCATTCCAATTTGGATACTCAGGATTCGGTTCGCTACAGGCGCGTGAGAAGACAATCGTCGGTCGGTTGAAATGCGCTTCCGCACCGAGATCCAATCCCGCTGGATAGATACCCGGCCACGCCCCAGCGACAACAGTTCCCAGATACGTCACCCCGCGGATAGCATCTTGTAACGCGCTATGATGACCGCTATATTCAATACAAACATCGGCACCCCGTTTGTTGGTCGCTTTTTTAATTTCTAAACCGGCATCTTCTGTTGTAGGGTCAATAACAAGATCAGCACCACATTCCAGAGCCACATTGCGGCGCAACTCAAGCGGATCAACACCAATCACAGGATATGCACCCGCCAACTTAGCGAGTTGCAGTGCTATCAGCCCGATACCGCCCATTCCAAAGACCGCCACGGCATCCCCAATCCGAACATGACCGTCACGCACTGCTCCGAGCGCAAAATCCGTCGGATCCAGACAGACGGCAGCCTGCCACGGCACACCATCGGGAAGTTTCCGTACACCCGATGCAGTCCAAACATTTTCCTCGCGGAAGGAGCTGTGCCGAAAAACCCGCTCCCCAACCGCAACGCCGGTGACGTCCGCGCCGATCTCTGTTACTTCACCGACACACATGTTGCCAAGTCCTGAGGGATAGTGGACCATCCCGGATTCGTTTGCTCGAAAGATTTTATATTCGCCGTCGTAGCCACCGCGTGGACCTGCATATCCCTTATATGATGCCATCTCTGAACCGTGTTTGGCAGCGCCAAACTGGCTCTTGACCCGAATTTCATTGGCTTGCAAGGGTGGGTTTTCATATTCTCGGAAAGCGACCTGCTCTTGGGCAGGTGCGATAAGTTCTTTTGGCATATCGGATAATTTCCTTCCTAACCTGAGTTTGATAAAAAGTTTCTACTCGTAGCGCAAACTGTTAGTTTGCAGGGCTATTTAGTTTTCAGCTTATTTATCTAATTTCACTGAAAAGTCGCGAGCAGGAGCTCGCTCCTACAGAAGAACTAAATCCCTGGACTATAAGCCGTCTCTGGTTGACGGTTTTAATTTAATCAGCAATCGCTTGGTAGCAGAGGATGCGAATTCTCTCGCCGATATCCAAATCACCACTGGGATGCAATTGGCATAAAAAGATCCCAATCATTCTTTCTTGCGGGTCAATGAAGAAATTGGTATAGAAGAAACCGCCCCAGCCAAACGTCCCAACCGACCCGACTTCATTAAGGTCTGATGCGTCTCGGACAACGCTAAAACCCAAACCGAATCCGAAGTCTACATTCATATTCGCAAGCCGATTTGAAGTCATCAATTCAACAGTTTTTCGACTTAAGAGTCGGACACCGTCAAGTTCGCCACCGTTGAGCATCATTTGCGCGAAGCGAACGTAATCAGGGGCAGTGGAGACCAATCCACCCCCACCGGAAAAATAGGTTCGCGGACCGTTGTACGGATAGTCAGTTGAGTAAATCAGTGAACCGTCCACCGTCGGTTCTTGAGACTTTCGCATTATGGGACCGTCTTTGGTGCGCTCGTACACGGTGGCAATCCGTTCGCGTTTCGCTTCTGGGAGAAAGAAATATGTGTCGTTCATACCGAGGGGTTTGAAGATACGCTCAGAGAAAAACGCATCGAGCGACATCCCCGACGCAACCTCAACGAGGTAACCGAGCACATCTATTGACAACCCATACTCAAATTCCGCATCCGGTTGATGTAACAACGGGATCGTCGCTAACATTTTCATTTTCTCAGCGAGGGTGCTCTCATCTTGAAGCAGTCCGTGGGTGATACCCGCATCGGTGTATTGCGCACCCAGACGCTCATTCCAGTGATACGTTAGACCCGCAGTGTGCGTGAGCAGGTTCCAAATTGTAATCTGCCGTGTTGCGGGTACAGGTTGTGCCGAATCTTCAGCATCCTCTGGCGGCAACACAAGCATCTCCTTGAACGCTGGAATAAACTTCGAGACCGGTTCGTTCAACCGAAAATGTCCCTCCTCGTAGAGCATCATCACAGCAACGCTTGTGATTGGTTTCGTCATTGACGCAATACGGAAAATGGTGTCGCGGGTCATCGGCTTGCCTGCTTCAACATCCATCATACCGTAAGTGCCGAGATGTGCGATCTTCCCATGCCGAGCCAGTAGCGTAACGCCACCAGCGATTTTCTGCTGAGCGACATGGGTTTCCATGACTTTATCAATTCTTGAAAGTCTTTCGGTAGAGAGTCCAACGGCTCCAGGTTCCGCCATTGGGAGCCCGTCGCCAAAGACAGATACCGTCAAAAACAACAAGAGCGAGATGTATACGAAAAGCCTGTCTGCTTTTTTCATATAAGTTCCTCTCCGCTTTCACCACTGTTAAAGGCACACAGCGTGTGCCTACTACTTTTTAAGCCAAAATGTCTCGGACGACGTGTCCGTGGACATCAGTGAGGCGAAAGTCTCGTCCTTGGAAGCGGTAGACGAGTTTCTCGTGATTAATCCCGAAGAGGTGGAGCATCGTTGCGTGGAAGTCGTGGACATGCACGATATTTTCAACGGCATTATATCCCAACTCATCGGTGTTCCCGTAACTAACACCACCTTTGACACCACCACCCGCCATCCACATCGAGAATCCCTTGATATGGTGGTCGCGTCCAGTGCCTTGTGCCATCGGTGTTCGTCCAAATTCGCCACCCCAGATCACTAAGGTCTCATCTAACATACCGCGCTGTTTCAAATCGTTGACGAGGGCAGCAGTCGCCTTATCAACGTACCCAGAAGTTGTCTTGATAGCGTTTTCAATCCCACCGTGATGATCCCATCCGCGATGGTAAAGTTGGATAAACCGTACACCACGTTCCGCCAATCGTCTTGCGAGTAGACAGTTCGAGGCATAGGACCCGTCTCCCGGTGTAGCACCGTACATATCAAGAACGTGCTGCGGTTCTTTCGAGATGTCAGTCAACTCTGGTACACTCGTCTGCATTCGGAACGCCATCTCATACTGACTAATGCGCGTTGCAATCGTCGGATCGTCCACAGTCTCGTCGAGCATACCGTTTAGGTTTTGTACAGCATCAACAACATCCCGCTGCTGTTCTGTACTCACGCCGTCAGGGTTGGTGACGTAATGAACCGGATCGCCTGTTGAATGGAACTGGACCCCTTGAAACTGACCGGGGAGAAATCCGCTGTGCCACTGTCGTGTCGCAATCGGTTGGTCCTGACCACCACCAGAGGAAATAAGCACGACATAGCCCGGTAGGTTTTCGTTTTCACTACCGAGACCATAGAGCAGCCACGACCCCATACTCGGTCTACCAGCGATTGCAGTGCCGGTGTTCATGAAGGTGTGTGCTGGATCGTGATTAATTTGCTCGGTTTTCAGGGAGCGGACGATACAAATATCGTCCGCGAGGCTTCCGATATGCGGAAACGCCGCACTCATCTCCTGTCCCGATTGTCCCCATTTTTTGAATTCATGTGTCGGACCAAGGCATTTGAGTGAGTCCACTTGTCCTTGGAGTTGCGCAATCGGTTGTCCTTCAGTGAAAGACTTCGGCATCGGCTGTCCGTCAAGTTCGGCGAGTTTCGGCTTGTAGTCCAAAGTCTCCAAATGCGAGGGACCGCCTGCCATGCAGAGATGGATAATGCGTTTCGCCTTCGGTGGCACGTGCGGTGTAGTAATAATTCCCTGCCACTTCTCAATTTCTGCAGCATTGATGAGTGATGGAGACAACAGGGACGCAAGCGCAAGCGACCCAACACCCCGCACTGTTTTCCCCAGAAATGTGCGTCTTGTAAGACGAAGATTGGTTTCTTCATGAATATCTATAGCCATAGTTATCTCTCCTGTTCAAGAATAGCAGTTACACCCTTCTTCCTGAATGTCCAAATACTGTTGAGGGGTTTGCGGTGCTGTCGGGACGATTGCACCACCGGTTTTGATTTTCTCAAAGTCTATACGCCTCATGTCTTCTGGAATCACAAACGACGACTTCAAAGACTCCCAGTCTTTATCAGCGATTGTGATGATTTCGCCTCGGTGAAAACTCACCCATATATCGCCGATTTTAGAGTTCGGTGATTCTTGTGCTAATTTTCGCTGTGTGATTTCTACGTATTGTGGATCTAAATCTATACCTATAACTTTCCTGCCTAACCTTGCCGACGCGACGGCAGTGGTACCAGTCCCCATAAATGGATCTAAGAGAACATCTCCCTCATCCGTACTCATCAAAATAAGACGTTCCAAAAGATGAATCGGCAGTTGGCACGGGTGTGGATCTCTATGTTTACTATGACGGATACGATGAATATCCGACCAGACATCAGGAACGAGGGGACCGAACGGATGCAGTATACTCTTCTTTCCACCGTAGTCTTTGATTAAATATCCACATTTCCGACACCGTTTGTGTGGATAGCGGATTTCATAAAATTTGTTTTGTTTTTGGTCTTTCGCGTAAAACAAGATACCGTAATGTGAAGGTTGCAAAGTTTTACCCATCGGAGCCGTCGGTGCGTCCCATGCAATCCAGTGCCGAAAATCTGCGACTTCATTTAAGAAACCTGCATAATAAGTGAGCCACTTCGGGATGTTATGCAGAAAGATAGAG
>JAJECD010000004.1 GCA_022822215.1 Candidatus Poribacteria bacterium | reverse complement strand
TTGTTCGTGTTGATTCATGGCTAAAGTCCTCCGGTTCTCTGTGTATAGAGTGAATTATGGAATGGCTTTGACATTAATGATTTTTGACTTTCAAAACCGCCCAAGTTGTCGTCAGTTTCTGCCGTATAGCAGACGCGACGGACAGGTTTTCGGGGGCCGGCAAATCTGATTGATGAAAGCGTTCCTGTATCTCATCTAAATCTGAGACGAATGCCCATCTATACCTAAATGGCGTATCCACATAGTCTAAATCCGCGTGTCCGTTAGCGATCAAGTCTATATTCAGAAAACGAGTTCCCCCAGCCTCACGATAGAATATGTATGCTAAATACCTACCATATTTGCCTGGCATAATAAATGGGAACTGGTTTGTGCTATCAAACAAAACATATATCTGTTTGTCAGACAAGGTTTCCTCCACATACGCGCGTGCCGCTCGCCCAAGTTTCAATTGATTTGCTTTTTCCGCATCCATTGCAGCATCAGTAAGCGGGACACCTTTCTCTTTTAGAATAGATTTCACATCGGCAGTTAACTTTGTGCCTTTCTTTGTCTCAGGCGTATCAACCCCAAAGAGTCTGATTTTTATCAGACCTTGACCATACACCAAATCAAGTGTGTCGCCATCGGTTATATCCGACACTATATAGTATCCCGATTCGTTAGATATAAAATCTATCGTCTCGTCTGCTTCGTGGCAATGTGTGCCAAACTCATTTGAGTTATGGCATCCATCACCTGCAAGGCGCGCTTTGTGAGCATCAGATAGATTTGAAACAAAAACGCATGTGGTCAGCAGCAATACGCTAAACATCTTGCGGTGGAAGCGATCCAATATATTCATGACTTGTGATACCCTTTATAGCATTCCAAAATCGGTCTGATGTCCCTATTTTAGCAGACTGATCATTAAAACGCAAATTTTCCGAGATAGGCTTTCACTTGACTTTGTGTTCTGTGCTATGATATTATAACCATAAAGTAAGGACGCTTGTAAGAGTCAATACACACTGTTATCTATAGCAAGCACGGTCCAACCCTTTTCGCATAGGGAGTAGGTCAATGATTTTGCCCAATTCTATTCTACGATGCCTTTGTCTGATTTTGATACTCGGACTCGTCGCCTTTACCGCCAATCCTGGTGAAAAGGATACCACCGATTTTTCTAAAAATGGCGCGCTGTTTTTAGAAGAGTACTGTTTCAGTTGTCACGCCGGTGACCAACCCGCCGCTGAACTCTCCTTGGATTCATATACGGATAACCATTCCTTGATTGAGGATCGTGAGGTTTGGGATCGGGTGCTGGATATGGTAGAAACAACTCAGATGCCCCCTGAAGGTAACGAACAGCCATCACTGGAAGAATCAGAATCTTTTGTTGCGCATATCGAAGCAATCTTTGAACACGCAGACCGGACGGCGAAGCCGGATCCCGGACGCGTTACAGTCCGCCGACTCAATCGCGTCGAATATAAAAATACCGTCCGCGACCTACTCGGTGTCGATTTCAATCCGACCGAAAATTTTCCCGCAGATGATGTCGGACACGGGTTTGATAACATCGGCGATGTCCTCTCTATGTCCCCGCTCCTCATGGAACGCTACCTTGAAGCCGCCGAGGCAATTGTTTCACGTGTGATCGTATTGGATCCACTGCCACCTTCCAGAAACTACCGAAACGGAAAAACTCTCGATCCGCGCCACGATGATGTTCCTGATGAACGCTACCGACTGCTCGACCCAACCGCTACAGAGCCGTGGAAATCCGGGCCCTTTACAACAGGGGCAGACAGTTTCAACATAGCATCTGACGCAGAAATTATCTACCGCGCAACGCTCTATGCTGAGACGGAGAGTGACACTCCTGTAGAAGTCGTTTTATTCATTCAAGGCGACGAATTAGAGAACGTAACCTCTCCAGAAAAACTCGCACGCTTAGTCGGCGTAGATCCGGAGGCAGACACTAACATCAAGGTTTTGAAGGCTTTTGAGATTACCGCTCGTAGTCCGGAAAAAAACCAGCGGATTGAAGTCTTTCTTACCGGTATTCCTAACATTGAAAACGTTGGCATCGCAATGCTGAAACCAAAGGAAGGGGAACCAGATGCCAAACTTCAGATTCGTGTGCTCTGGTCAGAGGGTCCCTTAGAAACCAGACCTGACTCTCATTTCGAGATTCTGGCATGCACGCCTGACATCCCCCAAGCAGAACAGACCCGTGAGGTGCTAACGCGCCTGCTACGCCGAGGCTACCGGCGTCCACCGACCGAAAACGAAGTCGAGCAACTCGCAGAATTTGTAGCGTCCGTTCAGGTTGACGGCGCGTCGTGGGAAGCAAGTATCCAAGCGGCGATTAAAGTTATCCTCTGTTCACCCAAATTCCTATTTCGATTGGAACTCGATGACCGCCCACAAACGCCAGAGGCGTATCCGATTGATGAATTCCAACTCGCCTCGCGACTCTCCTACTTCCTCTGGAGCAGCATGCCAGACGACGCACTCCTTGAACTCGCCGAGAAGAAGCAACTGATTGTCAATCTGGAAGCTCAGGTTAAACGCATGTTGGCTGACCCAAAAGCATCTGAATTAGGAAGCAATTTCGGGTCCCAATGGCTTCAGATCCAACGATTGGCAACAGTTGCGCCGGATCTCGAAAAATTTCCGTATTTCACTGGCAGCTTGCGCCTGGCTATGCAAAAGGAGACTGAACTTTTTGTTGGATCTATCTTTCGCGAAGACAGGAGTCTGCTTGATCTCATTGATGCCGATTATACCTTCCTTAATCAGCCCATAGCGAGCCACTATGGTATCGTTGATACCCAAGGAAATTGGCGGAACCACGAGAACCCCGTACCGGGTGGTGAGAAGATTAGGGGCAGATCGTTCCGACGTGTCACGTTACAAGGCACTGCACGCGGTGGCATACTGAGCCACGCCAGTGTTTTGACGGTGACCTCTAACCCAACGCGGACCTCTCCTGTCAAAAGGGGACGCTGGGTGCTGGAACAGATACTCGGTACACCGCCGCCACCGCCGCCACCGGATGTTCCAGAATTAGAAGAAGAGGGTGAGGTTGCTCACGGTACGACCCTCCGAGAACGTCTCGAACAACATCGGGCAGACCCGGCATGTGCGAATTGCCACGCGAAAATGGACCCCATTGGGTTCGCACTCGAAAACTTCAACGCAATCGGGGCGTTTCGGTGGAAAGATGGCGAATTAGATATCGACACAACGGCAGAATTACCGGACGGAACGGTGCTACAGCACGGCATAGTAGACCTGAGACAGGTCATCTTGGATAGAAAACAGCAGTTCGCACGTTGTTTGACAGAAAAATTGTTAACATACGCTTTAGGGAGAGGCTTAGAGTATTACGACCGACCGACTGTTGAACGTATCGTCGCACAGCTCGAAGCTCAGGACTACAGAAGTTCGGTCCTGGTTACAGAGATCGTCAAAAGCGATCCGTTCCGGTTGCGACGTGGCACAGAGAGCAAGTGATGATACGCATTCCGACGCATATACTTCTTTTTCTTATCATAATTCTCCAAGCCGGTTGTTATGCGCTTCATTATGAAATACCAAATCAAAGTCCTAATCAAAGTCCTATTTTACAGTTGGAGGAAAAATACTCTGTTTATTTGGATGCTACATGGACTGCAAAACAGGCAGACGCCCTGCTAAAGGTCTTTGACTCCATACCCGCAGTGCTGAACCTACGTTTCTCTCAATGGCGCATCAGTGAGAAGGACTTGGAAGATGGTATTAAGATTGAATTTAAAGATAAGTTAAAATTCGTTACGATGAGTAGATATATCTTTCCGGTTGAAGGGGATCAAGAGGCGTTGTCACCCGGAAAGGAATTATATTATGCTGTTGTTCAATTCCTAACAGAGAACGGAACGAACAGACCCATTATAGAATTAATATTGCAAAAAAGGTATGGGATATACGTCCCCGCTTATGATTCATTAACCGAGGGCACGCCGAGCAAAACATCAAAACGCTATTCAAATTTTGAAAATGAAGACCTGATGGTCATTATATCCGTATTTGAAGAATTCCCGCAGGCACTCCATAAAATGCCGAGATTAGAATATATAGTGCGTAGAATTGATAAGGGTGAAGAAGAAGATGAAAGAGGCATGAGTTATGCTCGGACAGGTCGGGGTCACATAGAGTTTGCTGAGTCCATTTTTCGCCGCCGTAATTCTAATACAACTCGGCGCGTCATTGCCCATGAAAAGGCACATTTTTTATGGGCTTTCGTTCTCAGCAGAGAACAGAGAGCCGATTGGGCGAAACTTGGGGGATGGCGGCGAGATTCAAGCGAATCGGGTTGGTCAACAACCAAAGAACGGTCAGCGTTTGTATCGGATTACGCTTCTGAAAAAAATCCAAATGAGGATATGGCGGAAAGTATCGCACATTATCTTATATCGCCCGTTAGACTCCGTTCCTGTTGCCCTGAGAAATATGAATTTATTCATCGGATTATGCTTATGTATACCGAAGGGTATGAACCGTCTAATGTTATGTAAATCGCTCGTTTGGTTTGATTAACCTGTATTCAGAAAAATCACGTTAAATAATAATATAGGCTATGCTAAACTGAGCACCAAGGATCAGAAATACTCATGAGCACATCAAAACAATTTTCTCGTCGATCATTTTTAAGTGGTTTAGCGGTCGGTGCTGTCCTACCGTGGCTGGAAACGGTCGGTTCGCTTACAGCCTGGGCAGATACGTCCATGAATGGGAAAACAATTACCCGTTACCCTGATCCCGCTGTTGAAGTGATAGACCCACGTTTCGCAAAATATAAAATCGGCAACGCTGTTGTGGAACGGCTGTGGACAGGCGCGCGCTGGTCGGAGGGACCTGTCTGGTTCGGGGACGGCGGATTCCTGCTCTGGAGTGATATTCCAAACAACCGTATCCTGAAATGGCAGGAAGCCACCGGTGAAGTAAGCGTCTATCGCAAACCCTCTAATTATACAAACGGACATACACGCGATCGACAGGGCAGACTCATCAGTTGTGAACACGGCACACGGCGTGTTACGCGCACAGAATACGACGGAACAGTCACTGTCCTCATAGACAACTTTGAAGGCAAACGCTTCAACGCACCTAACGACGCAGTTGTCCATCCCGACGGGCATATCTGGTTTACGGATCCGGGATACGGTATCCTCTCCAATTATGAAGGACACAAAGCAGAATTTGAACTCCCAACGTCCGTTTATCGCCTGAATCCAGACACCGGCGAAGCAACCGTTGTGACGGAAGAAATCGAAAGACCGAACGGTATCTGTTTTTCACCCGATTACAATAAACTTTACGTTGCTGATACCGGTCCACCGAAAAATATCGTTGCCTATGATGTCGTGAACGGTGAACAATTGGCTAACAAACAGGTGTTCGCTGATATGGTACCGGGTGCTGCTGACGGACTTCGGTGCGATACAGATGGAAACCTATGGGCAGGCACAGGTTGGGTTGGCGAGGGCTACGACGGTGTACACATCTTCGCACCAGATGGAACGCTGATCGGTAAGATTCATCTTCCAGAAATTTGTGCAAATATCTGTTTCGGTGGCGTAAAACGAAACAGACTCTTTATGGCCGGTAGCCAATCTCTCTATTCAGTTTATGTCAATGCCCAAGGGGCACCGTACTTTTAACCGCGCCATGAACACTTGACAAGTCATAGAAAATAAGGTATAATTGAAAAATAAGGTATAATTGTGTTATAGACGTTATGGAACGAGAAATCGGACAGTGACAATAGAGGCTTTTCGCAAGTTTTCTGTTGTTTTAACTGTGAGGAGTTGACGAAGGATTATGAGCACTTCAAAACAACTTTCACGTCGAACATTCTTACGTGGTCTTGGAGTTAGTATTGCCCTACCGTGGCTGGAAGTCATGGGACCCGTCACATCGTGGGCGAATACGCCTGCGGGCGCGCAAACAGTGCCGAATCGGATGGCTTTCCTTTACGTGCCTAATGGCAAGATTATGGAGAATTGGACACCGAAGCAGATCGGTGCTGACTATGAACTCACGGATATCTTGAAACCACTGGAAAATGTGAAGGACAAAATGTTGGTACTCAGCGGATTGACTGCTGATAAAGCGCGTGCGAACGGTGATGGCGGCGGTGATCACGCCCGCGCAATGGCAGCCTTCCTGACGGGTACGCAGCCCCGTAAAACCGATGGTGCTGACATTCACGCCGGTGTTTCTGTTGACCAGGTCGCAGCATCGCACGTCGGTAACCGGACCCGCATGCCTTCACTCGAACTCGGAATCGATCCCGGAAGAAGAGCAGGTAATTGCGACTCCGGTTATAGCTGCGTCTATTCATCAACATTGTCGTGGCGTTCTGCTACACAGCCACTTCCCAAAGAGGTGAATCCAAAACTCGCTTTTGACCGTCTGTTTTCGACCCTCCCCGATACAGAACGGGCGGAACGCGACCAGCGGCGGAGAAGTATCCTCGATTTCGTGATGCAGGATTCAAAAGACCTGCGCCGACAAGTCACAGGAAACGATGTTCGTAAACTTGATGAGTACTTCTCTTCTATCCGAGACATTGAACTGAGAATCGAAGCGGCTGAAAAGTTTCCACCGATCGAAAGTCCAGGCTATACCGTACCAGAGGAAATTCCAGAAGATTATCAGGAACACTTACGCCTCATGATGGACCTGATGGTACTCGCATTTCAGGCAGACGTAACCCGTGTTACGACCTTCGTCCTCGCAAATGAGGGAAGTAACAGACCGTATCCGTTTGTTGATGTCCCGGATGGGCACCACTACTTGTCACATCACAGCGGTGATGAAGAGAAAATAGAAAAAATCAAACGGATTGATATTTTCCATTCCGAGCAGTTAGCGTACTTCTTGGAAAAACTCAATGCAACGGCTGAAGGCGATGGATCGCTGCTGGATCACTCGATGGTTCTATATGGCAGTGGGAACGCAGACGGCAACCGACACAGCCACCACGATCTTCCCATCATACTCGCAGGCGGCGGTTGCGGTACCCTCAATACCGGTCGTCACATCCGCTATCCAAAAGAGACCCCACTCAATAATCTATGGCTGTCGATGCTCAATCGTATGGACGTTGAGGTTGCACAATTAGGCGATAGCACTGGCAGTTTATCAGACCTCTCTTAGATCATAAGTTAGGCGCGCTGACGAGCGCGCCTATTCCCCCTTTACAACTTTAGATTTGCCAAACTATATTTTTGTCTCATTGTTGCGTGTGCTTGAAGCGATGAAGAAGATTTGAAGCCGAGATTGAAACAATAAACACGGGACTCGTGAGTCCTAATTTTCAAGGAGATTCCTATGACGAGACAAGAACGTATCACTAAAATTCTGACAAGAATCAGGCAGATCGCACCCGATCCACTCCCCAGGGATAAGACAGTGTTAGATCACACTCCTGCTGTTAAGGTTATTAATTCCGTTCTGTCGCTGGGTATGGATTATAGAAGAGTTATCGAACCGAAACTTGATGCTTTTCAGGAGAAAAACCCTGATGTCAGACAGGTCACCGAATTAGCTGCTTTTATCAAAGACTATGGAAACCCTATTGATTTCCTGAGCAAAGAATTCAACAACTACAAGCATAAACCGAAAAACATAAGGAAAGCAAATGCCATCAATTCTGTTTGCGAAAAACTTTGTGGTATTATAAATGCATCGCCAAGCGTTCCTGAAAAAGATGCCATAAGACAGTGGGCACTTCAGGCTAAACCAAAAGGGTATAGCGTCTGGAATATCAAAGAATTTAAAATCGCTGGTTTTCAGTGGTTACGGATGCTCTTTGGTGCGGACACTTCCAAACCTGACGTACATATCCTTAACTTTTTAGCTGACACCTTAAGCGAGAAGTTCCCCCCAACAAGTGAAAAAAAGAAATTAGAGGCGGTTGAACTTATAGAAGAAACCTCCGCGCATTCAGATTCAGAGTTTTCCGCGCGGGATATTGATCGTATCATATGGATTTTTCAGTCAGAAACACCCAACCCGACCCGTGCCTGCACAGCAACTGACGGATACTGATACCCGGAGGATAGGGGCCACCGCCACGCCAGCTCCGCTTACGCCCAACCAACCACCCCAAAGACAGTAGCGTTATAACGTTTCGATGCGAACATTAGAAGTAGGACTTACGCAATTCCGTGATCGGTGCGGTTAGGAAACCGCACCTACCGCGGAGGAATGGGCGTGATTTCGTAATTTTGCGTAAGTTCTGAGGAGGAGATTGACTTGATTAAACGAAGATTAAGACGAGCTAAGGACAACAGCGGGTGGTTGCTGTTTAGTTTTTATAGACAACGCAGATGTGGTGTCAGGCTATCTTTCAGCACAGCAACCACGCTATTTATACTATTTTAGTGAGTCTCTTCAGAAGCCCCAGTCTCAGCAATCTGCATTAACGTCTCATCGTCCAAATCGAGGTCCACATCCTCTGAAAACGGTTGTGGCACTTTGTACGGGGTTTTCGCATAAATCTCAACGATGTTCTCATCTGGATCGTAGAAATAGATCGCCAGTGCAATACCGTGAGTTACGACACTTCGTATCTTTACACCCTCCGACTTCAAAAGCGCATAGAAACGCTTTAAATCTGCCAAATCCTCCACAATAAATGAAACCTGCTGAACGACCTTTGCTCCCGGTGGCGTATCTCTACCGGGACACAACGCTAGTTCGTGGTGCTCTGACTCTGGCTGCGCACTCAGGAAGATAATATGTCCCTCTGGATGTGCATCAGTAACGGTGAGACCAAGAATACGGGTATAGAAGTCCAGGGATTTTTCGACATCGGTGCAATAGAGACCGACATGTCCGAGTTCTTTAACGGCTAACATATTTTCATCCTCCTACGGTATCAAAATCAATGATCGTAGTTTATCACGAAACCAGTAAAGAAGCAAGGTATTTTCCTGTATGATTAGGGCTATTTTCCGTAAAATTTCAAGGTTTTAAGCCCACAAACCCACGCATCATCTGGGTTCTTAGCCGAAATATCATTACTTAGGCAAAGAAAAATACGAGAATGAGTTTCATTATCGTAAATTTGTTAGGATAATGGGTCTCATTATCAGTTTAACGCCCTGAATCGCTACGTATTCGGTGAAAATGGATTACCAATCTTTAAATGGGAATATCCGCGTCTCTGTCGCCATTCCATAAAAACTCCATAGACTCCCCGCCACAAACTCACCGAGGATTAAGCCGAGGAAAAACGGTGCCGCCTTTCGATGCAACTGCAACCCGCCCTGTTTAATAATCAGCCATTTCGCGACGGTGCTAATCACAAGCGAGATCCAGAGCCAGTTCATGCACCAATCCGCTGCACCGGAAACCGCATAACCGACGGCATGAAAGGGCCACCAAAAGAACCGCATCCGTAAAAACATCAAGAGGAACGTAAATCCCATACCGATGCCCATAGCAGACACTTCAGGAATATTCGGTCCCATCGGAAAATTAAGTTGTTTTTGTAACCGCTCGAAAGGATGTCTTGCAAAACCTCCTGCTGCGCCAAAGTGATATACATCGTGCAAGTATGCCCAAAATGAACCAATAGAACCCACAAGTGCTGCTAAGAGCATTACCCATACCAACGGTTTCGGATTAAACCGCGCCCGTGAGGCAAGTTGGAAACCTTCTAACTGGTGCGGCATTGGATGGCTACGGTGGGCGCGATTAAAGAAAAATAGAAAGGAGAGTGCTGTAAGATTGGAACCTCCCATCCCTCGCGATCCGAGAATCGTCGGTAAGGCGTAGTCGGGTCCCATAAAATGGAGGTCGTGTGCTGGCGCGCCGGACTCTACCCGCATTCGTGTAATACCTGTTGACAACGCGAAATACATCGCGAAAAAGGCGATACCCAGTGAGATGCTGATACCTATTTTCACAGAAAACGCGATAAGATAGACACATCCCAACACAATCCCTATGATTGCAGTTCGATAGCGCATCGGTTCAACCGATTCGTCAAGGCTCGAACGTCCTGTAAATATCTGTCTGAAGACCTCTGCAAGGTACTTCCGGCTTGCCCATAACGCGAAAATCGCAAGTCCAAGATAGGCGCCCAATGATTGCTGTCGGTCATAAGGGAAACCGGGTAACCCGCGAACGCCGATGATTGCCCCGGCAACCCGTTGCATCTTACGAAA
>JAJECD010000109.1 GCA_022822215.1 Candidatus Poribacteria bacterium | reverse complement strand
TGTGCCAAAACGCATGGCGTGGCGACGCTCCTAAATCTTGTGCGGCTTCCAGCAGCGACATATCTAATTGCTCCAGTGCCGCATATAGCGGGAGTATCATAAAGGGTAGGTAACCGTAGACGAGTCCTATCTGCACCGCTAACGGCGTATTCAGCAGTTCCAATGCCGACCCATTGGGAAACACCGACCCCAAAAGGCTGTTCAGCAGTCCTTCTGTGCGTAGAATTAGGACCCATGCGTAGGTGCGGATAAGGAAGTTCGTCCAGAAGGGGACAATGACGAGGAGTAGTAAAATGCTTCGGTGTTTCGGTCTATAGCGCGCGAGGTAGTAAGCGAACGGATACCCAAACAGAAGGCACACCGCAGTACAGACCAGTGCTGTTGATACCGAACGCCAGAGGATACCGAGATACAACCCATCGAACAGGTGTTTATAGTTTTTAAAGGTGAAGTTCCATTGCACACCGCCGTAGGTGCCGCGCTCTATGAAACTATAAATGAACACAGACACAAGTGGGAGCAAAAAGAAACAGAAAAGCCAAAAAACGACTGGGAAAAGGAGGATAAGGAGATGGTAATTACGACGCATATTCTTTTATGTTCTATTCACCTTCGATCTGCATTATTTTTTGGACGTTCTTAATTGCTTTATAGACAAATCGCTTGTCCTCATCAAAGTGGTTTGCGATTTTATAGAACACTGCTGCTGGATCGGTTTTGCTGTCGAGCTCGTGCTGGACCATGAGTTCCCAGATTTTCTTTCGGGTATCTGCCTCATTTTTAGCGATATTAAACATCTGCTCAATCCGCCCAGTCGAGGCAGCGATTTGATGAATTGGATAATCTTCGTTTAATATCGCAATAATCTCGTCGAACTCAGGAGCCTCCCAGTTTTCAAAGGCTTTTAGGATAGCAGCCCAAATCACTCTGTTGGTATTTGCGAAGGATATGCTTCCACATTATTATGTAGCGACCTCGCAAAAACGGGAACAACCGGACTTTAAATGTGATATACTCCCGCCCATTGCTTTTATAGCGGTACATAAAGATGTTGGTGCCGTCGTATTTGCGGAGCTGAGCTCCAAAGGACTTGGTGGTTTGTCTATTCTAAGCTTAGTGGCTGTTCGTAGTAGTGCAATTCATTGCACGCTACACTTCATTCTCAACTGGACAGAGAAAGTCAATCTGCAAACCTTCTTGTTCAACATACACCTTGACGCGTTTCGTCAAAATATGTTATATTTTTTACATCTATAACCGAAGATTCTAATGGCGATGGTTTCCCTAATTTTCGGGTGAAATCCTATTCAGCGTCACCGGCGTGCTTTCAGGCGTTCTAATTCCGCTTGGAGCCGGGCAACTTCGCTTTCTGCTTGCTTTCGGGCATCGGCTTCCTGCTTGGCACGTGTCTCGGCGGCTTCAGCAGCGGTTTTTACCCAGTCTGCTGACTCCGGATCGTAAATACCTAAACTATCATCAAGGAGGTGGAACTCTAAACCTAACGTCACAGCAGGAATGCCACCAGTCGCAAGGGGAGCGATTTCAACATAAGTATCTCCGATGAGACGGAAACCCATCAACGGCCGCGGGAGATAACGGCGGTCTACATCGTAGACGAAGTATTCAGGAATGCCAATCGCCGCATAGAGCTCCACCTTCCGCGTCAGGTCCTTACGATACGTGCCTTTGCTCGCAAACTCTAAGACGAAATCGGGCGGTTTGCCCTCCTCCCATATTTTGTAGATACGCCGCTCTTTGCGACCGATACCGAAGGCGACGAAAATATCAGGCGAGATAGATTTACGGGGATTGCCTTCTTCATAATACATCATCATATCCCCGAGGACATAGGCGTCTGGAATGTGGGCGAGATGGTTTTCGATGCGATTAAAGTTCTTTAGGAGTTCTCTAAAGTGGCGTTCGGTTTCAGCCATAGGTTTTCCGTCCGATTCTGGATATAGGTCCGCGATTTCTGTGGGTGCGGAAGGGAGTGTGAAGGTATTTCGGTGTCCCATGGGTCTATCTCCTTTTCCGTAGTTTTTTGCATCAGGGATGACGAACAACATTTTCAAATTATAGCATATCTGCAACAGTTTCTCAAATGAAAACAGTGTAAGTTCTATAATAAAACGTAAGTTTTACGTGAACACCTTTTGCGCGTTTGAAGGGAAACAAAGGAGACACACCTTGGAAAAGATACGTGAACTGGTTTCGCTGCTGGAATCTGGGATTGAGGACTACGATGCTCAGATGAAAACGCTACAGGCGGAACGGTTAAAATACATTCGACTCTCAATAACGGAAGGGTTCGGGACGGAGGAAGGCGACTCGCAGCAGTCGTGGTTGCTGCACCTCAAGCAGCTTGAAGACTCCCTCACACTCCGCCTAAACAGTATACGACAGGCAATCCGAGAAGCTGCAGACACTATTCAGACGGAGGAAAACGCATAATGTCAAAAAAATATATGCCCCGCATATTGCTACTGACATGCCTTTTCGTTTTTGCTGTCTGGACAGTGGCGGCACAAGAGATGGATAGCACTCAAATTATCGAAGAAGCAATCCAGTATCAGAATCTGGGGTTGGCGTATCTTGAAGAATCGCAGCCCTCAAAAGCGGTCGAAGCATTTACAGCACTCGTGGAGCTCCTACCAGATGAGGCGATCGGATACGGGAACCTCGCTGTCGCACATCTACGGTTACAGCAAGCCGATACCGCCGAAGAATGGATCAAGCGTGGGATTGCAGTCGCACCAATGGACAGTCAATTACACTTCATCTTATCCGAGGTTTATCAGTTACAAGGGCAAACCGAATTGGCAGTCGAGGCGATGCAGGATGCTGTCCGATTAGATCCGGATGAATTAGAGTTCCGCTACAAGTTGGTCCGTCACTATCTCGGACAACGGAACGATCCAAAGGCACAGCAGGAGGCGGTTCTACATCTTCAAGAACTTCACACTCGGTCGCCAGTGAATGTTGTCGTGCTGTTGAAACTCACACAAGGGGTGTTGGCACAAGAACAACTTGAGGATGCAGAGCGTCTCAGTCAAGAGTTGCTGCGCGTTTTAGGGGACACAGATCCAGAAAAACTCGCGTACCTCACACAAGGGATAGCGGCAATACAGCAGGGAGACTTGGCACTTGCTACGCGAAATATCCGAATCTTTGAGAACTTACATCGGGCGAGTCCGCGCTATCAGCAGGGGGTTGGTGAGTTGGTGACCAACATCCTTGGGCATCCGATAGAGCGTTTCGATCAAAACTTTAAAGCGCGCATCACTG
>JAJECD010000347.1 GCA_022822215.1 Candidatus Poribacteria bacterium | reverse complement strand
CACGACGAAGCCTTCAACGACGAAGAAATTCGCATTGCTAATAACCTATAGATAGAAGAGAAGGAGGGGCAATTTCTTGTCCATACGCGGGGCAGAAATTCTGTATATCCATGTCGCAACAGGAGGCACACCTACGTGACTATTTTCAACTTATCCGAAAACACACTTTTACATTCTGCCTGAGTATTCTGTTGGTATTAGGAACTGCCTTAATTATTTCACTTCGTTTGCCTAAAACGTATGCTGCCTCCACGCTAATGTTGCTTGTCCAACCCAGTGCAACGCCTTCTCTTCCTTCAGCAAACCTCTTTCAGAGCGTCCTCTCCGGTGGTATTGACCGTAGGGAAATGGAAACAATCAGTGCCCGCTTCTCCACAGAGTCGATGTTGGAAACAGCAATCGAGAATCTTGAAGAAAATGGGAACACGGGCGCGGTCGCTCTCCTTCCATCGATCGGCAAACTCAAACGCACCCTCAAGGCACAACTAAACCCAGATTCTGATTATATTAATCTTTCGATCACTTTGACTGAAGCAGAAGGTGGAGAGCGCAATGCAGCACTTCTTGTCAACCAACTCGCGCAAGACATGAAAACCCTGCGGCGTGGAGATGAAGAAACAAAACTTAGAAAACGCATGGAATTTCTCGAAACGAAACAAGAAGAAATTCAAGCCGAAATACAAAAAGACTTAAATGCCCTTCTCCAATTCGTTCGCCAAAATGGGAGCTCAGAGACGTGGGTGCCAACGCTCACTAATTTGCTTGAACGTTATGCGAGTGTTCGCGAAAACATTGAGACAAATCAGCAACAAGCCTACGCAACGCGTGCGCATATCGCGTATCTGCAAGAACAATTAAACCGCCTACCCGAAGAAGCCCAACTCTCCGAAACCACTACTTATGATCCAGTCTGGCTCTTTCAGCAAGAGAAACTCTTTAACCTCGAATCACAGCGTGTCGCTGACCAAGAGAAAGTAGGAAAGACTCCCTCGGAATTGAAGGGGCTTGACGCACAAATCGCTGATATTCGGCAGAAAAACACCCAAACCCCACCTAAGGCCACTACCGTTACCTCTGGTCCCTCTGCACATTATACCTATATAAAGAACCAGTTAACAACGTTCATCCCCAACCTCTCACGTTATGAAAATGCGGTGAAGCGCCTCAATCAAGAACTTGATACATTAGAAACGGAACTGGCGGAGTTACTGGAACAAATCCCGGAAAACCAGATTATTCTCATGCAAATGGGAGCCAAAATTCAGAAGACGAACGCCCTTGCGGAAGAAATTGCGAAACGTTCACTTGAAGCTGAGATATTATATGCTGAATCTAAGTTAACGTCTTCTCGCAATCAGGTAGGGGGTATTGAAATCATTGACCGTGCTGTCCCAAGGAAGATTCCTGTCAGCCCACAACTCAAAGTTATTCTTGTTATTGCGGGAATCGCCGGAACAGTGCTGGGGATCACAACCGTCTTAGTCATCGAATATTTCGATAAAACTGCTGTAAATCCATATGCTTAAATGGAATGCTACACAACATTTATGGTTTGAGTTTCAGAATTTGAAAAAAAAATGTCATTTTTTCTTGAAATATGGTATAATATATAGTATGTCTAACACACAGTACGCTTTCTGGATATTGATTGCCTACCTTAGAACGGATTATAAAGACGAATGTAAACAGCATTGATATATTTAAAACTTGAAAATATATTACATTTTCGGTATGATATACAAAAATCACCCTAATGAATATATTTTTTCTGTTAAAAACTTGACAGAAATTCAAATCAGTGCTACTTTAAAAACTAAGAACAGTTTTGTGGCGTTTCACCGCGTGTTGAACTTCCGCAAGACTAACCCTTAATTTGTTGTGAAGGAGACTTGCTTTCTATACGCTTCGTGCGGGATCCCGAATTTTGAGGCAACGGCGCAGCAGTAACCGAGAACCCTGAAATAGAAATAGTGTTAGTTTTACTAACGATATTTTAACCTTTTCGTTTACAAGTGAAGCAGTTTTCATCCATTTTTAAGGTTTTTTGTTCGGAGACCGGGGTAGATACAGCGAAAAGCAAACAATGCTTATATCACTGTTCAGTTGCCCAAATTTCCGATTCATCATTTCCAAGGAGGAAAAACAAAGTAATGAACAGGCTAAAACAATCAATTGATGTTTTACTTGTAGCGACCTGTATCCTGAGTGCTTTTGTGCTTTACGGTTGTGGTGCACAGAGCCTTGGTCCACAAGAACCCCTATTACCAACGATTGAGGGGAGTTCTAAATTTTCAGCGCGGTTCCAGTTGGAAGAAGAACCTCAGTTCTTCTACGATCTGTTTGGTAAAGAGCTGCTTGAAGGTAACGAGGTCTACAACTATCGCGAGCAGAAAGAGTTCGACCAAAATGGTGAATTGTTTGTCGGTTGGACAGGTCAGCTTGATAGTGAAAGATTCTCGGCGCAGTTAGATAGAACTGTTCTCACTGAAGACAGTTTCCGTGGCAGATATACTGAGTTTGCCATCGGTGATAGCATGCGTTTCAAGCCCTCTACGTTATTCCCAAACCGTTATATCCTCTACAAAACCGAGTTTGACGGACTTCGTTGGGATATCTCCTTTGCACAGGAGCGCCATCTCTTTACACTCATTAACTCTCGTATCTCCAACCCTGTCCAGTTGACAGACGCAGCGGCGAACCTCGCACCGACTCTCGGACGTCGGAACGGTCTAAATGAAGACGCTGGCGTGCGGCACATTGAAAACGCACGTCTCATGGGTTTCCGGGCACAAGGTCTTTTGGGCGACATTTTCCGCGTTGGGTTTACTTATGTCAATCTTCATAAAGAACATCCAGAGCGTGTTGAAAACCCAATAATGGGTACCGTCGCAAATACGCCTCCGGAAACTATTTCTGTCGTCTTCCGCGATGATTCCCCTGAAGATAATCATAGTCTCGTTACACAATTCTCTGGTTACGACGAAAACCTACATAGCGAGAACCTTCAAGGGGGTGTCGGTGCAGCTTTCAAAAGGATGACGATTACTGTAGTTACGCAAGAATTGGAAGATTTAACCCCCGAAGAAATTGAAGAAGGGGTTGAGCCAAAGTCAGGTCCCGTTGATACCCTACCTCCGATTGAGGTTTTTTCCAGTGATGTCACACCAATTGATGTAGGTGGACTTCCGTCTGAAGTGCGGACATCTGGGGATTGGGCGATTGTCGATGGCTTTAATAAGATGAGATATGACTTGGTTTTTGCGGACCACGATATCGACCCCCGCACTGTTCAATCAGTCAACTTTGAAATAATTGCAGCTGGTGACTACAATATCGCCGTCATCGGTTTCAGTGAAGCGAACAGAGCTGCGGAAGGGGCTGATCCGTTCGCCGAAGAGTGGATTAAAACCGAAGATGGTCATATCGAGATGCCCTACCGTGATGTTATTCAAGCACCCGGTAACTATGGGCAATCTTCTGATTACACCACGAATCGTGCAAATCTTCACGACAATCCAGACGCTTGGACGGGTGAAGGTAGACCGCGTAAAATCAGCTACCGCTATGGTGCAGCACGTGCAGCAGTCCTCTACGGACTCGACCTTGAAGGGACTATCGGTAACGTTTTCCTTCGGGCGCACTACTCCATTAACGGGAAATATAAACAGTATCCGACTATCCCCAAAGGACAGATTGGATTTAGCAGACTCAAACCGACTATCGTAGGCGAAGATGGTGAGGAAGAAACCGGTATCTCCGTTGATCCCGCGACAGGCTTACCCTTAGACCGAAATGGGATACCTACCTATTCCGAAACAGAAGGTGAACGATTTGAAGCCAGATTGGGCGGCGATGGAACGGATGAAGGCGGTGACGGCGAAATGGGTAGAGAAGCCGCATGGTTCATCCATCTCAGATCTCGCTTCGGAAAGTTATACCTCGAAGGGGTCTACTATCATATCGATCCGGGGTACACCACAACCTACCTCAATTTCGGTGCCAATACCGATAGGGATCAACCCTACACCTTGGAAAGGACGCCTGAGTCCCAAGCTGAAAGAGATCCGTGGGATGAAGTCAATTACGCCCTCATTGAGGATGACGATGATGATGACGACTGGCCGGATGATATCGACTTCGACGGAGTCCTACCACGTGCTGATGACAGAGACCAAAACGGCGTGCTCGACTTCCAAGAAGATTTCCTCATCTTTGATGCGGACCCACCGGTGTTTACCGACCTCGTCGACCTGAACAACAACGGTACGATCGACTCACTTGAGGATGATTTTGAACCACAATACGAGTACGGAATAGACAGAGAAGGATACCACGTCTTCGCTGAATATGACCTCCTTGATAACCTTTCACTCAAAGTCGGATGGCTCAACGAAAGTCAGGTCTCAAGCCGTCGACAGAACGATTCCAAGTATCTACACGTTACCTATCAACGGGACATTCCAGACTTTGGAACGGTCCTTTTCCAAAACCGATTCGTGCGCGTCCGCGACGATATCCCAGATTACACGATTACACTGCGTGTTGGCGAATTGGAACCTGTCCAGATTTCCGATGAGCTTGATTTCTACAACGCTCGTGTGAACACCACAACGCTTCAGTTCCTCTATACTGCTGTTCCTAACCTCACATTAGAAGCAAAATTCCTCGTCGTTCTGCAAAAACAGTTTGAGCAGGATGACTCAGGTGCTATCTTCTTAGATGTTGAGGGCTCCGGTGGCGAGGGTGATCCGCTTAACGCCGATCAGCGCGTTGACTTCATGGTGCCAGTCGAGCAGGTTCGTGCCAGTGGTGAAAGACGGGAATTCCCCTTCTATCCAGACCATGGGATTAATGCCCTCGACCCCGAGGATCCGGGCTTAATCTATGATGCTGAAAACTGGAAGCGGCGTCGTTACCCAGAACGGGATATTCGTAATCAGCAGACGATTCTCAAAGCACGGTATGAAATTCCGCTCGGAGATCTGCCCTTCATTGACAGAATCGGTGAAGATTTAACGCTTACGCCAATGGTGAAGTATATCTGGGATCGCGCATTCGACCGCGGTGCAGAGGAAATTGGCGACGCACTTAACCCACGTCTGTTTGTCCCGACTGATGACGAACCTATTGAATACTTGCGCTTCAATCGTAGAAGTCGTGAGGATGTCCTGGGTGTCCGGCTCGACTATCAGTTCACACAACGGATGAACATCCTTGGCGGTTTCCAATATCGGAAGTTCACCAACCGGGATAACAACTTCAAGAATTACTTGACGAACTTCCCGGAAGATGAAGATGTCCCGGTGCTTTTCCGTCCAGACCTGCGAACACGTATATTTGAAGTCCAAGCGATCAACCGTGGTGAGTGGCTTGGGTTTAACATTGTTATCCTCGCTGGTTACCGACGGACGACTATCTTGCTTGATCACACGACGAGTAATACAACGTTCGTGCGGGCAATGATGGGTTTCTAAATGGCAATTGTATCGCTGGACTCGACTTCGCCGTGTCCAGCGATTTCTCGTTTCGCAATATCATTTGAGACACCATCCTTAATCTAACACGTGAATTAAGCGCGTAACCTTTTAAGCACTCAAGTGTTATTTATGAAAATGGTGTTGTGAGCGGTAAGCGCACCTTTAACATCGCGATGCCGCAACTTGAAAACGGTATAGTTTTTGAAATGCTTAAGTGCAGATAAAACCGGGTTGTTGGACAAAGGGTTACACCTTATCCATATAATACCTTACGTTATTAAATGACTTGTAGAGACTTGCCGCCGTATTCGGCAAGTTACCCTAAGGAGGATTAGAACGAATGACTCGTTTTAGTTTAGTGTTAATGTTAATCGCCTGTATCGGCATGTCAGCTGGTACGGTTCTTGCACAAGACAGCGGCGGAACCGTCCGTGGTCAGATTGTTGATACGACGACCGCACAAAATCCGATTGAAGGTGTTGAGGTTAAAGTTGTTGCACAAAGTGGAGAAGAATTCGCAGCCACCACCGATGCCAACGGTGACTATGAACGCTCCGGTATTCCAGCAGGCCGCTATCTCATCAGTATCTATAGAGAAGGATACGGCGACCGGCTTGGCAAACCCGTTACAGTTGTTAATGGTGGTGACCACTTCGTCCCTCTCAAGATGACGAAAAAAGACAATATCGTCACTTTCTTCCAGAAGTTCGGATTCGTCTTTTGGCCACTCGCCCTTTGCTCTATCACCGCACTTACCTTTATTATTGAAAGGCTTTTCACCTTCGTGCGGAGCCGCTCTCGAATTGGAACTGAACAGTTTATCGCCAGCATTGCGGATTCTCTCCGGAAAGAGAACATTATGGAAGCCGTTTCGACGTGTGAGGAAGCTGGTGGTCCTCTCGCTAACGTCCTGAAGGCAGGACTGCTCCGATACAGCCAAGCGCAAATCGAAGAACGCGACATTAGCAAAGAAGAAATTCAGGAAGCTATTGAAGAAGCAAGTCTCCTCGAAATTCCTGAACTTGAAAGAAATCTGCCGGTGCTCGGTACCGTCGCAGTTGTTTCTCCGCTCTTCGGCTTGCTCGGAACTGTTACAGGTATGATTAGTGCGTTTACGACAATCGCACTTGAAGGTACTGGTGACCCACAGCAGCTCGCAGGTGGTATCTCACAGGCGCTCCTCACAACTGCTGCTGGCTTGACAGTTGCTATTCCTTGCCTCATTTTCTTCCAACTCTTCGATAGCTGGGTTAACAGACACATGGTCGAAATCTCTCAGGTTTCTACCGAGATCGTGAACCAGCTGATTGTTGGTGAAGGCGGCGAAGCCTAAGTCTCGGAACGGGCGGATAAACTACATGCCGCCCTCTCCTCACAGACTTTATAGGGTACACAAGGTCAGCATACCTTAACCCTAATCTCATCAACGAGAAAGGAGACTTTGAAATGCAACAAAATGGTGAAGCCAAATTGAGTTTGATTGCGACGAAAATTAGAGAACGCAAGCCTCCAACACTCAGTATGGCACCTATGATTGATTGCGTATTCCTGCTCCTGATCTTCTTCATGGTGTCAACCACTTTTTCACCCATTCCAGGGCTTCGGGTGCAGTTGCCCCCACCGGGGAAACCCTCACCTGACAAACCGAAAGGTTTGACTGTCCGAATCGCGAATCCAGAACCTGGTGAAGATAGAGGCACTATGGTGCTAAACGACACTGTCGTTCAAATTGATGAAATGTTTAACCAATTCATCAACGCACCAGAGGAAGCAACAAGCATGCTGATTATCCAATCTGAGCGAGAAGTTCTTCATGAGCAGATCGTTCACGTGATGGATATAGCGAAACAGGCAGGTATAGATAGAATCGGGTTCGCTATCGTCGCAAGGGAGTGATCCTTTTTGTGCGACGTACATAGCATGCCACCCTCGATAGAAGGAGAATCCAGATGGCTTTGAACATGAGTCGACGGAAGAAAGCGGGCGACGATGATGACATTCCGATGGCACCTATGATTGATTGTGTCTTTTTGTTGCTCATCTTTTTCATGGTGTCTGCTGTTATGCGGGTCCCCCCGCCTTTCACTGTCACCTTACCCGATTCCGCTACAAAGCACGAATTTACACGCAAGAAGTATAACCTCTTCATTAGCACTGACGGACGGATCTCGATTGATGATCAGGAAATGCTCACTCTGGAGGATATGGAACTTTTCATAGCCGCACACGAAAACCAGATTAGTACTTTGATTATCAAGGCGGATAAGCGCGCAAAGCACGGTGTCGTCATTGACGTGGTAGAACGAGCGAAACAACGCTCCAGTAAAACGGAGGGGCTCGAAATCGCTTTTGCGGTATCGGAAGAAGACTGAAGAATACAACGCAGTTAAAAATAAAAAAGGCAGCAAACGCTGCCTTTTTTATTTGCAAAACAACACGCATGTGGGTGAGGAAACCTCACCGCTACGAGGTTTGAGTCCAACCAAAGAAAGGAAACGGACACCTACCGTTTCCGCGCTCTCCGCGATGCAGCCCTCCGTTTAAGTTGAACAGGTGCTGGTGGTGGCGGTGGTGGTGGCGTCACAACCTTCCAGAAGTGTGGCAGGAAAGCCTCCCAATTGGTTAGAATGTTCTCAGCATGTTGGCTGCCAGTGTATGCGGCGTGATTTTGTATGAGTGCCAGTAGATTCTTAATATCCGTTTCACTGGTCACCTTCTCCAATTTTACCCAATCTGAGTTATACTTCTTCTCAAACTGCTGTTCCTCGTCGAGCACATAGGCAATCCCGCCCGTCATTCCGGCTCCAAAGTTTCTACCAGTTTCGCCAAGAATCACAACGACCCCCGCGGTCATGTATTCACAACCGTGGTCTCCAACCCCTTCAACGACAGCCGTTGCGCCACTATTTCGGACACAGAACCGTTCACCGGCTCTCCCAGCTGCGTAAAGTGCGCCACCCGTAGCACCATACAATACGGTATTCCCGATAATCGTATTTTCATAAGTTTGGAACGACACACTCGGAGCAGGTTTAATAATAAGTTCACCACCTGCAATACCTTTACCTACATAGTCATTGGCTTCTCCGGTCAATACGAACTGCACACCACTGATACAGAAGGCACCGAAGCTCTGCCCAGCACTCCCTTCAAAATTACACTGAATTGTTCTATCAGGCAGACCGGCATCGCCATAACACTTCGCAATCTCACCAGATAACCGCGCCCCTACTGTTCGGTTTGCATTTTGGATAGGATAAGAGAGTTGAATCGATGTTTTCTGTGCGATCGCTTCCGCTGCATCTTCCAGAATCTGATTATCAAGCGGCTTATCTTCGCGATTGTTCCGCTCTTGTAGATGATAGCGTGGTTGGGTTCCCGTCGGGTCAGCCGGTGTCAGAATTTCGTCCAAATTCAGCATCGCCGCTTTCGGATATTCCACCAAATCAATTGGTTGGAGCAATTCGGGTTTCCCAATAATATCGTTTAAGGATCGGTGCCCGAGATTCGCGAGGATCGTTCGGACTTCGTTCGCTACACCGAGCATGAAATTGACGACCATCTCTGGTGTCCCAGGATATTTCGCACGGAGCGCGGGATCCTGGGTCGCTACGCCAACCGGACACGTATTTAGATGACACTGGCGCGCCATGACACATCCCGTTGCAACCATCGCTATCGTCCCGAAACCGTATTCTTCCGCCCCTAACATCGCAGCGATAACAATATCGCGCCCAGAGCGCATGCCGCCGTCTGCCCGTAATACTACACGATCTCGTAATTCATTTTCTACGAGTGCACGCTGGGTCTCCGCGAGGCCAAGTTCCCAAGGTGTTCCTGCGTTTTTAATGGAACTCAGTGGCGATGCACCTGTTCCACCTTCATGTCCACTCACCTGGATCACATCAGCATAGCCCTTTGCTACGCCTGATGCAATAGTTCCAACAAGGAATTCAGATACCAACTTTACGGCAACCTTCGCCTGTGGATTTGCCTGCTTCAGATCATAGATGAGCTGCGCTAGATCCTCAATAGAATAGATGTCGTGATGTGGTGGTGGCGAAATCAGCGGCACACCCGGAATGGAGTGTCGAAGTGCGGCAATTTCAGCGGTCACCTTATGCCCTGGAATTTGCCCACCCTCTCCCGGTTTTGACCCTTGCGCCATCTTGATTTCCAATTCCCGCGCCGAGGCGAGATATGTTGGTGTTACACCGAAACGTCCAGATGCGACCTGTTTAATCGCACTGGAGGCGAGGTCCCCATTGGGTTGACGTTTGAAACGCGTACTACTTTCGCCGCCTTCTCCGCTTCCGGATTTCGCACCGAGACGATTCATAGCGATGGCTAAGGTTTCATGCGTCTCACGACTTAACGCGCCAAAAGACATACTACCGGTTGTGAAACGCCGAACAATATCCTCTGCCGGTTCCACTTCTTCAATTGGAATCGGCGTACTCGGTCTGAACGCAAGTAGATCCCTCAAACTGGAGAGCTCTCCACTTTCAACAGCAGCAGCATACTTATCATAATCTTCCGATTTTCCGTTCTTGACAAACTTGTGAAGTGCCTTAAACATCGTGGGATTAAACGCGTGAAATTCCCCGTTTCGCCGAAATCGGAAATAACCTGCTTCTTCCAATGAAACATCATCATCAATTTCTGAAAACGCTTTGGTGTGAAAGTGAAGCGTTTCAGCGGCGATTTCTGCAAAACCGATGCCACTTAAGCGAGAGGTAGTACCCGTAAAACACTTATCAATAACCGTCGCATTGATACCGAGTGCCTCAAAGATTTGCGCGCCCCTGTAACTTGATACCGCCGAAATCCCCATCTTCGCCATAATTTTCAGGATACCTTTTTCGATAGTTTCCTTATAGGTCTCAATGGCTTTCTCTGCCTTCAGTTCTCCAAGCTCACTATCTGCGGCAAGTTGGGCAATCGTTGAAATCGCGAGATAGGGGTTGACCGCCGCTGCGCCATAACCAAGAAGCACAGCAAAATGGTGTTCTTCTCTTGCATCTCCAGTTTCAGCGATGAGACTTGCTCGCATCCGTTTGCCTTCACGGATTAGATGATGATGAACAGCACCAACAGCCAGTGCCATAGGGATCGGTGCGAAATCAAGGCTGACATCCCTGTCACTTAACACAAGGAGCGTCTTTCCGGCATCGACCGCCTCAGAGGCACGTTGACATAACGCTTCCAATGCCGCTTCCAAGCCTTGTTCACCAATAGCCACTGGGAAACAGACAGAAAGCGTTTCCACTTGAAAATCGGGTATATTAAGTTCCCGGAGTGCTTGTAAATCAGTATTTGTCAAAATTGGCGAGGGAAGCCGAATAAGTCGAGCGTGCGCTGGTGTTTCCATGAGCAAACTATGGTGTCGCCCCAGGTGTGTCGTCAGAGACATTACCAAACGCTCTCGGATTGAGTCAATAGGTGGATTTGTAACTTGCGCGAAACGCTGTTTGAAGTAACTATAGAGCGAACGCGGGTGCCGAGAAATTACAGCCGGTGGCGTATCATCACCCATTGAACCGACCGCCTCTTTCGCTTCCATTATCATCGGTTTGATAAACCGATCTATATCCTCTGTCATATATCCGAAGGCTTTCTGATATATCGGAAGTTGATTAGGAACAGCCTCCGTCGTATTGGGTGAATCGGTTTTATCAGTAGTAAGTGTCACAGTGCCTTTCCGAACCCATTCAGCATACGGTTTCTGATTGGCAATGCTGTGCTTAATCTCCGAATCTTTCAGTAATTTGCCTTCTGCTGTATCCACGGCGATCATCTGCCCAGGTCCCAAACGTCCTTTTTCAATGATCCGACTTTCATCAAGCGCAATGATGCCAACCTCGGATCCCATGACGATCGTTCCATCCTTAGCGACTTTGTAGCGTGCAGGACGTAGCCCATTTCTATCAAGACTCGCGCCGACAACAACGCCATCCGTAAAGGCGACAGCCGCCGGTCCGTCCCACGGTTCACTCACACATGAGAGATACTCGTAACAGGCTTTCAATACGTCCGGCATGTCGGGAATCTGTTCATAAGCTTCTGGGATCAAGCACATCATGGCGTGCAAGATACTACGGTCAGAGTGTGTTAACAACTCTAAGGCGTTATCCAAGCTCATTGAATCGCTGCCCCGTTTGTTAATAATGGGAACGAGTTTCTGGATATGCTCATTCCAGAGGGGGGATTGTAAGTCGGCTTCACGCGCCCGCATCCAATTCCGATTCCCCATCAAGGTATTAATTTCACCATTGTGGGCGAGCATATGGAAAGGTTGGGCAAGCATCCACGTGGAAGAGGTATTCGTGCTATAGCGTTGATGGAACACAGCAAGTGCCGCTTGGAAATCTGAATCTTTTAGGTCGAGATAAAATTGTACCAGTTGCGGCGCTACGAGCAAGCCTTTGTAAACGACCGTCCGATGTGAAAAAGAGGCGATATGGAATTCGTCATCCAGTGAAGCCGCTGCCACACGGTGTTCGAGTTCTTTACATATCAAATACAAGGACCGTTCAAAATCGTCGTCAGAGGTCTGCTCTGGACGCCCTACCAATACTTGTTGAATTTCCGGCAATGTTTCTAACGCTTTATCGCCGAGAGCATCTGTGTTAACCGGTACTGAACGCCATCCAAGGAGCGGGACCCCATACTGTTGCAACGTTTTTTCGACGAGTACTCGGCTTTGTCGCTGTGCGTTTTGATCGCGCCGTGGTAGGAAAATCATCCCTACCCCCAGGTCAGTGATCGCGTCCAAGCGGACTCCGAGTTTCGCCAGCTGTTTTTGAAATAATTTCTCCGGAATTTGTGTTAAGATGCCCGCGCCATCACCTGTTTTTGCATCCGCCGCTACCGCGCCCCGGTGTGTCAAGTTCGTAACCGCTTGCGTCGCCATCTTGATAATCTCGTGGCTCTGATTCCCAAAACGGTTGGCGACAAAACCAACGCCACAGGCATCCTTTTCATTTAAATCTCTATACATCTGTAAACTGACTCTCCATACATTCTTCTATGTGTTTTTCCATGGGTACCGTAAAGTGAGCGTGCCGCCAACCGCTATCTTGTATTTTAATTTTTAGGGTGCGGTTCACATGCCTCAGTCCTGCCCTTCTTTATGAAGGGTAGAAATAACAGGAAAATGGACTCCGTTTTAAAGATTGGATAGAATCTCTTTACGGTTTTAAGGACGCTGGCTACCCGTATCCTGCCGGAGATAGCGCGCCTCAAGGCAAGAGAATACCATTGGAATCATACGAGTGATTCACAACCGGCTTGGCGGGCTTATGTGATTCGGTCTTCAGTTTTTCTGCCAAAGTCATCTACTAACGTTAATATTATACTTTAATTCAAGCTGAAAGTCAAGAAAATTCCCTGATACCTCAATAACCGACCGCACAACCATCCCGCCTCGGATCTGAACCAGCAACAAGCGTATCAAAGGACGGATTGACAAAAATCGCCTGTCCGCCCCCAAAAAAAGTACTGCCAGGAACAATATGGTGCCCCTTTTGCGCCAACACTGCCTGTGTATTCATCGGAATCCCTGTCTCCAGTATAACCTGAGAATCATCCATTACCCGAAACCGAGGCGCGTCTAACGCATTCTGAACGTCCATATTGAAATCAACGAGATTACACACAAACTGTAAATGCCCCTGTGTTTGCAT
>JAJECD010000361.1 GCA_022822215.1 Candidatus Poribacteria bacterium | reverse complement strand
GGTCATCAGACGGCGGGTTATTACACGTCTCGGAGTCGTGCGGCGTATTGGGATGGTAAAAATGCCTTGGGTGAACGCGTGGCGAGTGGTATCTATTTCTACCAGTTGCAGACCGACGCAGTGTCGCCGATGCGTAAGATGGTTATTTTGAAGTAGCGATTCGCAATTAGCGATTCGCAATTAGCAAAGAAGGCGCGGTCTTTTGGGGCCGCGCCTTTTTTTCTTGACCTCCCCTAAAAAACCTGCTATACTTTAACCCGTAAAAAATCAACCCACAGGAGGACATCTATGAAACCCTATCTATTTATACTTTTACTGACCCTCACGCTCGTGTCCGCAACGCACGCAGCGTCTGAATATACCATCACAAACAAACACCGCGTCATCGAAGAGACGACCCTAAACGAGAACACTGTCCCCGTCGGCACAAAATTGCCTGCCCTCAGTTTCACGACACTCAACGGGAAGACCTATAACTTAGATATACTCACCAAACAGGGGCCCGTCGTCATCACGTTCCTCGCCACTGAATGTCCCGTCGCACAACGCTATACGACGCGTCTGAACCGCCTCCACGCCGAATTCTCGACGTATACCTTCATTGCCGTCTATCCCAACGAAAACGATTCCGTAGACGAGGTGAAGGCGCACGTGGCTAAGTCGGAATACACCTTCTACATTGTGAAAGATACGACGGGTAGTCTCGCACGCACCTTCGGTGCAACAATGACACCGCAGACGTTCGTTGTTGATACGGCGCGCACGCTACAATATCGCGGTGCGATTGATGATAACCGCTACGAGACGCGGGTCAAGCACCACTATCTCCAAGATGCGCTCATCGCGACGCGCAATGGAACACCTGTCCCCGTTCAAGAGACGGCTTCATTCGGATGTACAATTCACTTCCCAGAAACCGCGCTCCCCGACGAGGTCACCTATAGCGAACACATCGCGCCGATCCTCCAGAAACAGTGCCAAGTCTGCCACCGTCAAGGTGAGGTCGCTCCATTCACACTCGTCGACTACAGCGATGCGAAAGCGTGGGCGACGGAAATCTCGGTGTATACACAGGCACGGCTCATGCCACCGTGGAAACCAGCACCCGGCTACGGGAACTTCAAGAACGAACGCCGTCTCACGGATACCGAGATTGAGATGATCGCACACTGGGTCGAATCCGGTGCACCCGCAGGTGACCTTGATGCTGTGCCACCTGCCCCCGAATTCCACGACGATTGGGCACTCGGTGAACCCGACTGGATCGCTGAAATGCCGGTTGAATACGAGATTGAACCGGAAGGCGAAGATGAGTATCGGCAGTTCATCATACCCACAAACTTCGAGACGGATATGTACATTCAAGCCGTTGATGTCCAACCCGGCAACCGCAAGACCGTACACCACGTCATCCCCTATCTTGACGTGAACGGCGAAGCCCGTAAACTGGATGCACAGGATCCGAAACCCGGCTATGTTACAGAAGGCACCGGTCCCGGATTCGATAGTGTTGGATCTCTCGGTGGTTGGGCACCCGGTATTTCGCCGATGGTCTTGCCTGAAGGTGTCGGTTATCTCTTACCGAAAGGCGCGGACATCGTTATGCAAGTCCACTACTACCGCACGGGACACCTCGAACGCGACCGCACGCGCTTAGGCTTATATTTCTCTAAAACCGAGAACACGACGAAGCTACGCATCGGTGATGCGACTAACAGCAAGTTCGTGGTGCCACCGGGCGCGGATTGGTATGCCGTTCAGGCGCACGAGGACTTCAAGCGGGATGTCTATCTACTGGCGACGATGCCCCACATGCATCTCATTGGGCGCGATATGCGGCTCGTTGCGACGACACCGGAAGGTGTCCGGTACGACCTTATCTGGATTCAAGATTGGGATTTCAACTGGCAGGATATCTATCACTATCAGGAGCCGTTATTTTTACCCGCTGGCACGCGTGTTGATTTAGTGGCGCATTTTGATAACTCGGCGGCGAATCCGGCGAACCCGCACGACCCACCTGTTCCGGTCGGTTGGGGTGAGAAAACGACGGATGAGATGTGTATTGGGTTCCTGTATTATGTGAAAGCGAGCGAGTTTTCGCCGGAGTAGGCATAAAATATCGCTGGCGAGGTTTTGCAGCGTACTCGCTCAAATGCGACGTGCATTCCTAACCTCGCCAACACTTGCCTGTAAAGTTAATTATGGGGTCCACTATATAACTTATAACCACTGTCTCACAACAACGAAGCCACCGTAACCTTCTCCAAACGTTCCCGCTGGGATTCCCGGAGATCGCCGAGCACACGCTCACGCGCCTCAGACGATACATCCAGCGCGGGATGTCCGAATGTGTTATCTTCCACAGCGTCCACAACTTGCTGCAACGTAACCGCCGCTAACCCGCGTGCAGGCAGAAATCCGAGCGTATCGCCGTCCACCTCGTAGATCAACTGTGCCGCTTTAAACCGTTCGAGACACTGGTCCACAACGTCTTCAGAGATACCCGAAAGCGAGGCGATTTGCTCCGGTGGACACGCGCCGCGCCCCTTAGAGAAATGTTCTGCTATAATCAGAAACAACAGAATCACATCCGAAGCGGTAAGGTAGGTGCCGGACACGGACCCGAACCGCTCCCGCGGGAGCCGCGTCGGATAGAAATGTTGCGCCGAATTCGAGACCTCCGCACCTAACAAGACGACCACCCACGCCACATAGGTCCAGATAGCGAATACGACAAGCATCGCCAGCGCACCGTAAATATCGCTGTAGTTCTGCCACACCACTTCCAAGTACCGTCCGAACGCCAATCGTGCAATCTGGAACAGCGTCCCCGCAACGAAGGTCCCCAGCAGTGCCGCACTCCACTTGACAAACGTGTTCGGCATCGCAATGTACATCAAAAAAAATACGCAATAGACCAATACCCACGGGAACACATGTGCGAAAACCCAGTTCGTCGCCGTCGAAAAGAACAACCAAATCAAGAGCGGACCGACGGATAACAATGTATAGAAAACCGCATATTTCTGGAACGCTTGCACAATCGGCAATCGGCGCCGCGCGCCCCAGATGTCGTTGAAGTGCTGCTCTACGGACATGAAAAGCATCGTTGAGACCACAAGGAACAGGAGGAACCCGCCGACCCCGAGTCCCCCAAGATTTCTGTTGGCAAATCCTGAGAGTTCTGATACAATTTCCGCGGCAGCGTAGCGGGGCAGGAAATTGTCACGCAGTGCAACGATTAGCGGTGAGTTGTCGTCTTCGACGATCCCGAAGGTTTTTAACAGGAACAGCGCGACAGCGGATAACGGTACAAGACACAAAAGGGTGTTAAACGCCAGCGACGATGCTTGCTGCAAACATTTGTGCCCTATGAATTTGTGCCACACGGTCGCCGCCAGGTGCAAAGTAGATTTACGGGCACCGGTGACATATCCCACATATTTGTCGGAAAGGTTGTTTGTAACCATATTTATGACAGACTCGAAACTTGACCTGATTTCGCGCCTGAAGCGCGCGTTCAGGCAGAACAGGCTGCTTTCTCTCCTTGTCGGATGCCCCAACCCCGCCCCACGGTGGAACCGGTGTGTGAAACGTCTCCTCCGGGAACTTCATGGTGATGCGAGAATCTTGGACCTCGGTGCCGGTAGGCATCGCCGTGCACCGAATATCATTAACCTCGAAATCGAACCGACCCCGGAAATAGACCTCATCGGCGATGGGCATTCTCTCCCGTTCAAAGATAATACCTTCGACGCTGTGATCTCTGAAGCCGTGCTTGAGCATGTCCACTCACCGAACCGCGTTGTTCAGGAGATACACCGTGTGCTGAAACCCGGCGGCTATATCTGCGTCGCCGTCCCGTTTCTACAGGGTTACCACGCCTCACCGCACGATTACCAACGCTGGACAGTCTCTGGGATCGTCCAACTCTGCGCCGCCTTCACTGAGATCGAAAGTGGGGCATGTGCAGGCCCGACTGCGTCCTTACACTGGATTTTCCGGGAATACGTTGGATTGCTTTTCTCTTTCGGCAGTCTACTCCTCGCGAAAGCCATCTCTCTGCTTATCGGATGGTTAACGTTCCCGTTATTGCTTTTAGATGGGTTGTTGTGTCTACACAAAGATGCCGACATTTTAGCGTCGGCAGTCTACTTTTTCGGGAAAAAATTGTGAATCCGTGCCATCCTTGATTTAGATAGCGAGGGTGAGGTGCCCGACTAATTTCCGTTTTGCGAGGGGGGAGGCTCATTGAAGGGAATACCTTTCGCTTCAGCATCAAGCCGCCGGTTGTTCCAAGCAGTTATCTCTTGATACGCTTCCGTACGTCCTTGCTCAAGTCCTTCCGCCTTCGCATCCGCGGTTATTTGGGCATCGTACTTCTCTATTTGACGTTTCATCAGGTTCCAAAATAACATCAGTAGTGAACCTCCTACATCCAGTAAGAAAGTGAGAAAGAAGGCGGCGGGGATAGCAGCAGCTATATCGGCAACTATCAGTCACACACGTTGTGGGAACGTACTCACAGTAACCGGTGGCGCGGTGAAAAGATAACCGATGACCGCGAGCAGGAAAATGATAGCGTTCCCCAATCCAATATTTTGTGCAAAACTGAAGAGTGAGGGCCGCTGCTTTTCCTCCACCGAATGCTCCTTATTGGAACGTGATCTGCTGCTGTTCCGCCGTCTCCAAAAGATTTCGGACGATCTCTAATGTCAACTTAGAAAGTTTCTGCGAAAATTCGGCATCCGTTAGCGTCCGGTATCGCGTCGGTTGCGAGGTTGTGAGCCGTTCATTCGCAATCGTTAAAGCACTGGAGACAAGCGATATTGGCACTTCGAGAGCAGTATGAGTAAGGGGCGGAGCCGTGTGAGGGACGGGTAAAGTCATGCGCGACTCCGCGGTATCACCCGCCAAAAAATTTTCCCGTCGCGAATCAATCTCCGCCAATGTTTGTTGTGCAGCGATTTGGTGTGCGAATTTTTTCGATCCGGGTACCGGTTCCGGGGTCTCATAGGTCCTATCCCCGTAAGCTACGGTTACCTGCCAGCTCGGTGCGTCCGCTGGACCGTGCTGCGTTTCAGTATACGTCGGTTGGCTCAACCCGCGTTCCTGACAGTATTGAATCAAAAGTCCTTTATAATTTTCTAAAATCTCGCCAGTAGCCAGATCTGCCATACCTCACTCCTGTCTGTCCTAAGATCTAAAGCCACTGGGTCGAGGGCCGCCCATCATTTTGCGGGGTTTAACTTTCCGCTGCCGTTTCATCTCGATTCTGCGACGTTTCTCGCTGGGTTTCTCATAGAAACTCCGCTTTTTAATCTCAGTAACGATACCGGCTTTCCCGCACATTTTCTTGAACCGCGCGAGTGCACGATCAAACGTCTCGCTTGGGTTGACATTTACTTCGACTTGAACCATTTTTGCGCCTCCATTGGGGTTAGCATTATAAAAACATTGTATAAATTGTATCACATTTGAGGCGGGATGTCAAATATTTTAATGGCTAATCGCTAATTGCCAACAGCTATCTGCCCCTTGACAATTTACCCCAATTCCGCTATACTTGTCTCACGAAAAAGGAGGCATCCTTATCTACGAAATTATCGTCCTCTGCTTCGGTGCATGGCTCACCGGGGTCAGCAAAGCCGGGTTCGGCGGCGGGATCGGCATGATTGTCGTGCCTATGTTCACACACTTCCGCAGCGCACGGAACGTCATCGGACTTATGCTCCTGCTGCTTTTCTCCACTGATATCTTCTCACTCCGCCACTATTGGAACCGTTGGCACCGCCAGAGCGTCACACGTTTGATCCTCGGCTCTCTCCTCGGTATCGCCTTAGCAAGCCTGATTCTAAAGGACATCTCCGATTATCATCTCAAGAAGGTTATTGGGGGAATTGCCTGTCTCTTCGCGCTCTTGGAATTCCTGCGCTCCTATTGGCAACGGTGGCTTGGGAACACCGAACAATCCGTCGAAGCGGCGTGGGACTTCAAAACGTGGCAGGGGCTGCTTGCCGGGTTGTTTGCTGGTATGTTCTCAACGCTTGCGCACATGGGTGGACTTGTTGTCGTTATGTATCTCCTCCCCCAGCGTTTAGGGAATACCGCCTTCGTTGCGACCACGACCGCTACTTATTTCTTACTCAACTTCATCAAGATCCCGTTCTATTATCAACTCGATCTTTTCTCGCAGGAGATCCTCATCGAAGCCGTCGCGCTTTTACCGTTTATTGCGTTAGGCGTGCTGACCGGCATTGCCCTGAACAACCGGGTCCCGGAGCGGCTCTTTTCGAGGATTGTTTTGTTTTTCTTATTTGCGACGGGTGTACATCTGCTTTTGGGCTAATGGCTGTTTGCTATTCGCGGTTCGCGAACTGTGAATCAGAGACTGCCAGGACCATTTAGTTTTCGGTTCCGATCTTGGTTTGCGTTTACATAAGTTAGCGTTTTCAGGAAATATCGCGAGCACAGCTCGCTCCTACAGTGGAGAAATATCCACATGCATAAAGTAAATATGTAAAACTAAATGGCCCTAAGGGACTGCTAAAAAACATTGCTACCGTCCCAACCTCTGTGATACACTATAGATATGCTGATACCTAAAGAAAAACGAGGTTAAAATAAATGACACTGAAATGGGGTGTGCTCGGTGCTGGAAGCGTTGCACAACGCAGAGCGATGCCTGCCATCAATAAAGCAAAAAACGCAGAACTCCACGCCTTGCTCTCCCGAAATACCGACCGCGCGAAACAATTGGCAGACGCGTATGGGGCGACCAACGCCTATACCACCGTCGATGCCCTCTTAGCAGATGACGGACTCGATGCAATTTACGTTTCGACACCGGTTCATCTACACTATGAACAGGTCATCGCCGCCGCAGAACGCGGTTTGCACGTGCTGTGTGATAAACCCATGGCACTCACACCACAAGAGTGCCGAGAGATGATTGCCGTCTGTGATGCCAACGGTGTCCACTTACAGGTCTGTTTCCTCTTTCGGTTTCACACCTGTTTTCAACAGATCCGAGCGTGGGTGAACGCCGGACAGTTAGGGCAAATTGTCCACGGACGCATGCCGTTTTTGAAGCAATACCAACTCATGCCAGACGAATGGCGCGCTAAGCCTGAAGAAGGCGGGGGCGGGTGCTTTATGGACCTCGGACCCCACAGTGTCGATTTACTCCGCTATCTCATCGGCGAGGTGGACACCGTCAGCGCATTTTATAACAGTGCTGTCAACAACGCTGCCGTCGAAGAGACCGGTGGCATCGTCCTGCACTTTGATAACGGGGCGCAAGCGTTCACAGACCTGAGTTTCTCAGTCCCACATTGTGACATCGTCCTTGAACTTTACGGAACAGAGGGCACCGTCTGGGTTTACAACGATGACGGTTGGAAGATCCGTACCCATTTTGATGGCGAAACGCAGTTGATCTCCTCTCCGTATGAAGACCTTTATCAATACCAGTTCGAGCATTTTGCAGAATGCGTTCAGCAGGGCGTCTCACCGATCACGACAGGTGTTGACGGATTAAGGGCAAGCGAGATTTTAGCCGCCGCATATCGCTCCGGTCAGACAGGGCAGGTCGTTTTCCTGCACCACCCCTCCCAATAGCGACAAAATGACACATATTAGGCTTAATGTGTTTTTATAAGACAAATTGTCACGCCAAAAAACATGCCAAATTGTCACGCATCTCCAGCGATCTCTGCCGATATGGCACTTTTACCAATTGGCACGAAAATTGCTACCACTAACAACGACAACAGAGATGTTTTTGTGAAATGAGGTTTGCAACGCGGAATTACCGCACTATTTCTTTAAACTTCATTGGAGCGTCTCACTATTAATGTAAAACGATATAGAGGCTTTGAAGCCTTAGATCCTAATCTTTTATGCCAGATGCAAGGAGGAATCCCCTAAGATGGCACTTGTACCCCTTGGCGATAGAATACTCGTCAAACGTTCAGACAACGATGAACAGACAACCAGTGGCGGTATCATCATTCCCGATACCGCTAAGGAAAAACCGCAGGAAGGCGAAGTCGTGGCTGTTGGAAACGGCAGACTTCTCGACAGTGGCGAACGGCAACCCGTTGATGTCGCGGTCGGAGATCTTGTGCTCTTCGCTAAGTACGGCGGAACCGAAGTTACTTATGAAAATGACGAATATCTCATCTTGCGCGAAGATGATATTTTAGCCAAAGTTAACTAACGGAAAGGAGTTAAACACATGGCAGCAAAACAACTGGCGTTTGATGAAGAAGCACGAAGTGCTATTAAAAGCGGTGTCGATCAACTCGCTGACGCTGTTAAAGTTACATTAGGCCCTAAAGGGCGGAACGTCGTCCTTGATAAAAAATTCGGCGCACCGACGATCACCAAAGATGGCGTTACCGTCGCGAAAGAGGTTGAACTCGAAGACGCTTACGAAAATATGGGGGCGCAGATGGTCAAGGAAGTGGCATCTAAAACCAGCGATGTCGCTGGCGACGGGACCACAACTGCAACCATTCTTGCCCAGTCCATCTATCGGGAAGGTCTGAAGAACGTCGCCGCCGGACATAACCCGATGGCACTTAAGCGCGGTATTGAAAAAGCCGTCCAGGCTGTCGTTGGAACCATCCAAGGTTTGAGCAAAGAGGTTTCCGAGAAGACCGAAATCGCGCAGGTCGCCGCGATCTCTGCAAATAACGATGGTGCTATTGGCGATCTCATCGCTGACGCGATGGAGAAAGTCGGCAAAGATGGCGTTATTACTGTTGAAGAAGCGAAGAGCCTCGAAACCACGCTTGATGTCGTTGAAGGTATGCAGTTCGACCGTGGGTATCTCTCACCGTACTTTGTTACCGATGCTGATCGGATGGAAGCCGTTTTAGAAGATGCCGCCATTCTCATCCACGAAAAGAAAATCAGCAGCCTTAAAGACCTTGTGCCGGTCCTCGAACGCACCGCACAACAGGGCAAACCGCTGTTGATTATTGCTGAAGATGTCGAAGGTGAAGCACTCGCAACCGTCGTTGTCAACAAGATTCGCGGGACACTCCGGTGTGTCGCTGTTAAGGCACCTGGCTACGGGGATCGCCGTAAGGCTATGCTTGAAGACATCGCCGTCTTAACAAACGGGCGCGTCATCTCTGAAGACCTCGGTATCAACCTCGAAAACATCACCTTGAACGACCTCGGTAGTGCCAAACGCGTGGTTATCGACAAAGATAACACCACCATCGTCGAAGGCGAAGGCACGACTGAAGCGATCCAAGGACGTATCGATCAGATCCGTAGGCAGATTGAAGACACAACATCTGACTATGACCGCGAAAAATTGCAGGAACGCCTCGCGAAACTCGCCGGTGGTGTCGCTGTGATTAACGTTGGTGCGGCAACTGAAGTCGAAATGAAAGAGAAGAAAGCGCGTGTTGAAGATGCCATGCACGCCACACGTGCCGCCGTTGAAGAAGGCGTGGTCGTTGGTGGTGGTGTTGCACTCGTCAGAGCACAAGCCGCTCTCGATTCCCTCGAACTCGACGATGCCACTGAGGAAGTTGGAGTCTCCATCATCAGACGGGCACTTGAAGACCCACTCCGCCAGATTGCGAAGAATGCCGGACAGGAAGATTCCGTCATTATCGCGAAGGTGAAAGAGGAAGGCGGAAATGTTGGCTACGATGCGCATCAGGAACGCTTCATCGATATGTTTGAAGCCGGTATCCCCGACCCGACGAAGGTCGTCCGAGTGGCATTGCAGAACGCAGCAAGTATCGCAGCGTTGATGATTACCACCGAGACACTCATTGCCGAACTCCCGGAAAAAGAAGCACCGGCACCGCCGATGCCTCCGGATGGCGGGATGTACTAAAAAATAGGTAGGCGAGGTTTCTAACCTCGCCTTTCTTCGATTAACATAGGTAGGCGAGGTTTCTAACCTCGCCGGTATTCCCTAACAAACCCAGCTCACCTAATAGCGACTGACCGCTGATAGCCCCTACAACAACCGCTCACATTCCTCAAGCACCCGCCCGACTTCGATCGTATGCATACACGGTGAAGTTCCATCCGGTAACGCCTGACACCCGTATTCAAATCCCAAATTCAGACATGGGCTACACGGCAACTCTGCACAGACGACACCCGCCTTGTGGCTCCACGGTCCCCACTGGGCGAAATTCGTCGGACCGTGCAACCCGACGACACGGGTCCCCGCCGCCGCTGCAAGGTGCATCGGACCACAGTTCCCGCTAATAACAAGGGTCGCCGCCGCAAAGAGTGCTGCCAGTTGATTAACGTCCGTCTGACCGGCAAGCACGACTGACCGGTGTTTCGTCCGCTTTGCAATTTCTTGAGAAACTTCCACTTCTCCCGGTGCACCCGTTAAAACAATCTGTCCGTCATACCGCGCGACGAGTGCGTTTGCCAAAGCGACATAACGTTCTGGGGACCAGCGTCGCCGCGGTTCACCCCGTCTTCCTGCTTCTGGATGTAGCACAAAAAGTGGTCTTTCCAGTGAGATACCCTCTTCCGTCAAGGTTTGATGTACCCATGTCTGTTCCGATTCGCTGTCCCAGACTTCAAGCCCGAATTCGAGCGTTGGACACCCTAATCGTGTCGCAAGGTCTAAGAAGTTCCGAACCTCATGTCGTCCGGCGATATGTGGCACCGATGTTGTAAAGAGGAAATGGCGATGCTGTCTGTGAGTCCGAAACCCGATCCGCATCGGCGCACGACTTACATAGGCGAGGAGCGCGCTCAGTCGGGGCCAATGCTCGAGATCGATTGCCCAATCGAAACCTTCCTGTCGCAGCTTCGCGAACAACGCGGGTCCCAACGTACGAAAACGGATACGTTTATCGATGTACGGGCAGTGTGTCAAATAGTTCAGATTCGTTGGTGAGGCTAATACCGTGAATTCGGCGTTAGGGAAGGCGTGTCGGACAGCACGAATGGCGGGGATCGCCAGAATTGTATCACCCAACGCGGAGAGTTGGATAAATAAAATCTTTTTTGGGGTGTCGGGTATCGGGCGGTGTTTGAGAAGCGGTCGCAGCAACAGATGAAGCGGGATGCCAAGATAGCGGTCTAAGAACTGTTGAAACCGATTAGACTGCATAAGTTTAAAAAGGGTAGACGAGGTTTTGCGGCGTACTCGCTCCGGGGAATGCCACACGGCATTCATACCCCGGTAAAGCCTCTATAGGCTTTATACCGTTGATTACATGCCATAAGGCATGAATACCGTTGATTCTGATTCATGCGACGTGCATTCTAACCTCGCCAGTCTTCACGTAAAGTCCTACGGCGGTTAATTGCCAACAGCCATTTTAAGGTGATGCCGTAGCATACCCGTACAACTCAATCTCCGAGATGTCGGCGAGTGCCGTCGTCGGGCCGGTAATAAAATAGCGGTATCGCCCGCGTCGGATATTGCCATCAGAGGTTTGCACATTTTCTCGTCTGAGTTGAACGTTTTCACGCTTACGCGCCGCATCGTCAGTCGTCCGCCGCACGACCACTTTAATACCTGAGGTCATAATGACCTTTTTGAGACGGATGTCAATAATCAGATCTCTGTTGCTTCGACGGTCGTAAATTTTATCCCACTCTCCACGCGAATTAAAGGCGTGCACCTCAAACTCCTCAAGGTTGGTAGAGCGAATCACAATACGGTATATCGACTTCCTTTCCGGAAGGTAAATAATCGCCTCTGATGGGATGTCAAGATCCGTTCCTACGCTGCCGGACCCTTGCTTGCGTTGGGACTGACCGATAGTTTCGGGATTGGCATCAATGAAGGCGGGGTCAGTCGCGCTTGCGCCAGGTAGGAGGGCGTAGTTCTCGCTCCACTTCTGTCCGAGGGTACACCCCCAATAGAAACACAACATCCCTAAAAGCACATATTTACAAACCCAATTTCTGTTTAACTTCCAGCTCACGGTTGCCTCCGAATTTGGCTGTTCATTTCTTCAATTTGCTTCAGAATATCTTCTTTCGTCAGTTTACGGACCTTGAACTGTAATTCCTGAAAGAACGGCACGAGATCCTCACCTGCGGCTTTGCTGAGATAATAGACGAGGAAACTCGTGCGCATCTTGCCCTCAAGTCTCTGGTGGAGCGCGTCGGCTTCCATTAACTCAAAGACCTTGATATAAAAGTCGTTGCCGTACCGTTCGCGCAACTCAGAGACGAGGGTGTAAGAATATCTATAGCGCCACTGCGTGAGGGGCCCGCCATCGAGGTGTCCACCCCAGTTTTCCAATTGGTTCACACCATCAAGGTCAACCCTTAAATAAGTCCCTTTAAGGCTATCAAATTTCGGATGTGTTCCACCTTGTGCATACTCTGTCTGAATTAACACGGCGATACCTTCGGAGAACCAGACCGGCAAGAAATAGATATTTGTGAAGGCGTGCGTCAACTCGTGTGCTCTGACCCCGTGTTTCTCATACATCGCCAGCGGAAAATCCATCTTAATCCCGTTGACGAATTTCAGGTACCGTCCATTCTGGAATCCGTAACGGTAGTTTGTCGTCGTTGTTGCGGCAAGCCTCGTGCCTTGATAGAGATCGTGCAACGTCACGTGGATTTTATGCTTCGGTTGAAAACCGAAGAGTCGGTTCATTGCGTCGTAGAGGCTCTCCATATAACCGAGCGCGCTCCGAGCGAACGTCTCTCGCTCTTCAATGGAGTCAAGTTCGGGATGCTCGTACAAATCTTTGGCGAAAGTGAGGGTATAGTGGTCGCTCGTGGCGTACAACGCGTCAGGTTCTTTAATTTTGATCGTTGGATTCGCAGGTCTGAGCATCAACGAACTGGCATTCCGCTCTTCAAGTATCCGTTGCTCACGGCGTTGCTGCGCTTCCTTAAGAGCGGTACAACCGTTGCAAACCAGCACTGCTATTAGCACCATCACCCAGGTCGTGGTGCGAGGCAACCCGTCGAAAACCTTGATTATAAAGAGCAACCTATTTCTACGTTTCACGATTCCCCTTTCAAAGCGGCACGGCTTTTGATTTATCACCGATGCGCCGCATCGTAATGTCCTGGACAAGCGTCGGGTCGGGTAGCCCTGTCTCAGCGAGTCGGCGTTCCAAGAAAGCCTCCATATCGCCTTTCAGCCTCGCGACGACCACGTCGGCTTCCTCAGCGAGGTTGTAGACCTCATCCGGATCCTCTTCGAGATCATAGAGTTCCAAATCCGGCGTGTTATAAACATCAGGTGTTCCACCTGTTTCGATAATCAATTTCCACTTTTGCGTCTGCCACCCGCGTTTTTTCATCCAACCGCATTCCGTAAGGTAGATAGCCTCTGTTGTTCCAGTGTCGCTGCCGTGCTCCATTAGACTCCGAAGACTGCTGCCCTCCATGTTTTCACGTTCCCGCATCGCCGTCAACCCCGCATAATCGAGGATTGTTGGGGCAATATCAGTGAGACGCACGAGACCGCCGAGCCGTTGCCCATCCGGAATAAGTGCCGGACAGTGAACAATTAACGGAACGTGACAGTTGGTCTCATACAACCCATGGTGGTCATACCAGAGTTCGTGTTCGTCAAGTTCCTCGCCGTGATCTGCTGTGATGATGAGCAGCGTCTCCTCAAGTTGTCCACAATCTTGTAGATACCGGAAAAGTTGCGCCAGACAAGCATCCATATAAGCGATTGAAGCGTCATACTGAGCATTGACATACCGTCTATCTCGCCAGAGCCGTTTTTTAGCGATGTTTTCTGGGTCTGTCGGATCCGGTGTGTACATCCACTGCCGGAAATAGTCCGTAAACGGTTCACATGCATAGACAGCATCCATGCTTCGATTGTTCGGATCGCATTCGTCCCCACTATAGAACATCCGCTCAAACGGGAGGGGCGGCAAATATGGTGTGTGTGGATCCCAGTAGTGCAGGAAAGCGAACCAAGGTTTATCCTGCGCTTGTGCGAGATCCAACAATTCCATCGCCGTTTCGTTAACCGCCTCCGCCTTGCGAGCGTTCCGATAACTGTTATCCCATTGGTAGCCTCGGTAGTGCGTTTCTGGAAAACCCCGCTGAAACCAGCGTCGCAAGTTATCCGCAGCGACGGTAAAGTAGCCCGCCTCGCTCAACAACTCCGGCAGCGTCTTTATATCGTCTGATAAGTGCAATGTCCCGCCTTGTGTGATGATTTGGTGGGACAAGACATCCTTGCCGGTGAATATTGTTGTATGTGCGGGGTGCGTCGGGATATGCGGACTGATACACTTCTCAAACAGTGTTGATCGTTCCGCAAACGCATCGAGATGTGGGGTCGTCAGATTGTGATGCCCATAGCAACTCATGCTCGATGCCCGCAGCGTATCTAATGAGATAAGGATGATATTGCGCAAAAGTTCCGTTCCTTTTTGTGAGTTATCAGTTGTCAGTTGTCGGTTGTCAGTCACTCGTGCGGCATTTACCAACGTTAGCAGCTGCCACAACGATCTCCGTACTGATAACTGATAACTGATGGCTGACCGCCAATTTCGCTAATCCCCCGCGGCGACCTCTGCTGTTGAGGTTTGTGCCTCACGGATCGCTTCACACAGATAGGTGATCCCTTCGGGGATATCTTCCACGTGGCAGTAAGCGTACGCCAATCGGATCGCTTTCACGGGCGCGTTTGCGTAGTGAAAAGCACTCCCGTTGCTGAAACCGACACCCTTCGCCGCAGCGAGTTCGCGGAGTTTGTCAAGGTCTGTGGTCTCTGGGAGATCTATCCAGAGGAAGAGTCCGCCCCGCGGGCGGGTCCATGTGCAGATGTCGCTGACATGCTTATCAAGCGTTTCTACAACAGCACGACATTTCGCGCCAACAGCAGCATTTGTCTTTACAAGATGCGCTTCGAGATGCTCCGTAAAGAATTCAGCAACAATCGCACTCGCCAGTGCACTCGTCCCGCCGTCCCAGCGATTCTGATGGATTTGTCCGTAGTACGGTTCCTGTGCCACGAAATACCCTTGTCGGACACCTGCGCCTAAGATTTTTGAGAAAGTAGCGATAAAAATCACACGGTTCGAGGTGTCCAATTTAAAGAGCGAAGCCGGTGTCGGGGTCGATGTGAAATCTATATCGCCGTAGCAGTCGTCTTCAACAATGAGTGTGTCGTATTCCTCTGCTAATTCCAACATCCGTTTCCGCCGTTCAAGCGAAAGGATCGCACCTGTCGGGTTCTGATGGTTTGAAGTCGTATAGATAAGTGAGGGACGGATATTTTTACGCTTGAGTGCCTGCAGTTTCGATGCCAGGTCGTCCATATCCATGCCGTCGATATAGTCCATCTCGACACCCTCAATATTTGCTTTGAAATGCCGCATAATCCCCAAGGTGCCGCTGTAGGTGTATTCCTCTGTTAGCACGGTATCCCCAGGATTGATGAGCGTTCCGAGCACCAATTCCAGTGCTTGCATAGAGCCAGAAGTGATTGAGATGTTATCTATCGGGAGTGGGATCCCTTCACGCCGTTCAAACCGCATAGATGCCAGTTCCCTTAAACCGCGATAACCGGATTCGCCGGGATAATTAACCAGATCGCCTCCCAACTTACGGAGTGCTTTTGCACTCGCCTCAATTAAACCTTCCGTTGGAAACGTATACGGATCCGGCCGCCCACCTGTAAAAGCAAAGTCTTTCATAGTATACTCCTTTTTCTCAGCAGATGCCATAGTAGGAGTAATTATAACAGACTTAAGAAAAAAAAACAACAAGGTGAGCGTGCTATGTCTATGCTCTTATGAAACGCATACGCTGCTTTTTCGTTGACACGGACTTTCAGATCGTGTTATACTCTCCTCACTTTTAGAACAAATGGCAACCCAAAAACCGCTCCAAAACCTCACGTTTGAACCGATGTGCGTCTCTGACCTGCAGCAGGTCCTGGACATAGAAAACGCATGCTTTGAGGACCCGTGGAGCGCGACCTATTTTACACTGTCCCTAAAGCGACCGAGATCTTATGATTTTTTTTACGTTGCGCGGTGTGAAGACACCATCATGGGTTACATCGTGTTCGCTGTTCTCTATGAAGAAGCGCATATTTTAAATATTGCAGTGCCGACTGCCTATCGCGGGCAAGGTATCGGCAAATATCTCCTTGCTTCAGCCTTAGAGATGATAGCTGTACACGACGGACGCGAGGTCTTCTTAGAAGTCTCGGTCAGCAACTTACCGGCACAATTCCTCTACCGACAATTCGGGTTCCGCATCTGTGGCATCCGAAAAAACTACTACGGCCGTCATAAAGACGCTTACGTTTTTCGCAAAGGAGCAGCAGAAATCGATGCTACTTAACATCTTAAGCCAGACCTTTTCAGCCACTGAGACGTTGTCGCTTTCAACGCGTCGCCAGGAAACGCGAACCGCTGGCAGGAACGGGTGGCGTATCATTGAAGAAGAGGTCCACTGGCACCCCGCTGAAACGGCTATTGTTGTCGTTGATATGTGGAACGAACACTGGTCCTGGGGTGCGACAGAGCGCGTGAATGTAATGGCACCTCGGATGGACATCGTGCTTGGACGGGCAAGGCAAAGCGGCGTTCAGATTATCCACGCACCTTCCGACACGATGGATTTCTACGAGACGCACCCTGCGCGCCAATCGGTCTTAGGACTCCCACACGCTGAACCGCCACCTGAACGGGAACTGCCCGATCCGCCCTTACCTGTCGATGCCTCCGATGGCGGTTCAGACACCGGCGAAACCGATACCTACAAAGCGTGGCACCGGCAACATCCCGTCATTGAGATCGCTGACACAGATGCTATCAGCGATAATGGACAAGAGGTCTACAATCTTCTCCATCACAAGGGCATCAAGAACATCATCTTCATGGGAGTACACACCAATATGTGCGTCCTCGCACGCTCTTTCGCGATTAAACAGATGGTTCGCTGGGGTTTCAACGCCGTCCTTGCACGCGATCTCACGGACGCGATGTATAACCCGTTCAAGCCGCCTTATGTTAGCCATGAAGAAGGCACGCAGCTCATCATTGCGTATATTGAGAAATTCTGGTGTCCCACAATCCTCAGCGGTGATTTAACGACACCGAAAGTTTAATATTCCTACGCTTAAAGGATGCCCAAACTTGTTTGGGACCGTGCTTACTCCCCCGAACAAGTTCGGGCATCCAGACGTTGAAATATTACCGATTTAAATTCTTAAACTTCGTTCAATCTCGCTGATTCTTGCTACCCACCTTTTTCTGACAAAAGATACGCTCCAATGAACTCTTAGAATTCCCACTATCCCGATAAATCCGCGATTCTGACAACCAAAAACTTATAACTTAAAACTTAGAACCAGCCACTAACAGCCAACAGCCACGTAGCGATTTTAGTTGCAATTTCAAGGGAAATGTGGTATTATACATAAAGAGTTAATGTGGTTATAACCAATCATTCAAGTTAGAGGAGCTGCAAGTGGAAATATCTGTCTTAGTACTTAATGCAAGTTATGAAGCAATCAACGTTTGCAACTTCCAGCGTGCGATGAAGATGGTTTTCAAAGGCACCGCACAAACGGAAGAAGTCTCTGATATTAAGATTCATTCGCCGAGTGCTGCAATAAAAGTACCACATGTAATTCGTTTGGTGAACTACGTGCATGTTCCACGTAGTGTCATCAAATTTTCACGGAAGAATGTCCTTGTCCGGGATCATTACATGTGTCAATACTGTCATGGTGAGTTCCCAACAGCGCAACTTACCCTCGACCATGTGATACCGATCTCGCGGGGTGGACAAACGAACTGGGAAAATGTCGTGACGGCGTGCAAGAAATGTAATAATAAAAAAGGAAATAAGATGCTCTACGAGACCCAACTCACACTCGCACGCCAGCCCAAAACACCATCAATATTAACGTATTTACAACTCAACCGTCATTTTCGAGGATGCCATCCGTCGTGGAGAAAATATCTGTATCTCAACTGAATCATGCCAGATCCGAGAAAATTAAAAAAACGTTCGGAATTCCAACGTGCCTATCAAGACGGCGGTAAGTATTGGAATCGCTATTTTGTGGTATACGTACGCCCCACAGGCTTCGAGCATTCTCGATTGGGGATAACCGTTAGCAAAAAAGTCGGCAACAGCGTCCAAAGGAATCGGGTTAAAAGATTAATTCGGGAGTCGTTTCGGCACTTATGTCCTCACATACAGGCAGCTTATGATATCGTAGTTGTCGGTAGAACCACAGCGACGCGGCTTAAATGTCAGGAAGCGGAAGACGCGCTCTGTCGTTTATTCCGGAGAGCCTCTATCTTGAATCGCGCGAATGTCACCACACCGCCGTGGAACGGGAACCGAAATAGCCGATGAGGAACATAGGCGTGTCAGACTGTAAGCAGCACTCGGAAGCTATAAATTCATGTGGAAACCAGCAAACGTGCCGCAAAAGATATATGGCGACCGTACTCGTCCAACCGATCCGTTTTTATCGCCGTTTCATTTCACCGCTGTTCCCCCGTTCATGTCGTTTCTATCCCACGTGTTCACAATACGCGCAGCAGGCATTAGAACGTTACGGGACGCTCAAAGGGATCTGGCTAACACTTAAACGACTTTCAAAATGTCACCCATATCATCCGGGTGGCTTCGACCCGCTGAAATAGCGGCGTAGACACGCTACGTCGGAAACGGTTGGTCTCAGAAGTACGCATAGATGAGGAGCACCTAATTTCAATGGGAGTACGTTACATTCTCGCACTCGTCCTAATGATTGCTGTCATGATTGGATGGAGTCTTTTTTTCGGCAACCGCTTTGCCCCGGAGCCAGACGAATCCGCAACGACCGAAACAGCCCCATTATCTGATACACGCCAAAGGCAACCCGATGACGCAACGCAGCCAACACCCGACGGTGCCGAAGTGTCCGTCGATACAGATCTCTGGACCCCTTTACAGGAAAGCCCGGATGACGCAAAAGTTAACGTTCACACCGATAGGTATAGTGTCGTGTTCAACGAAAAACTCGCGATCGCCAAAGTGTGGGAACTCAATCAGTTTCCAGACCGGACGGTTGAGGTCAATGAACCGCTGAACCTGATTCCAGAGAATGCGCTAAGCTGCCTCGCGCTCCGCTTCGCAAATGATCAACTCCAACTTGACTTGTTGAATGCTTCGTGGCGCGCAGACAAGTCTGAAATCGACCTCGCAGCGGGCGAGGGTGCAGAAACACTCACTTTCCGAACAATCATCGCAGAAAAACTGCAGGTTGCAAAGCAGTTAACTTTCATCCCCGGCACCTATTTTGTTGATCTGGTGGTTACCTTCCAAAACGTCTCGGGTGAACCTTTACTTATGGGTGGAAATGAACCTGCGAATGGATATGAACTTCAATGGGGCCGGGGTATCAACGCCGACCTCCTACCCCACGAAAAGAAAAGCGGGAAACGTGGGCGCCGTGGGAAAGAGGGTGCCAAGGTTTACACCGGTGAAGGGAATCCTGTACGCACGCTTAAAGACGAGCAGGCTTTAACGACTGTGCTTTGGGCAGGGCTTGATAGTCAGTACTTCAGCGCGATCATGATCCCTGATCCAGAAGTCGCAGCAACATATAAATTAACAGAGACTCCGAATGCGAGTGCCGGTGCCGATGTGGCTGTCGTCGCGCCAACAGAGACAGTTGGGCTCGTTGTTCCCGGTTTTTATCTCGCATCTCAGCAGAAAGCGAGCCACGAATTCCGGCTCTACGTGGGACCGAAAAACGACAAAATCCTGAAAACTATTGAGGCACCCAACGACCCAGAGATACCGCTCCATCTTTCCAAAGTGATTGATTTTGGATTCTTTGCGCCACTTGTTTGGGGTATGCTTTGGCTATTCCAAGGATTTCACGCCATCTTCAGAAACTATGGACTCTCAATTATTCTGTTGACTGCCATGGTGAAGATCATCACTTATCCGTTTACGCGTAAGGCGCACGCATCGATGAAAAAGATGCAGAAACTCCAACCCGAACTTTTGGAATTGAAGGAGAAATATAGGGACGATCCGCAAAAGCTTAACCGCGCTACAATGCGACTCTACAAGGAAAATGGTGTCAATCCGCTTGGCGGTTGTATCCCGTGGCTCCCACAAATTCCGCTCTTCTTCGCACTCTTTTCGCTCCTTGGTGGCGCAGTAGAACTCCGCGGGGCACCTTTCCTGCTCTGGATCGAGGACCTTTCCGCTCCCGATACTTTGATCGAATTGCCCTTTACGATTCCGCTGATTGTCACACAGATAGATGCCATTCGACTGCTGCCTATCATCAACGGATTAACAACGTGGCTCCAACAGAAATTCGTCGGCAATATGACACCAACAACTGACAATATGCAAATGAAACTGATGCAATTCATGCCAATTATCTTTATCTTCATTTTTTACAACTGGGCATCAGGGTTTGTCTTGTATTGGTTGTGTAATAATGTGTTCACTATAGCACAACAGTATCTACAAAACCGAAGCGCGACGGACGAAGACCCATCGGGGTCTACAGATAGTAAAAAAGGGAACGCTTCTAAACGGAAATAGACTTAGCCCACAGTCATGCGCCGCGTCAACGACTTCACTGCTGGAAACGTTTTATACGAGGAGGACTCAACCTGTGCAACATTATATTGAAGCTGAAGGCGATACAGTGGAGGAAGCAATTGAACAGGCACTCAATGAACTTAAGGCGACTCGCGAGCAGGTTACAATTGACATTATCAGTGAACCGACAAAAGGTATCTTAAATTTCGGCGCGAAACCTGCCAAAGTTCGAGTAACAATTAAGCAAGATGTCTCTTCTGCACCCGATACAATTCTCAGAGAGTTGCTCAACCGGATGGGGATTGAGGCAGAAGTCGAATCGGATTTTGTTGAGGGCAGCACGCATCTCAATGTCCGTACCGACAGTCCTGCGCTCCTCATCGGGAAGCACGGGCAGACGCTTGATGCTATTGAACGACTCCTCAATTGCATTGTTAATAAAGCCTCGCTGGTAAAAAGGCGGGTTTTTGTTGACACCGAGGGCTACCGGGAACGCCGAGAGGAACGGCTTGTCGAAATGGCACACCAAATGGCGGAGCAGGTGAAGTATACCAACCGCGAGGTTGTCCTGGCACCAATGTCGCCGCGTGACCGCCGCATCATCCATGTCGCCTTAAAAGAGGATGATATTATATCCACGTATAGTCAAGGCGAGGGGGACATGCGTCGGGTCGTTATTACAACACAGATGACAGATAGCAGATAGCGGTTCGCTTGTAGTTGTTAGTTATTGGTTGCTGGTTAAGACCTTCAGTCATTAGAGAGACCTGTCCTTACCACGACGCTTTTTTAATTATTAACTATTAACTAACTGCTAATCGCTAACTGCCAACCGCCAAAAAAATGAAGTTCCACGATACCATCGCAGCCATCGCAACAGCACGCGGCGAAGCAGGTATCGGCATCGTCCGAGTTAGTGGGCCGCTTGCACTGCCGATTGCTACCGATTTATTCCGATCTCCGCGGGCTGTATCTCCCTCACAACTCCCGACGTATACGCTTACATACGGACACGTTGTGGATACCAACGCATCCGATGCCGTAATTGATGAAGTTTTACTCGGAATCATGCACGCGCCAAAAACGTATACCGGAGAAGACATCGTCGAGTTTAATTGTCACGGTGGGATCGTTCCGCTCACGGCTGTATTGGACTTAGTAGTAAAGCACGGTGCCCGGCTCGCAGAACCGGGTGAATTCACAAAACGCGCGTTCCTTAATGGTAGACTTGACCTTGCGCAAGCGGAAGCCGTTGCCGAACTCATCGCCTCGAAAACGGATTTAAGCCGAAAAATCGCAATAGAGGCACTCGCGGGGAAACTGTCTGAGACTG
>JAJECD010000385.1 GCA_022822215.1 Candidatus Poribacteria bacterium | reverse complement strand
CTCAACGGAAAACCCGGATGTCCAGACCGCTATAGAGACTGGCTCGGTGTCTCCAGCGAACAACCCCCGCATTTCCACGGTGCTTATGGCGAATACTACTACATGAAACGCGGGCATTGGGTTTTCAAAGTCCCCGATGAACTCTCAGATGCGCTTGTATCCCCAATCAACTGTGCCTTGTCGGAAGTTATTTACGGTCTCAATCAGATTGGCATCACGCTTGGCGATACTGTGGTTATCCAAGGTGCAGGTGGACTCGGGCTGTACGCCACTGCTGTCGCAAAAGAGATGGGAGCGGGGAGAATCATCGTTCTTGATCGGCTACCCACACGTCTCGCACTTGCACGGGAGTTTGGTGCCGACGAAACACTCAACGTTGATGAGATTGATATGAAATCACGCGTGGAGTTTGTGCTTGACCTGACGAACGGTATCGGGGCAGACTTAGTCGCAGAGTTCGTCGGATCCCCGCGTGTGCTTGCTGAAGGCATAGATATGCTACGATGGGGTGGACGTTACCTCTGGATCGGCAATATTAACCTCGGATTCCCGACAGAGATTGACCCGGGCAATATCGTCCGCTGTAGTAAAGCGATTCGTGGCGTGATTGTCTACGAACCGTGGGTTATCCCGCGTGCACTCGACTTCCTTTGTCGTACACGTGATAGGTATCCGTTCCACAAAATCATCTCCGATACCTTCCCCTTTGGCGATATTAACGAAGCCTTTTCTTACGCAGATAGTGGGGAAGCGATCCGAGTCGGATTGGAATTTGAAGAATAAAGCCGCATCTTCCATCTACATCCACATCCCATTTTGCGCCACGAAGTGCTATTACTGCGCCTTCAATACATACACCTTCCATAAGGAGCAGGCGAAAGCATATCTACAAGCACTCCGGACAGAAATGGAACTCTACGCGCCAAAAGCCGACGCGCTACAAACGGTTTTCATCGGAGGCGGCACACCCTCTATTCTCTCTGCAAACGCTTTGGCACGCCTCTTTGTGGATATACACCAGAACTTCACAGTCCGTCCAGACGCTGAAATCACTGTTGAGTGTAATCCAGGCACCGTCGACGCTGAGAAACTTGATGTGATGCGAGAAAACGGTGTGAATCGACTCAGTTTCGGTCTGCAAGCGATGCAGGATGAGACCTTGCAGCGGTTGGGTAGAATTCATACCGTCTCGGAGTTTCTGGAGAGTTATCAGCTCACACGTGAACACGGCTTTGAGAACATCAACATCGACCTCATCTTCGCGCTCCCCGACCAAGAAATAGAAGCGTGGCATCACACTTTAAACGAAGTCATCTCACTCGAACCCGAACATATCTCAGCCTATAACCTCGTGATGGAAGAAGAAACCCCATTTTATGAGCAGTGGCAAATCGGCAAACTCAACCTGCCTTCCGAGGACACCGAAGCCGATATGTTTCAATACACAATTGATACATTGACCTCCCACGGATACACGCATTACGAAATCTGTAACTTCGCCAAACCCAACCACTTCGCAAAACACAATCTCGTTTATTGGAACAACCAAACCTATATCGGACTCGGCGCAGGCGCGTGTGGATACGTCAACGGCGTGCGTTATACCAACATCCGAGGCATCGCACCTTACATCAAAACACTCTCCAAACGCAACAAACCGATCGCCGATACTGAAAACCTAACAGGACATGCTGAAAAAGCAGAAACCCTCATGCTTGCCCTTCGGAAGCGCGAGGGTATCTCTCTTGAAACCTATCAGAACCGTTTTGGTGAAGGAATTGAGGATGCCTTTGGGGATACCCTGAAAAAATGGAGAGACTTGCGATTGCTGGAACGCACAGCCACGCACCTTCGCTTCACACCTCGTGGGCTTTTCCTCGCAAACGAAGTCTTTGTCGAGTTGATGTAATACCATATCTGATTGAACGCTTCTCCTAGCCGATGTCTGCGATTTTAGGAGTTGTGAGAAGGGGTTTTTTGTTAAGAGTGCCGAGTGTGAGGTAATAGTAGTCACCGGGTATTGAATGTCTGCTTTTGCGAAGTTGTCGGTGTCCTCGGACGGGTGTTTTTGACATTTTATGTTCCTCTAAATACGGTATCGCGAGCACAGCTCGCTCCTACATACGACATTTATCAAACAAGTTGGCAATCCAATCGTCATCCATATTATCGGGATTGGCATTTTCATTTATATGAGGGATCGCCTTAGCAGTAATATCCTCCATGTTCTTCTGCTGCCTTGCATCTTCTTCAAGCCGCCGCCGTTCTGATCGTCGGTGCAAATCGGTTATCTCAATATCGGATTGTGCCTGCATTCTTGCAGCTTCAGCTTCTGCCCGGCAACCTTCCTGATTCGTCGAGGCTCATAAAGGGTGCCCACTGCCTCCGAAATCTTTTCGATGAGAACTGTAGCAGGTTTTGATAGATCGCCTAAATTTATGAGAGAATTATTTGACATAGTTCCTAATAAGAGTAATCTCCTCCAATATTAAGGGAAATTGCTACTTCCCATGAATCCGTTTATGGCATCCCCCGCATACTGCAGTCAGGTCGCTGAGGCGTTCTCTGCCGACGCGCCTATAAGTTTCGTGATGTACCTGTGTCGCGCGGCTCCCATACTTCCGACATTTGTAGCTTGCACGCTTCATAATTGCCCGGCGTTTAGTCTGCCATCGTCTTGATTTTCGGTACCTCTTATATGCTCTCTTGTTTATTCGCTTCTCCCTCAAAATATGCTTTGGGGTGTCTTGACCTCGTTGCTTCTACTTTTTAAAATCATAGCATATTTGATGAGAACATTCAACGCACATCTGGATGCCCAACGTCTTGGGAATACGACACGCGGTCCCGAACAAGTTCGGGCATCCTTCAACGGGTAGTTCTCACAAATGTGAATCGGATATTTTTTTCGACTGAATCTCCATAAAAAATTGTTTTGACGCGTGATAACAAAATATGGTAACCTATGCATAGCGGATAGCGGATAGCAAACAACGAATTGCTAACAGCCAACAGCCAACAGCCCATATGCGAAACATCAAACTCGTGCTTGAATACGACGGCACCAACTATCACGGATGGCAGACGCAACCGAACTTGCCAACAATTCAAGGCACAATTGAGGACACACTGGCAAAGTTAACCAAAACCCCGATACAAATCATCGGAGCAGGGAGGACCGATACCGGTGTCCATGCGGGGGGTCAGGTCGCCAACTTCCAGACGGACGCACAGATACCCGTTGTCGCATTTCAGAAAGGGCTTAATGCTCTTTTGCCACGGGATATCGTTGTCTGTTCCGCAACAGAAGTGCCTCCAGAGTTTCATTCCCGTTTCAGTGCAACCCGTCGGCGATACCGGTACACAATTTTGAATCGGGAATACCCAACCGCACTTTCGCGGCAGACGAGTTACTTCTTTCCGACCGCAATTGACGCGCCGCGAGCAAACGTCCTCTGTCAAGTACTGGTTGGCAAACGCGATTTTTCCTCCTTTCAAAAGACCGGAAGCGATCGGATAAACCCTATCTGTGAAATTTACGAGGTATCCTGCTGGAGGAAAGGCGAGTCTGTCTATTTTGAAATTGAAGCCGATGCGTTTCTGCGAGGGATGGTCCGCGCCATCGTCGGCACCCTCCTAAAGTGTATGAGAAAAGACGATGCTGAGGTGCAGCTCCAGCGTATTTTAGAAGCCAAAGATAGAGCCGCGGCAGGGACATCAGTCCCCGCACACGGATTATCCCTTATTGAAGTTAAATATAACGCTAAAACTGTTCTTGTAGCATAGCCTGTTAGGCTGTGTATTGTGCAATAGGAATCGGATGTGCTTCACTTATGACAAGTTCTTGTAGCATAGCCTGTTAGGCTGTGCATGCCAGAAAGCACTATGGGTTACAAAAACCCTCTTAACCGATAACCCGGTGAATGCCATTAAGGCATTCATA
>JAJECD010000255.1 GCA_022822215.1 Candidatus Poribacteria bacterium | reverse complement strand
CCTCCAATTTAGTTTTTCACGTCATTTAACAGGATTTCTATCCGCAAGCCGCGCCCACCCCCGTCCGGGATTATATGCTCCCGCTCCTTGAAACCGCTCTCGTATTCTACGGAATTCTTCGGGACTCCTCACCTCTTGCTCTGGGTTTTCCGGATTACGCAGGACAAAGTCGGCTTCTGGAGGGTAACATGCCATCGTAACAGGTTCTCGTTCCGGTGTATAGGATTCAGGATCTTCGTCTGCGTTGTTTGGGGCTTCAGCACTTTGATAGCGCAGGTCTACACTCCAACGCACCAGCTCGCTGTGATTTTCAAACGAAGCGTGCGGTGTTAGGTTGGTCATGAACAGCACATCCCCTGCCTTCATTTCCATCGGAATTGCCCCTGTGTTTGGAAACTCATCTGTCGGTACTTCAAGGTATCCACCATGTCCCCCAGTATAATGTTGAAACACCCCTTCTCGATGCACCTTCGGCATGACATAAAGACAACCGTTATGCTGAGTCGCATCAACCAGAGGAATCCAGCAGGTAACAAGCAGGTGTTGATCACAGTGGGGGAGGAAATAGCCGGAATCTTGATGCCACGGTACCTCACCACGTTCCCATTCCGGCAGCTTTGGACGGATGCGGTATGCCGACGCACCGATAATGGTGGGACCGATAAGACTTTCGACGCAGGACAGTAAGGGAGGATGGGTGAGCATGCCGAACATTGATGCACCATTAAAGCCACCACCGCCCGGTCCCATGACAACTCTGGTAATCTCTATTGCAGCATCGAGGTTGGATTTTCTGATATGTCCCAGACGATTGCCGAATGGCTCGTTTGCATAAATGTCCTCCAACGCACCCTCCGATTGTAACCGTTTTGCTTCCGAATCGACAATTTCGCTGAGTGCCTGCTGAATCGGTTTTAGCGCTTCCGCTGAAAAGACAGCAGGTTTTACTACATACCCTTGCTCATTAAATTGTTGCAGCTCGGTGCCAGTGAGTCCCATCAGTATCTCCTCCAAAATTGGTTTAGTCCACTTAGTGGTCTTTTGTAACAATTAAAGACAAGTGTACCAAAGTCAAAGCAAAAAAGGCAAGCGGGAAAATATAGGGTTGGAAAAGACATCGGCTGTCATGGTTATGCGGGACGTTACGGTTTCCAGCGGTCAACCATCGGATGCGTGTCGATATTTGTCGCAGCAATTTTCCGAACTTTGACATCAATCGCACCACGGACAAACCGCATGATAGACAGTGGCGCATGACGGAAAATATCGTCTATCACGAGATGAACCACGCTTCCTGTATCGTGCTACCCATATACCCACTTGATTCTTAAGTCTCGGAACAGAGGACAAGTGCCCCTGTGTAGGCTGTACAAGTCCGAGAGAAACCTTCCGTTTCATCAGAATCCCGATTTATTAGGACGCAACCGGGGGATGTCCCCGCCTACGGTGTAGAGGGTAGGCCTCTGTCTACCCACCAAAATGGTCAAGAAAACAGAAAACTAAACACCCCTATTTCCCATCTGTTTTCTTGACTGTTTTTGCTAAATGTGTTATATTTTCGCAGTTGATGGGGAGGCTAACAGGGACAGCACATAGAGCTCACAAGTTGATTGACTTTATAAGGGACGTTTTTATAATGATCTTTACTGTCCCTTACCTATGACCACTATCCGCAGACAATGGCAAACGATTCTGATAAACCTTAAAGGCAATTCTTTATGGCCCCTACAGTTTATAGCGAGGTAGTATATGGGATGTGTCTATATCTTGAAAAATGAAGCAATGCCGGATTTAATAAAAATCGGCTATACAGCAAAAGCTGCCGAAGAACGAGCAGATGAACTTTATACAACGGGGGTCCCAATGCCCTTTGAAGTAGCACACCAGTACCCTTGTGAAGATCCACAGAAACTTGAACGCGAAATCCATAGGAAACTTACATCTCACCGTATTAACCAGTATCGAGAGTTTTTTAAGTATCCGGCGGATGATGCGTTCCAACTGCTCCAAGAACTTCACCAAATTAGCAGCTCCGTCTGGTGGCGAAAATGGACATCACATTTTTTAACGCGCTTCAGAAGAAAGATCGATACGAGAGCAGATATAGTTGAGAGCGAAATGCCAACGCCTCAATAGGAGAAAGCTCAATGAATGATGGACATGGAAATGGAGTGAACCCGAGCTTGAACGGTAGACCTTACCATAGCGCTGACAACGGATTTGCTTGTGCAGCAGCAGGCAGAGGGGTCACAGAAGCATTGCAAGAACACCTCAATGTAATTATCCGTAATGAGGAATTAGAAATAGAAAGAAGTCATTCACAGATTCAAGCAGACATAAAGGCCTTGGTTGAGGATAAGGAACGACTTGAAGAACGGAAACTCGATTTGCAAGACAACATTAAGACCTTGGCCGAAGAACACTCTGCGAAAGAGGTGAAGCTTTCTGAATTAACAACAGAATTGGAAGCACCCGTAACACCTGATTCGGCTCCACCAGACCCGCGTGTTGAGGCGTTGAAAAGTGAAATTGATGAGAATACTTCAGCATTAGAAGAAAAGCAGGTCGCCCGCGTTAAGATCGAAACCGATCTAGAGGCACCAACAGAGGTCGAATTAAAACCGCCGTCTGTTGACAAAGCTCCAGTTTCACGATTTTCCGCTCTTGATAAGGGCTTCGCAGGTTTAACCGCCTTCGTTCTTGTGGGGCTAGTTTTCTACCTCTTCATCTTTTATGCTTCAGTAGGAGATAGAACTTTCACAGAAGGCATCGGAACTAACCTCGAAAAGCAACATATTATTATTCCTCATGCTTTATCCAAGGCGTGGGAATCATCACCCAAAAATTGGTTCGTCCTCACGTTCCCTTTTATTTTTCTAACGCTTGCAATTATCTTCTACTTTTTTGACGAACACTCAGAAAACAAGTGGTCTAAGTTCTGGGTACTTGGACCTACTCTGCTAATCGATAGTGTAATTGCAGTCAAGATCTCACAACAGATGCATGAGTTTAAGGAAGGAATGGAAACAAAATATGTATGGAGCGAAAATTGGATAGAAATCTTATCCGTTCTCCTTTTAGGT
>JAJECD010000093.1 GCA_022822215.1 Candidatus Poribacteria bacterium | reverse complement strand
TTGTCATAATCACTAACGGCAGCTAAGTATTGCTCAAGATGATCCTTTGCAAGTCCACGATTGTAGAACTCCATGGCATGATCAGGCTTAAGTTGTATTGCTTTGTCATAATCACTAACGGCAGCTAAGTATTGTCCAAGGACCGCCTTTGTACTTCCCCGCACGAAGTATGTCTCTGCGGATATAAAGTGGTTACCTTGAGAAAAAGATTTCACTGTTCCAGATAGAGCGAGAAGGGTCTTAAGATAGAGGGAAGGGATTGCGAAATTGAGATTCTGCCCATCTTCAAGAATCATAGAAGAGACCCCGATAACTTCGCCTTTGGTATTTAGCACGGGACCGCCACTGCTCCCTGGAGAAATCGGTGCTGTCATCTGGAGACGTCCTTTTGCATATCCACCGCGGCGACTGCTAATAATACCATTCGAAAAAGTTCCCTCCAAACCTTTCGGGTTACCTGCAACATAAACCGTTTCACCAATTTTGACAGCATCGCTGTTGCCAAGTGGTAGGGGTTTGATACCCGAGGCGGAAACCTTTAGGAGCACGAGATCGTTGTACTTGTCGGTTGCAGTGAAGCCTTCAATTCTATAGGTCGTATCCTTGCCAACCAACTTTGCGGTGCCGCTGGCTGCACCTGCAATTACATGATAATTAGTAGCAATGAGGTTAGGTGTAATGAAGAAACCGCTGCCAAATCCAAGAGGCAAACCATTGCTATCCTGCATCTCTAAATAGACAGTGGCAGCTAAGGCTTTTTCAGCAATCTCTGGAACAGTCTGGGCAGGCAAGATGCTTATAGCGCAGAACAGCAACACCACAAGTGTAACCAAAGGCAACTGCCAAAATGTTCTATTCTGATATGTCACCAAAGTCCTCCTTTTTATCGGACATCAAGCCATGTCTTTAATGTTTCTTCCGTGTCAATCTCTGGATTAAAAATTAATAATCCTTCATTGCTTGCTGATCTCAGTAAGCGTTGATCGGATGCAACGAGGACTAATGTGTCGTCTCTTCGGCGAAGTTCTGTCGCGGTTTCTAAGGCAGAACATAATACTATTGCGTCAACGCTGTTAAGGGAGTAGGTTTCCACAAAATTGAGGGATGCCCAAACAAGGGCATCCGGAATAGAATCCGTACGGAAATCGGATGTGTCCGAAGTTACCTCACGATTCAAGTTTGCAACTGCATGTGTGAATTCGTGTGATGTAATACGTCCGTCGTTCCTCTTACGAACGCAGATCCAAAAGACTTCTGCTGCACCAATAGTCAAACACTTTAACCGGTTTAAAGGGATATTTCCAAAAAGGTAATCAACTTTATCGCTGCCTGTTTCTTCGGTATATCGTTTGACAAGCGCGCTAGCATCAAAGTAGAAATAGTACACAGTTATTTCTCACGTTCTGCGATAATCGCACGACTAAACTCATTATCCTCGGCGCGAATACGGCTTGCCATACTTTTACGGAGTTCCTCAACTGGAATCGGTTCCACATCTGCAATTCCCATCCGTTCAAGGAGCTCGTTCATAATTCTTGCCCCTTCTGCTTTATCTGCCTTGGTCGTGGATGTAGGTATTGCCGTTTTGGTTTTGCAGTGTTCTGGCACGTTCGGCACCAATTCATCAACGAGGTAAGAAAGTTGCAGTGTCACCGTTTCTAACACCTGTTCCAATCGATCTAATCGTTTCGCTAAGGTTTCAACTGTTTCTGCCATTGTCAAAATTCTCCATTTATTATCGTTATATCCGTAATGTCAGACTGAATTACTTTATAACCGAATGGTAGCGTTTTCGTCGGATAGATTCTCAAATACCGAATATCCTTCTGACAACGCGAAAAAGAACAAGAACCCTACAAGTAGAGTGATAGTTAAAGGGACTACGGCTTATGGTCTTTAGGTTTTATGGATGTAGGGTACTCATCTTAATCTCACCCCATCGGACAGTCAATTTACCCTGTGATGCTACGTCCTGTGCGATTCTCAGCGATTCTACAAGCCCTTCTTCTGCAGCCGTTTTCACGTCCTCTGGTTCAATCGCTGTGTTACCGATGTACACTTCGTCAATCAATCCTTTATAGGGCGGCCGACCGATAATCACTGGAATTTGTGGCGTACCGGGATCAATATCCAACGGTACCTCTTTATCGAGTTCTCCATCAATATAGGCGCGTCTGACCTTCTTATCATACGTAAAAGCGACATGATGCCACGAACCGTCGACGATGAGTCCGTCGCTATTGAAGTTTCCACGATCTTGTAGGGCAGGCGTACCGAAAGCGCAGTGCAGCCGTCCGTTGTTCTGATGGACGAACATTGCGTAGTTGCGATTGGGCCAAGCGTCTTTGCCAACAATCATCCGCCAACCTGTGGCGATGTCTTCGACATTGATCCATGCCATGAGTGTAAAAGTCGGGGTTGTAAATACATCATCGTGTGGGATTTCGATTTTATCGCTGCCGCTGAAGGAGAGTGCTTTTCCAAATTTACCGTCAACAACTTTAGGTTTCCCGACGACTTGTCCGTCATGCCCGTTCCCTGAAGCGTCTTTGACCCCTTTGTTGATGTCCTCATCGAAGAGCCAGATACCTAAGATTGTGTCTTCATCAATTTTAGCGTTCCCCGAGATAACAAAACCTAAACAGAGAACCGCACTCATTACTAAGGTCGCAATTTGATAGAACTTCTGAGTCATTTTCTTTCTCCTTTATTGCTTGTGTCTAAAGATTGCATGAAGAGTGAAAAGACAGTCGGTAATGTACAATGAAGTTCAGTCTAAAATTAATACCTATGGTGCGGTTGGACGACCGCACCATAATTGAGAAATCTGCTAAGCAGACAAGAAATTCCGAATAACATAGTCCAGAATCCCACCGTGTTTATAGTATTCTACCTCCACAGGTGAATCAATTCTGATGAGCAATTCGGTTGTCTGTGTCTCACCGTTTGCCCGAACGATTTTCATCGTTGCTGTCTGTCCGGGTTCAAGGGTGTCCGCAAATCCTGTGATACTGATAATCTCACTGCCGTCGAGATTGAGTGTCTCGACGTTTTCGCCCTCTTTGAACTGCAAGGGCAAAACCCCCATGCCGATGAGGTTGCTCCGATGGATCCGTTCGTAACTCTCCACGACCACGGCTTTGACACCGAGAAGTTTAGGACCCTTCGCTGCCCAATCGCGCGAGCTTCCCATACCGTAATCCTGTCCGGCGAAGATGACCGTCGGAACTCCGTTCTCTTGATAGTGGAGTGCGGCTTCATAGATGGTGGTCTGTGTACCTTCAGGATGCTGAACAGTATATCCACCCTCAACATCAGGAGTCATCAGATTCCGAACGCGACGGTTGGCGAATGTGCCGCGACTCATCACGCGGTCGTTGCCACGTCTGGAGCCGTAGGTATTGAAATCACGAGGTTCAACGCCGTGTTCTTGTAGATACGCGCCTGTGGGACTCGCTGCAGCAATCGCGCCTGCCGGGGAGATATGGTCGGTTGTTACGGAATCTCCGAAGATACCGAGAACGCGGGCATCTCTAATGTCAGAGATCGGTGCGGGTTCGCGGGCAAAGTCTTCAAAGAACGGTGGATGTTGGACGTAAGTACTCCGCTCGTTCCACGGATAAAGCACACCCGTCGCGCCAGCGAGTTCTTCCCATTCGGGTGCCTGATTACCGATCGCTTCGTACATCTCCCGGAATGTCTGCCGATCGACCGCTGCGCCAATCATCTCAGCGATTTCTTGTCGGGTGGGCCAGATGTCCTTGAGATAGACGGCTTCACCAGCATCGTTATGTCCGATGGGTTCCGTCGCAAAATCGATGTCGATCCGTCCTGCAAGTCCATAGGCGACAACAAGCGGTGGCGACATGAGGAAGTTGGCTTTTATTTCAGGGTGCACACGCGCCTCAAAATTCCGGTTCCCGCTCAAAACACTCGCAGCAACGAGGTTTCCCGCGTCAATCGCTTCTTGAACGGCATCGTCGAGGGGACCACTGTTACCGATACAGGTCGTGCAACCGTAGCCGACGACGTTGTAGCCGAGTTCTTCGAGGTAAGGCAATAAACCAGTATTCTGTAGGTATTCGGTTACGACGCGTGAACCCGGGGCTAAGCTGGTTTTGACGTAATCACGGACACGGAGCCCTTTTTCGGCTGCTTTCTTGGCGAGGAGTCCTGCGCCAATCATAACGGACGGGTTGCTGGTGTTTGTGCAGCTTGTAATCGCCGAGATGACAATCGAGCCGTGCGTTATGCCGTCGTTATCGGTATCCGCTGCTGCTACGCCGAACCCGTCTTCCGCGACGGGACGTGTGAGCAGTTCAGTGAAGGTCTCTTTGACATCCGACAGCGCAATCCGATCTTGCGGACGTTTCGGTCCAGCGATGCTCGGCTCTATATCGCCGAGATGGATTTCAAGGACATCCGAGTATTCGACTTCACCGGGACGTGGGATGCCGAACATGTTTTGTGCTTTAAGATAGGACTCCACGAGATCGACGTGTGCTTCATCGCGTCCGGTGAGACGGAGATAGCGCATCGTCTCTGCGTCCGGTGGGAAGAATCCGATAGTCGCACCGTATTCAGGACACATGTTGGAGAGCGTTGCGCGATCGGGTAGAGAGAGTGCTTCTACACCTTCGCCGAAGAACTCAACGAATTTATCGACGACAGCGGCGGCTCTGAGACGTTGTGTCACGGTCAACACGAGGTCTGTCGCCGTTACACCTTCTCGCAATTTGCCAGTGAGGTGGACACCGAGAACTTCAGGGGTCAGGATATAAACGGGTTGCCCTAACATCGCAGCCTCTGCTTCAATACCACCGACACCCCACCCGACGATCCCTAAGCCGTTAATCATCGTCGTGTGTGAATCCGTGCCGACAACGGTATCGGGATAGGCGAGGGGATCCTCTGTCATAACCACTTTCGCGAGGTATTCTAAGTTCACCTGATGCACGATGCCGATGGAGGGCGGAATGATGTTAAACTTTTCAAACGCCTGCTGTCCCCATTTCAGGAATTCGTAGCGTTCCTTGTTGCGTTCAAATTCGCGTTGGGTGTTGAACTGAAATGCGTCTGCTGAGCCGTAAGCATCGACTTGGATGGAGTGGTCGATGACCAAATCGACGGGGACGAGTGGCTCTATCATGCGTGCATCGCCGCCGAGTGCTGCGACAGCGGAACGCATTGCGGCAATATCGACGACCAGCGGGACACCGGTGAAATCCTGTGCGACGACGCGTGCGGGTTTGAACGGAATCTCCTCGGCTTTTGGGGACTGTGCGTTCCAGTTTGCTAAGTTTGAGACATCCGCTTCGGTGATTTGGTGTCCGTCATAATTTCGCAGTAACGACTCCAATAGGATGCGGAGACTGACGGGCAACTTTGCGATTGAACCGATACCGGCTTCTGCTAAGGCAGGAAGTGAATAGTAGGTACACTCCTGTCCTCCGCTTTCGAGTGTTCGGCGTGTATTAAACAGATTATGAACAGGGTCGGGCATCTGTTAACTCCTTTGTTTTGTAAAGACTTTCCTATTATTTTACCACAAGTCGGTGTTGTATTTCAATTTTTCCGTCAGGCACATCTTCCACAATAACATAGGTAAGTTTCACAGTTTGATCTGTCCATGCAACTAAAATTTCGAGAGGACCTGGCGTGAAGGGACCCTCAATCTGGGCTGTCCTTCCATGAACTGTAACCTTACCCGCACTTGACATTAAATTAGTAGGTACACCATCAAAAGTAAGTGTGAGGGTCGTATTTGCCGCAATGGATTCACCGCTACGTGGCGTTACACTCACAAAATGCACCGGTGCCTCTTCATATTCGTAGTCGTCAGGAACACAACCATATACAGCGAGTAAACCCACAAGTAATGTAGATAAGTAATGTAGATAATTGTAGTGCATACGCTTATTTAGACCAAAATTTTGCAAAGTTAAGAGAAGGTTTGTCGTTGAAACTCCATAGGAGTCAAATACCCTAACGCCGAATGTGGGCGTTTCTGATTATAGATCTGTGTGATAAAATGTCCGATGCGATCTCTCGCCTCGGTGATGCTTTGATAGTCATTGAGATGGACTTCTTCCTCCTTGAGCGTGCGGATGAGTCTTTCGGCATATCCGTTCTCCCAAGGGCGGCTCCTGTGTGCTAATGAAACCTCAATCCCATGACGGGTGAGGGTGGAAATATAAGCACTTGAAAGATACTGCACGCCTTGATCGGAATGATGAATCTCTGGAACGCTGTGGCATAAAGCTTCTTCAAGCGGCTTAAGCGTCAAAGATTGGTTCAAATGTTGACTGAGTTGCCACGCTCTGATCATTCGGGTGAAAACATCCATGAGGAGGCAGACATAGACGAAGCGTCGGTTGAGACGCACATAGGTAATATCGCCTACCCAGACCTGATCCTGACGAGAGACTTCAAGGGTTTCAAGCAGGTTGCTCCAAGGTTTATCCGCCTGAAGCGATTTTGTGGTTTGACCCACACGTTTGACGGAGACCAAGAGATTCATTTCTTTCATCAACCGAGCAACGCGTCGGGTCCCAACGGTGTATCCCTGACGCAGAAGTAGCTGTCTGATACGCCTATATCCGTATCTCGGATACCGTCTGGCAAGCTTCTCTATTTCAGCGCACAAGACGGCTTCGGACGGATCTTCTTTGGGTTGATAATAGAAACTGCTGCGGTTAACATCAAGAATGTCACAAATATCTCGCACGGAATGCTCCTGCTGCAATACGGAAATGAAGCCTCGCTTTTCAGATAAACTTAGTCCAACAAGGTCAATAGTT
>JAJECD010000067.1 GCA_022822215.1 Candidatus Poribacteria bacterium | reverse complement strand
AATTTGCAGGCGCAACGCCGTTTCAATATCCGCAACCTCAGGTTTACCGGCGAGGTTGCGCGTTTCATCCGGGTCGTTCTGTACGTCAAATAGCAAGTAGACTTCACCATCCGAGTTGATAGCGGCTTTCCATTCTTGATTTAACAACATAATCTCGCCTTCTATCTCAGAGATTGCAAAATCTCGGTGGGTCGCTTCGGGATCCGTTAGCGCCGGACACAACGACTTCCCGAATTGACGGTGTTGCAATTCACCCCCTACCAATTCAACGAGTGTCGGCCCAATGTCCATCCATTCAACAGGACTCTCAGAAACAGTTCCGGCATTTGAACTGTCAGGCGTTCGCACGAGTAGCGGTATCCTGACTGCGCCGTTGAGGAAATTGCTTTTATAGATGAGTCCATGATCACCGTTCATTTCACCGTGGTCAGAGGTATGGACGATAATTGTGTTTTCGAGTTCACCGCGCCCCTCAATTGCATCAAGAATCTCACCAATCTGGTCATCAATGAGTGTGACATTGCCTGCGTAATTCGCACGCAACCGCCCAATTTCTCCGGGTTCAAACGTCGGGTTCACCCGCTCCATGAGTCGATCCAAATGACCGCTGGGACGATCTCCGGCAGATTGACGTGGTATTGCTGGTGGCATATCTTCGGGGTCATACATACTGGCATAAGGCTCTGGTGTATCCCACGGTTCATGCGGTCCCCCGAAACTCACCCAGCAGCACCAAGGCTGTTCATGGTTGTAGTTCTGCAGATATTGTTTCGCTTGTTGCCCCACATAGACATCGGCGTAGTTTTCGAGTCCCAAGGTAGATGGACGGACAAGGTATGGCTTCGTGCTGAATCGTTCTCGATAATCAGCGCGATAGGCCTCCCACAAACCTTTCGTTTCCCATTCCACTGTCATGTGAGACAGGACCTTCGCACTCGCCCTTGGTCCACCGATTTCGTTCACATCGTCCAACCCGTAAGCGTTCATTAACCCTTCACGTTCCCGAAGGTCGCCGCTGTGTGGATGGAGATGCGTTTTCCCGAACAGACTCGTCCGGTAACCCGCCTCCTGTACTGCTTGCATCCATGTCGGTCTTTCAGGGGGCATCTGATGATTCATGTTATTCCAGACACCCGTATTATGTGGATACAAACCTGTTGCCAGACTGAGCCGTGTCGGAATACAAACGGGTGATGTCGTGACACAATTCGTAAACCGAACGCCTTCGCTTGCGATGCGGTCTAAGTTTGGGGTTTGTATCCCAGCGAAGCCCACACGGTCTTCGCTCTTCTCGCCGCTACACCCCATCGCATCCCATCGCTGCTGGTCTGTCATAAGGAGTAGGATATTCGGATTTTTCATAACTACCCCCTTTCAATTCCTGCTTCCGTGAAAGCGCGTGATAATGTCTCGTAAGAGAGCGTCGCCGCAGCGAGAGGGTCGTAATTTTCGCGCCCTTGCACCATAAAACTCACTTCAGCCGTAATAAACCCGTCATAGCCGTGTGCTTGCATCTCTTTGAGGTAATGGACATAGTCGAACGGACCTTCACCGGGGATAAGGAACTCATGATTCGGCGCAGTGCCGCGTTGATCTTTGACGTGCGTGTGTGCCGATACCGGGGCTAACGCTGCTACCGTTTCTTCTGTCGGCATGCCGATAATATCAAAATGACTGATGTCAAAGTTAACTTTCAGATACGGCGAGTTGACGATTTTTAGCAGTTCAAGCACTTTCGTAGGTGTGTCGATGATTGCGCCGACGTGTGGTTCCATAGCGATAGTGACACCGCGCGAGGCACCGTAATCGACAAGTTCTCCGACCCGCTCCGCGAGAAAGTCCTTTTGTGTATCCCATTCCTCTGGCTTTCCGCCTGGCGTTGTATTCACCGCAGGCAGTTCGTCGCCTTGTGCAAGTTCGACCGCTAAATCGACACCACCTTTGAGTCGCCACATATTCTGCGCGTGTCTGTCTGGATCTGTTTCCAATAGACTGGAGTGTGCCGCGATTGCGGGGAGTGCCAAGTTGTTTTCTTTCAGCAGGGAGGCGATCCGCTTCCGTTCTGGAGCGTCAAGTGTGCTGAGTTCAGTCGTAAAACGCGGGATGATGGTGAGTTCAAGTCCATCGTATCCGAGTTTCGCGATGTGGGAGACGGCGGTGTCTATGGGGACTGTGGGCATACCCCACGTGCTATATCCAATTTTCATTTTTTTAATTTTCCTTGCGGTTCAGTAAGGCTGGTTTTGTCTAAAGGACAAGGGACCAAGGTCGTCAAGAAATTAGGTTGAGCCAATCGCTTAATAGGAAATCCACGCGTTGAATCAGCAGCGCGACACGTCCCATAACAGTGTTCCCAAATGCTGAACCGAATCCTATCATGAGGAACGCGATACCGACCTTTGAAAGCCATTTAACGGGGCCTCGGTGTTCTACGGAAAAGAAGAAGTAGGTAAGTGTGCAAACCACTCCAGCAACCATAAGGATTGCCTCGAAAACGCCGAAACCCGAAAGGGTCCCAGCATGCATGGCTGCAAACGGTTCGATCGTTCCACGCGTCTGCTCAAAAATATTCGCGCGTAGCACATTCGGGATCGCAATACCAGCACCAAATCCGATGAGAATCGCAATAGGATAACGGATTAACCATACATGCTGCGGTGATAATCGGGCAAAAAATAGCAAACCGACACCGATCGGAATTAATTTGATTAAACCACTAAGCGACTCTCCTGTGAGTGCTGCCCAAAGCGGTTTCAGGGCAAAAGGAACCAAACCTTGATGGATAGAGAGGACAATCCCATATCCGACAGATATACCGACAAAGAGGTGTTCGGCAAACCGGTAGAATGGATTGTCTTGATAAAGAAAACTATAGATGCAAAGTGTCAGAAGCGCAGCAACCCAAATGCCAAAAAGTTCCATCAATTTACTCCTCTCGCCGTCGTTGAGTGAAAAAAATGATATTCCCAATGATGACCAGCATTACAATCAATAGATGAACAAACGATTCAATATTTATCCACAGCATCCCTTTTGCCGGTACATCTATTAATCTCTCATACTGCGCAGCACCCAAGATGCCAGGTATCAGACCGACTAACTGTCCTGTTTGTAAGTATGGATACATCTGTGAGATGATGACACCTGTAACGCCTGCAGCAATCTGTAAATCGTATCGTACGTTTGTATAGATGATCCATATTTCTGTTGTACTGCCGGAGGCGAGGTCAATCAGAAGGGCGATTTCGTCATAGTTCGTAATCTCTTCCATCATCGGAATTTCGGTAGTGGTATTGCCGCTGTAATCGGTTTCAAAAACACTACTGATGCTGCTTCCCATTCCCAGCATAACTTGTGTGCCGCCCGGACGGAAACCGAGAAAAACATAGTCCTCACCGTCTATTGCGCCTTTCTCTTCAGCAACTTCCCGCATAATTGTACTCGCCAGTGTTGTGCCATCTGCGACAAGTGTAAAGCCGATGACGCGAACATCTTTATCAAAGCACTGTCTCAGCACTGCTCTTGCCATCGGATTGAGTTCTGCCAATGAGGCTGGACCGTAGTCAAACGCAAGCATGATTGTTGATCCGGCAGGAAGCGCGTCGATATAATCGTAAAGCTGCTGCGTCGGTTCAGATACCGATACAGGTAAACTGACAGGTAACAACATCGGTATGATAACCGCAAGCGCGACCAAAATGAAAACAATGCGTCGATTCATATCTAATCCCCTCCTCCTAAGTACGAACGCTCAATCCCCAAGATGATGCGGATAGATTGCGAAATCACCCCTAAACTCACGCCGAGAATGATGCCACGTCTTGCGGAGAGATTCGGGTTGTTCAGAATCCACTGGCGTGCTTTTGAAGCACCGTCTTCCAATGGAAGCCACCCGAGTACCGTATTCCAGATGAGGTCTCCCACGGGTACATTTCCCATCATGACAATCAGCGCAGTAATCAACAATAGACTCGCTTCAAACGTTCGGGCACGGAAAGCACGGAAGGCCGCGGAAGCGATAAAGAAGGCAAGCAATGAAAACATTGTCGCGTCCATCGGGACCTGGATATTGGTGTAGAGCCACTCAAAAGCTTGATGCTGTGGACCAAATGGAACCCCTATTACCACCATCGTGATGAGTCCGACAAACACGACGAAACTGTATTGCCAATGATCTGTGCGGCGTTGAATGCGCGCGACGTGGGTTTGAATCAGGGTCGCTGTTGCTAATACCAATGCAAAAGGCGAAATAATCAATGTCCAACTAATAACTTCCTCGTAAATCCCTTGCGAAAATGAATGCGGACTGAATTGTGTGAGGATCATCACAATCCCAAAAGCAAAGCAGAGGATTAATGGGACTTGTCGTTTCATAAAACCTCCTAACTCACTCGCTGTAAGAGTGTGGTGATCCAGTTGACCCCCGCTAATTCAAGCACTACACCCAGTACGATAATACCAAAGATAAAAAGTTTTCCCCAATCTTGCCCTCTGAGGCTCCCAAGGAGCATCGGTTCTCTTGACAGGTAGGCACTCGCCGCGTACAACTCTTCACCGATTAAGGTATAATCGCAGGCAGCGATAAAGAATGGAAGTTGGTGTTCGGAATCTGTTCCGGCAATTTGAATGGCACCAATTGAGTTTCCTGTCTCAGCGAGAATAAGGGATTCAGCGAAGAATTGACCTTGTAGAAATACTGCCGCTGGCTTTTCACGAACCATTATACCATCTACACCCGCAGCGTACGCGAATTGGCTTTCAGTTAGGAAGAAGACGTTCTCTTCGTTATAGACATCCGGCCGCCCTTCATCAAGATAAGCCGTTCGCACAACTTCGCGTACTACGTTCATAACAATTGGGTCGCGACAAGGGACACGCAATGGCGTTTCATAATCGGCAGTGCGTCGCGCAACTTGACCCAGAATCGTCATACTCGCAATAGTAGGCACTTCCTCTACGCGTCCCAAACCTAAACTATAAAGAATCGAACGCCCCATTTCGGTGGCTCTACCGATCGCTTCATCAACGGCTTCTAATCCAGGGATCCGCCTGACAAATATCTCTTTTCCACTCCGCGCATCATAGATATTCCAAACGATCGCTGCGGAAAAAAGGAGCATAGCAACAAGGAGCGGAATTTTGCCTGTATGAAACCATTCACCTGACCCACTAACCGGGGCAGTCTCTTCGGATTCTACCGTCGCTTCCGTTGCGCTAACCGCACGCACGATGTAGGCGTAAGCATTGCCCTTTTCGATCGTTGAATCAACGTAGGTGGTCGTGCCAGCAGGTAGGATTCCACCAACTTCTTCGAGACCGCCGCCAGCAAGCCGTCGTAGGATTTGGTACCCGCTGATACCGCTATCTTCCGGTGCTGCGTCCCATTTAATGGTAATACTACTACCATCATCGTTGGGGGTATCCATTGCCGTCACATTTGACGGTGGCGGAAGCACTTGGCTAAATCCTGTGCTAACGCTTAGACACAAAACCAAGCAGACAGCTAAGCATTGGATTATTTTTATCATAAAGTTATGTTTCCTTGTATGTAGCGGTCAGCGATCAGCAGATCGTGTGGCAGTTGACAACGTTTTTACTGCCACAAACGGTTTACTGACAGCCGACAACTGATAGCCGACAGCCATTCAAAAACATTGTGAAATCGCCTCTAAAACATTTATATTATCAATATCATCTCTTATAACAACTTCTCCAATACGCGTTGGTAAAATGAGGCGGAGCTTACCGCCTAACGTCTTTTTGTCTAAATACATAGCCTCGCACATTGCCTCTGGGGTGATGTGCGGCGGAAAAGCAATCGGCAATCTCGCACGTTTTAAAAGTGCCCGTTGCCGTTGAAAATCGGTTTCAGAGAACATCCGCAAATTCGTAGCTAATTGCGCAGCGCAGTTCATACCGATAGAAACCGCTTCACCGTGTCGGTATCGGTTATAGTGCGTCACTGCTTCAAGCGCATGCCCAAAGGTATGTCCGTAGTTGAGTACCATCCGCAAGCCACTCTCTTTTTCATCTTTCGCAACAATTTCAGCCTTATTGATGCATGCAGCGGCAATCATCTCACTCAGTATTGCGCTGTCCACATTCAAAATAGCGTCGAGGTTTTCTTCGACCATCTCAAATAACGGTTCATCTCGGATAACGCCCATCTTAATAACTTCAATAAGTCCTGCTCGGATGTCCCGTTGCGGCAAGGTTTCAAGTGTCTGAACATCAATAAGCACCAATTTCGGTTGATGAAACGCCCCAATCAGGTTTTTACCTTTTGGATGATTAATCGCTGTCTTGCCACCAACGCTCGCGTCAACCTGTGCCTGTAGCGTCGTTGGGATCTGAACGTAAGGGATACCGCGCATGTATACCGCCGCCGCAAAACCGGCTAAATCCCCGATGACACCGCCGCCGAGCGCAACGACTATTGAACCCCGGTCGAGTTGGTGGTCAACCAAGCTGTCCTGGACCCGTGAAAACTGTGCCAACGATTTGCTTTCTTCGCCAGTCGGGACCTCAATCGTACGGACATCGAGTCCAGCATCTTCAAGGCTTTGCTGAACGATAGGCATGTAGCGTCCTTGGACAAAGGCATCCGAAACGATGAGTGCTTTATTTGATTTGGTATGTGGTGTGAGTAGCTCCCCAACTCGATTGAGGAGACCTGTCCCGACAATGATTGGATAACTATTATCGCCGAGTTCCACGCGCAGGGTTTTCACCGTTTTGGACCCCTTGTATTTTTTGTATAGATATGCTTGATGTAACCAATGATTTCTCGAAACGGTCGTCTCGTTGTTCGGACCATATAATCGGCTTCCGCATAGTATGAGTGCCGTTCATCCAGCATTGACCGGATTTTGGCGAGTGCATCGGGGGTTTGCAGCAGCGGACGATGTGTCTGATGTCGCACCCGCCGATATATCTCCTCCGGTGTCGCTGTTAGGCAGAAGATAATTCCGCTCTGTTTCAAGGCTTCCATATTGGTCTCTCTCAAGACAACCCCACCACCTGTAGAGATAACGTGTTTGTACAACTTGGACGCTTTACGCACGGCTTCGCTTTCGAGATCTCGGAAAGCCGGTTCACCATCTTCCTCAAAGATGTTCGTGATGCGTCGTCCACTATCCTGTTCAATGATGTCGTCTGTATCTACATAACGCATCCGAAGTTGCGAAGCCAACCGTCTGCCGACAGAGGTTTTCCCAGTTCCCATAAAACCTACGAGCACAATATTGGGCTTTCTTTTAAACGATCTTTTCACCTTTTTGCTGCCTTTTTACACAGTTCCTTCTACAAAGGAAGGCGATTTGTTACAAATCAACCTCTTATACTAAAACCCAAAAATATGTGAACAGAAGTGTTCAATTAATTATGGAATTCACTATAACTGACAACCGAAAACTAAATACCACTATAGCATTTATACAAATTCTTGTAAAGGTTTTTGCAGGAATTTAGGAGGTGTGATATAATTACGGCAAATCTATTCCCTACTTTAGGAACAACACTACAAAAGGAGCAGCAGATGCCGAGGCAGCTCAGAATGGTCCGTCCCAGTTTAGAAAATTTGCCGAAATTGGAAATGCCAGCAGACTACGGTATGCGCACTTACCTTGAAGGTGATGAGATCCATTGGGCACGTATTATCAGCGATTCCTTTGGCGGTAGGGAACGCACCGCACAAGATACGCGGGACCAGATTACAGGGAGAGATGTGTTTCTTCCGGATGGATTCTACTTCGCCACATATCGTGGTATTCCCGTTGGGACCGCTTGCGCATGGCGGCAATCTGCGGATGAAAAAGAGGTCGGGTACGTCCACATGGTCGGGATTGTTGCTGAACATACCGGACATAAACTCGGAAAATGGGTCTCACTCGCCGTCCTCCACTATTTTCGGGATAATGGCTTCAGAAGTGCCATGCTGGATACCGATGACTTTCGCATCCCCGCTGTTAAAACCTATCTCAATTTAGGGTTCATACCCGTCTATGTTGAAGAAGGGCAATCCGAACGGTGGCGAGACCTCTTTGAACAATTAAAGCTCCCGCCGATGACTTCACAAATCGAAAACGTCCGAAAAGTACTCCCTGACGAACTCTGGGCGAAAGTCTCAGCTTAGGTGCGAAATGGAAGACCAACTCAAAATGGGTCTGCAGGATTTGGAGCATCTACCGAAACTCCAGTGTCCTGATGGCTATCACATCCGAACCTATCAGAAAGGTGACGAAGTGCATTGGGCACGAATAATGGATATTGCCTTTGTGGACCAAGGCAGAACTGCCCAAGATACGTATACCAATGTTATCAGCCAACCCGCTTTCGATCCGAACGGGTTCCTCTTTGCTATCTATGAAGATCTTCCCATAGGCACGGTATGCGCATGGAATAGAAAACGCCGCTGCAAAACGATTGGCTACATTGACATGCTCGCAGTGCTTCCGGAACACAGGGGATATAAGCTCGGAAAGTGGCTTACCGTGTTCCTTCTGCACTATTTTAAAACGCGGCGTGCGGCTTATGTGATGCTGGATACCGACGATTTTCGACTGCCTGCCATCAAAAATTATCTCAACTTGGGATTTGTTCCCGTTAATGCAGGCGAAAATCACGAGGAACGTTGGCGCGTAATTTTTGAGAAACTGGGTATTCCCGATATCCCCATGGTGTGATTGCGTAAAAGATGAAATCGCTTATGCCAGTGACGAACCGCTTCGGGCTAACAAACAGTTTAAGATTTGCTGCCCACCTTATTATACCTTCAATTCTTGCCATCGGTTTCGCGCTCCGTTTCATCGGTATAAACGTCGGCTTGCCTGACTCCCCAGATCCGCGTGAGGTCATAATTGCACAAGATGTGCTGAACCTCGTTCATCTCACAGCCATCCCACAAACCTACAACTGGCCCGGAACAGCCTGGTTTTACCTCATTGCGCTAACAGGTAAACTGTTGTCGTTCGGCGGTTTGTATCTCACAGAAGCCCGCGTGATTTTGTTGGCACGGTGTGTTAATGTCTTATTATCAACGGCAACGCTCTGGCTTACCTACCGCATCGGGCTGCGGTGTTACAACAGGCGGATTGGACAAATAGCAGCCGGATTGCTCGCTGTTGCAATGTTACACGCCACCAACGAGTCGCGTTTCGCACTCGTTGACATTCCAGCAACCTTTTGTGTGACGCTGTTTCTCTACCTTGTAACACGTTCGCGTTCTTCCTCGGATGCGCTGCCTTCCCAGACTGCGGTATGGCTCGGTATTATCGCCGGATTCGGGTTTGCAGTCAAATTCACAACTGTCTTCTGCGGTTTTTCTCTGTTATGCTTCATCGGTAGCACGGGCTTTTATAGAAGGCTCACAACCGTCATCGGTGTTTCTGCTTTAACCTTCACACTCCTCTGTCCGTACTGGTTAATGGATCTGGTTTCACCAACGTGGAATCTTTTCTTTACTGATTTCTGGTATGAGGCGATCCACTATCATCAAGGACACTTCGGTCTCATTTCAACGGGTGATGCGGGGTGGCTACAGCGGTTTATTTACCTGTGGACCCTCTTGAAATGGGGTATGGGATTGCCGCTCGCGCTCCTTGCCGGTTCGGGTGTCCTGCGCGGTATTCTTTCGCTGAGACGGGAAATCGGCGGGCACCCGACAGTGGCGTTCGCCTTACTCGCCTTCGTTATCCCGTATCTACTCTTTATCGGGGTACATAAAGTCAAGTTCGCGCGTCATTTGCTGATACTCTATCCAGTCCTAACTGTCCTCGCTGCAGCCGCGCTTGTGCACTTGCCAAATGCTATTGAAGCACTTTTCGAGTTCGGACATCGGCAAAAAATGAGAGGCTCTAAAAGTCCTGTCGGAGCAGGCAGGTCCGGTGTATTTGGAAAATGGGTTGCAGTAATCGTGGGAGGGATTGTCGTGCTTTATGCATCGGTTTATACGGCTGCTTTTGCCTCTGTTTTGACAACACAACCGACACGCGTTGCAGCTGCTGAATGGATAACAGAACACGTTCCGCAAGAAGAGTTTATCGCCAGCGCACCAGAAATCTTATTCGACTGGCTTCTCCCTGACGTAGATTTAGAAGTGACGGATGAAGAAGCGGCGTGGGTCCTTATCCTCGTGCCGGACCTTGAGGTCTTCCAAAAATACCAAAAGCAGCCCAAGGCTTATCAAGAGCAGGACTGGTATCCTCTCAGTGGGATCGCCGTGGAAGGCACACTCACATTTTACGATCAGATTTTAGGGGTAGAAAGCCCTTATGTATTGTCCAAGACCTTTAAACGTACACCGCAATTTTTAGGCATTCAGATATCTGATACAGGTGCCCCATTTCCTATGCGGGCACTTGCACATCCTGAACTCCGTCTCTATCGGCGTTATAATTGAGTACAAAGGGTATAGTGCCTTTGATCGGAATCTCTCTGGCACCGTTACATTTACATTACAGGTGGCTCAAAGTACTTCTTCTGAACAGGGACGATTGCCGATAAGATTTGGTGAAGTACATCAGAAGCAATAGTGTTAGCATCCATAATCCGAACCCGTTCTTGTGGGTAGTAGTCAATCAACGGTTCCGTTTCGCGTTTATAAACGTCCCATCGATACCGAACTACCAGTTCTTCGGCATCGTCAATGCGGTGCTCTTTCAACGAGCGTCCGCGAATCCGTTTAAACATCACTTCTCGATCTTCGCAAACCATGTAGATGACTTTAAAAACCTGCACAAAAGGTGCCATCAAGCTTGCTTGCGCGATGTTGCGTGGGATACCATCAAGAATGAGCAGGTCGCTTTTGGGGTTGTATACCTCGTCGCGTATTTTCGCCGCCATGTAGTCTTGCCAGATTTTGATGGTCATATCATCTGGAACTAACTTACCGATGCCTGCGTATTCTTGGAAAATTCGCCCGAATTTTGAATTGCGATCAAGTTCGCGGAACATGTCTCCGCTGGAGATGTGGAAAATACCTGGAATTTGCGCCAGCATCTTCCCTTGTGTTCCCTTACCAACACCGGGTGGACCGACAAGCAACACTGCTTGATAACACGGTCCGGTCGCCTCAGGTAGAGGGCTCTTATCCGTTATCATTTCTGTTTTTGTCCTCTGCCGCCTTTATTCTTCATTGAATTATAATGGGTTTTACATGAACAACGCACGCACATTTCCGATAACCTTAGGCACCAAGCAGGTGTTCAAGAATATAGAAATCCAAACCCTCATAGTCTCGAGATTCAATAAACTCCTGCTCGACCTTTTTATCAAATGTTCGGACCTTTTCGAGTAGATTTAGAAAAGTTCGGCGGCTACTCAATAAATGTTTTGTTGAGATTTCGCGCGGTTGTGTTCGCATAACTTTTACATCCAGCCCTATGAATTCACCATTTCTGCCGTATCCGTTCTCTTCAAGCACCCGGACCTGATTAAATGCACGCCGTAGATTGACCGAACCGAATGCTTTATCTTGGTCGAATTTTAGACCGTTCTGGTCGTTAAGATGGACGCTCCAGAGTTTTTTATGGCGAAGGGCATACCCCATTTCATCGGACGGTTCTAATCCTGCAAGAATAGCGTGCGCACTCTCAATTAACCCACCAACACGCGCCGGTGCGTTGCTGGCATACGCTAAACCGATCGCATGCCCAATCGTTGGTATGTAGGCGATGTCCATCGGTTCATTAGGTTTCGGCTCAATGAGAATCCGGATTTCTGAATCGTATTCGAGTAGAACGTTAATCGCATCAAGAATTTGTCCAACGGCATCCGCCGAGGATTTCGTTTCTCGAATATAAGTGCCTTCACGCGCAAGCCAGAGCACAAGGTTTTTGCACCCAATCTCATTAGCAATATCCACACATCGCTTTGAGCGTTCAAGCGCGTATTGTCGTTCTTTGGCGGAATTCGATGTATAAGCACCGTCTATCGTCTGTGGAGATTCCCACAGTCGTGGGGCCACTACTTCTGCTGTTAGTCCTTCACCATCCAGTTGCGTCTTAACCTTTTTCGTCTGCGCTATCAATTCGGCGTATGTTTTCTCATCAATATCAGGAACAATGTCGTCATCGTGAAATTGAATGCCAACAAAACCGAGATCTCTGTAAAATCCGACTTTCTCATCAAAACTGAACGATTCCCGAACAGGCGGCCCAAAAGGGTCTGCTCCCTCGTGTATGTTCCATGGTCCAAAAGAGAAACGGTATTCCGTTGCCCCTTTGACAGATTCACTCATTTTCTTCTCCTGTGCGCAGCGTTTCTGGATTGCCTTCGCCATTAGGTAAGAAAATAATGGTATTTCTCCACGCTAATTGAAACGTTGCGATTACTATGAAGGATACGAAAAAACTCCTTGACTTTTCTAATAAGTATAAAGTATTATTTAAAATATGTCAAGGAAATCTGTAGGGACGCTTTTCATGCCGATATTACACTGCGATGTCTGCTAAAATTGTAGAGGAATTGTCTCGGAATGTCACTCCTATCTCGCGCCGTTCTTCCGAATCTCTTTCTTTTTCTCACACGCATGCTCGTGTTGAATCTACTCGTCCATCCTACATACGCAGTGGATCCTGATGTTGAGAGTCGTACGCCTAACCCAATTGCGGCAGAACCAATCACTGAAGCACAGAAAGCGGCATTGTGGATAACATCGTCGCATACCTTTAGTTTTGAAGATGTTTATCAAATAAACCTGAATGTGGATATAGCGGGAGACATCGAATGCGTCGCCACAGCGGCAGATATAATTAGCGTTACGCTTGAAAAACAGACGCAAGCCACACATACCGGACACGACCTCGCTCTCCGCAGTTACTTGGATAACATCTCTATAATAGGCACCAAAGACAACGGCACCCTTCAGTTGAAAGTCCAACTCCCCGGAGACGATGGTGCCCCGGCGGCCCCAGTTCCATTTTCCAGTATTGAGAATCTACCCGCAACCTTCCAAGGGCAACTCGGGTTGAAATGTACAATTAAAACGCCTTCAGATGTCTCCGTTAAACTTCAATCGAAGGCTGGAGAGGTCCGACTTCACGGCATTCGTGGGAAGATAGAGATTAAAACGGAGATGGGTAATGTCCACTTAAATGAAACCTTAGGTAACTATGATGTGAACCTAACAAGTGGAAACATCAAAGGCAAGATTTTGTTGACACGCGGTCAGAACAAATTGGAGACGAAGAACGGGGCGGTTGAGTTGACTATCCTTGACCGTGTCGCAGCACCGATGGATATAACTGCGCAAGGCGGGAACATACTCTTGCAACTCCCGAAAGATTACGCTATTGATGCCCTGCTTGAAAGCGAAAAGCAACAAGTCGTCATCAATCTACCCGCACAAATTGAAAGCGATACCGCACTCGCTCTTATTAATGATGGCGGACCGCTATTTCGTTTGAAAGCCACTAACGGAATCTCGCTGCTACAAAGTATGCCGGCTGGAGACCAACGGAATGTCCAAACAGATACAGCACCAGCGTCGCTGCTGGATGCGGCGCAACCTGTACCGCGAACAGAGAAGCCCCCGGTTATTGATGGAAATTTGTCTGAACTTGTCTGGCAAGCCGCCAGTGTCCTCCCGGTGTTTCAGAATGCTGAAGGCACTGAGGCCTCTAACGATTTGACTGAGACTTTCTTGATGTGGGATGACCAAAATTTATATATCGGTGTGGTCGCACATATCCCCAATTCGCAACTGCCTCGTGTCTCACAGACGCAGCGCGATTCGCCGATTTGGGAAGATGAGTGCATTGAAATCCTAATTGATGCCAATCCCCGAACCGATGTTTACCATCACCTTGTTATCAATCCAATTGGTGCACTCTTTGACCAACAGGTTCGTAAGCCCGGAGAGGCGAGTTTCCAATTCGCGCCGCCGGATGTCCAACTTGCCTCGGATCAACAAACACTGAAGACTACCTTTGAAGGAGACCACGCATGGAGTTCAGATGCGGAGGTGGCAACACAAATTAACGCTACTGCTTGGACCCTTGAAATCGCATTCCCGCGTGAAACACTGGAAAAACCGGCTCAGATGGATTTACAAAATTCGTCCGAGCTAAAAGATATATCACTTTTTAACATTCACCGTAAGGCGCAGCTGATTACAAAGGATACCCAGCACCTCACAGCTACTACACAGCGGGCGTACAGTTATTGGTTCCCAACTTACTATGATGAGCATCCGTGGTGGCCCCATTTGCCACATGAATATACAGCACCACTTTCCGAATACGTTGCCCCAGCGATGGGAGTCCTCCGCTTTGAGAGACGGTCACCGTTTCCCGCTGAAACCTTTGCAACCGAAGCACAATTCCGAGTGGCATCAATTGACATTGAGGGCAACACTGTGATGCCGCCTGAGGTCATTGAGGAACAGATCCCTATTCGTCCTGGAGATGTTATTACAAGCGCGCAGCTCTCATGGCTGCTTGCTGAACTGCGGAACCAAGATAGATTCCAAGATGTACGTTTGGAGACGAAACAAGTAGCTGCCGACGGGGCAGCGGCTGACCGTCCAGCAGCTATAGATCTGCTTATTAAAATCAGGGAAGCACCTACGATATTTGCTCGTGAAATTAAGATTAAGGGAAACCGGAGTTTTCCCATGGCATTCATCACAAGGTGGTTTGACTTAAAAAGTGGTTATCTTGCTGTTGATAGCGTTTGGCTAAAACAACAACTAATCGCTGATTTTTATTTAAATCGGGGGTATGAGTTCGCCACGGTTACCTACGAAATCGTTAATGATGTGCTCACCTTTACCATCAATGAGGGCACATTACATGAAGTACGTTTCACCGGGAATAACCGAATCTCTCGCGTAGAACTGTTGGCGGCACTGAATATAAAGACCGCGGATGCCGACGCAAAATCGACTTTACAGACACCTGATGTTTATCATCGTTCCCTCGGGCAGTCGAAAATAAACCAGATGCGACGGCAACTCAACGCAAATAATGAGCACTTCAAATCGATCCAGAATTGGCGGGTCCAGCGCGAGGGCGGAAAAAACATCATGATTGTTGAAATTGAGGAGCAACCTCTCGCAAGCACTTCCGGCTTCCCGATCCTTCAATTCAATCGTGTTCATGGGTTAGTACTCGGAGCGGGTGGAACACTCGCAACCCAACTCACAACTCAACTTGCAGGTAAAGAGCAACTTTTCGGGGCCATTAGCCGTGGCATTTCCAGTAAAACGTGGGACTACCACGCAGGGCTTGAAAAGATTTTTTTTAATCGGCAATCTCTCAAAGTCGGCGCAAGTGTGTATAAGCTCACAGGCATTAGCTCAAATGCTTCTCTGAGTTCTGGCAATATCAATCTGAGTGCCGCCTACTACGGTTTCGACCTTCAGGATTATTACCGCCGTCAGGGAATTCAAGGCTGGATAACTTACGCAACTGCCGAATGGCACTACCTACGACTCGAATTGACAACGGAAACACACGATAATCTCTCCAAATCAACGAATTGGAGTTACTTAAATCGAAATCAGATCAAGCGGGGCAATGCCCGCATTGATCGCGGTGTGTTAGAAGGTGTCGCCTTGATTTACGCCTTTGATACGCGAGACCACAAATCCACTACAAGACGGCATTTCCATACGTACGCCTCTGCAAATGAACGCACCCAACGTGGGTGGCGTGGACAGTTCGGCATCGAAATCGTAAGAGGGGACTACGCGTTCAATCTCTATCAATTTGAGTTGATGCGGTATACTCGATTGTTTGGTCCGCATCACCTGCACTTCCGAGTTGGTGGTGATTTTTCAGACGCGCCCTTGCCCACACAACGACTTCTGCACCTTGGTGGGGGTGCTAACCTGCGCGGCTACGGTTTCAATAGATTTGCTGGAGATAACCGGTTACTGTTTAACCTTGAGTATCGGTTTATCAAAGAGGTAATGCTCCGAGAAGCCGATGCTGTATTTGGATGGGCTCTGAGCTGCTTCTTAGATTCGGGCAGGACGTGGTGGTATGACGATGTCGTATTTTCAGACTTTGGCGAATTCTCAGCACAATTCAACACCGCAATCGGCGTGGGTTGTTCCATTTTTACGGATCCGTCAGAAGATCTCCCACCTTGGAGTATTGCTCTTGAAGTCGCGGAACCGCTTAGCGCATCGTTCTCGCTACGGGATCCGCAAATTATTTTGCGTTTGGATCGCATTTTTTAAACGATTATGTCTGGTCGGTGTTTCCGTTGTCAACACCGGTGTAAAATTAGTTAGCATACCTGCTTTAGGTTATGAAAGGTCTTTTAACAATTGGAAGCCTGCAAGGACAACGGACGCAGCAGCTCATAGTTAATAATTTAAAATAATGAAAACGACACCTCTCTATTACATCCATGAACAGTTGGGGGCAACCTTTGCCAAAAAGCACGGCAATTGGAATGTAGCTACTCAATTTACCGACCCAATTTCCGAACACCATGCTGTTAGACAGAGCGTCGGCATTGGAGATGTATCCTATCGCGGTAGACACCGATTAGTCGGGGAAGATCGGGCAAAATTTCTACACCGTATCATCTCCAACGATGTTGAAAGCCTATCAGTTGGAGAAGGCACTTACGCCATGGTCTTGACGCATCGGGGCAAAATTATCGTCGATTTTAATGTCTACGTTCTCAAAGATATGATTGGCATTGACACCGCCGCTGAGACTACTGAAACCTTTTTCAATGAATTAGACAAATACATCATCGCTGACGATGTAGAAATTTCTGATTTGACTGCTGAAACCGGGGCAATTGCTGTCCACGGTCCCGAGTCATCGGACCTCGTCCAATCTGTGTTGGGTATGAATGACCTCGCCGACTTATCTGAACGCCACAATCGTTTTCATGAAGCGGATGCTCTGTTCAACCATAATGCTGTATGTGTGAGAACAGACACCACAGGCGAGATCGGTTATACACTTTACACGGCAGCTGAGGCATTAGTGCCGCTCTGGGAAAGACTGATGCATGAAGGTAAACGGTTTAACGTTCAACCGGTTGGTTGGAACGCCCTTGAATCGCTTCGGATTGAGGCAGGCATTCCAAGGTATGGCACCGAACTCACCGATGCTGTCATCCCGCTTGAGGCGGAGTTAGAACACGCTATCGATTTTGAAAAAGGGTGCTATATTGGGCAAGAAATTGTCGCCCGGATGAAATATCGAGGGCATCCCAATCGCCTATTACGTGGTATTGAAATTGACGGTATCTCTGCATCAGCAGAATCCTTTGAACTTTGCCACGGTGCGCGGGTTTTCAATGAGGATAAAGAAGTGGGTTGGATTACCAGTTCCACCTTCTCCCTCACGCTCGAAAAACCGATAGCTATGGCTTACGTACGGATGGCGGTCACTGACGCGGGAAGTCGTGTTCAGATTGAAACCTCAGAGGGACGGATCGATGGGACAATCGCGCTTCTACCGTTTACGGTGTAGTTTGCGGATTTCCCAAAACCTGCTATCTTATGTAGCACAAACTTTTAGTTTGTGTCCTGTTGTGCCGCAATGCATAACAAACCACTCATGCGACATCAATTTTCAGAAATGGTATTATATTTTCTTGCGGCCACAATAAAGCCGCGCAACATGTATAGGAGGCAAATTTAACCTATGATATACAGTAAGCTTTGTTTTCGTATATCCATTTTACTCATCCTCCCGATACTCCTTGGTGGGTGTGGTCTCGCCAAGTTATCTCGGATTCAGAGTGAAGGGAACCTAACGGTTGTGGAATCTACGCTCGAAGGCAATCTCGGGACCCTTGACCGACTCGCTAAACTTGGGAATACGGGTCTCATCGTTAAAACCGCCCGCGCGCATTCTTCTTACGCTGGGTTCCTTGAGGATAGGATGGAGGCGGCTGAGATTGCTGGAGATTACGAGACTGCAGCAGAAATGCGCGCACAGGCAATTGAGCGCTATAAGCGGACTGAGGCCTACGCATTCGACGTGCTCGCAAAATCTGATGAGGCGTTCAAAGAACCGAGAAGTGTTGATATGGAGACCTTCAAAAAAGCACTTCAAAAACTGAAAAAAAAGCAGGTTGAACCCCTGTTTTGGGGGGCTTACGCTGTGGCACGCGGGATTAGCCTTCAGAAAGATGATCCGATGCAGGTAATTGACCTGGCGCGCGTTGAACGCATGATGGCACGTATCCTTGAATTAGATGAAACTTTCTACTTCGGTAGCGCACATCTGTTCTATGCTGTTTATTATGGCGACCGGGCACCAACAATCGGTGGTGATCCGGAGAAGGCGAAGGAACACATTGAACGTGTAGACGAGATTAATGGTGGCAAATTCCTGATGAGCAAATTCTATCTTGCACGTTACTATGCTTATCCTAAACTGGATGCGGAACTCTACAGACAGTCTTTACAGGAAGTCCTTGATGCCCCTTCAGACGTTTATCCTGGCGAGGAGGCGGCGACCGCATTGGCAAAATCACGCGCAAAACGTTGGCTCAATCAGATAGATATGCTTTTTGATTCAGAAGAAATGGAAGAAGGAGATACTGAATAATGCAGCAAAAGAAAACGGACTATAAAGCACGCACCGCTCAGTTGGTGGGCGTGTTTCTACTAATTTTCGGGATGCTCTGTTTACCCATAGCAGATCTCGCCGCTGAATCTATTAAGTTTGCGACGCTCGCGCCGAAAGGCTCTACATGGATGAACAACTTTGAGGCGATGGGAAAGGAGATGCGCGCCAAAACAGATGGTGAAATCCGACTCCGTATCTATCCAAACGGGGTCCAGGGCGACGAACTTGATGTCGTCCGTAAGATGCGTGCTGGGTTGATTCATGCTGGGGCGATGACAGCCACGGGACTCGGTGAAATTCAGGAAGAGGTGCTGATTTTCCAACTGCCTCGGATGTTTAAAACCTACGAGGAACTTGACTACGTACGCGATTACCTCCGCGCAGATCTTGAAAAAGCCTTTATGGATGCCGGATACGTCCTGCTCGGTATGGGGGACATCGGTTATTATTATATCTTTAGTAATCAACCCATCCGCACCATTGCCGATCTTCAAGCATCAAGCGTGAAGATGTGGGCGCGCTCAAGCGACAAAATCGCACGTACATTTTACGAAAACGCTGAAATCGCAACTGTACTCAGAGAAGTTACACAGGTACTTCCTTCTCTCTACGCAGGACAGCTTAACACTATAGTCGCCTCTCCATATGTCACTGTAGCGTTGCAATGGTATGATAAGTTTAAGTATATGAGTGACCTCCCTGTTAATGTTGGGGTTGGTGCGACTGTCATAACGAAAGAGAAATTTGATCAGCTTTCTCCCGATCAACAGAAGGTTGTGCGTGAAACTGCGAACGCGTATCAGGACAGTCTAATTCAGAATATCCGGAAAGATAATGAACGGGCACTTGAGGCACTGCAAAAGAAAGCCGGCATTGAGGTCGTCGAATTCGAGGATAGTTCCCGCGAAGCATGGGATGCCATTGCCATAGACACCCATAACGCACTCGTGGGTGAAGTCTACTCGCAAGCCTTCCTTGATAAGATTAACGCCCTTTTACAGGAATACCGGGAGAAGAATTAGGTGGCACTGACGCGACGCGTTAGCAAACCTTACCCTAATAGGCGCGCTTTCAAGGCGTGCCTATCAAATTTATGAGGTGTTTCAGGAATCGTGAAACCCAATAGTTACCTTGTTACTCACAAAATTCGTTGCCATTTTTCTCTGCTTGTGGTATCTTATGTTGTTTGAGGAGGCGTTCAAAACTCGTGGCATCTATTAATGACATCGCAAATGAATTTATCCGAGAAGAAATTGAAGAATATCTTGAGCAGCCCGATGAGATAGAACTGACCATTGAGATGTTTGCACAAGCGACCCCGGCTATGCAAGACATCGCCGCCGCACTTATTGATGGCGACCATCATACCGTCGATGAGCTAACAGCGGCAGCACTCGAAGGTGGCACGGAAGCACTGGAGATTATGGATGATGGACTTATTGCGGGAATGGGTATCGTCGGTATCAAGTTCCGAGAAAACTTCATCTTTGTCCCGGAAGTCTTAGCCTGTGCCCGCGCTATGAAAGCCGGAATGGCATATATTGAACCCATTCTCTCTGCTTCAGGTATTGACCCGATTGGCACTGTGATTATGGGAACTGTTAAGGGAGATCTCCATGATATTGGCAAAAATCTGTGCATCATGATGCTCCGCGGTGCCGGTTTCGTCGTCCAGGATTTGGGGGTTGATACCTCTGAAGATGAATTTATTGAAGCCGTTGAGGAATATGAGGCACCTATTTTGGGTATGTCCGCACTCTTGACGACAACAATGCCGAACATGGGGAAAACAATCGACGCTTTCATTGACGAAGATTTACGGGAAGATGTGAAGATTATGGTGGGCGGTGCCCCTGTCACACAGACATTCGCTGATGATATGGGGGCTGATGGATACGGTAAAGATGCCCTTGCTTGTGTCGCTTTAGCTAAAAAGTTCCTTCTGGAAGAAGATGAGGAATGGTAGCGGTGGAAAAAAAAATAGACAAAGCCGAATACGAAAAACGCCTCAATAAAATTACGCAGATTTTTGAGGGATTGGTCACCCACGCCGATGAACAGGCAACTTATCGATGTCCTTACAAAAATCGCTTTGATCACTGCACGGCAAAATTTGGCTGTCGCAACCAACGGAAAATCGATGAAGGGACGGGGCTGCTCTGTGTCGGAGATGATAAGTTGGATTATCGCAGTGCTTGGGAAATTGATGATCCCGATCAAGCGGCAGCATCACATGGGACTGGCACAATTACATGCGAAGGAAAAGTCTATCAACTCACCCCCGGAAAAACCGTTTTTGACTACGCAGACGATTTAGCTGTCCAGGTACCTACCTCCTGTTTCCGAACCGGACAATGCCATGAGTGTATTGTTGAAATCAAACGCGGCATGGACGCTCTCCAGCCACCGAACGAAGCGGAAGCCTTCCTACGAGATAACTACCGTCTCGCTTGCCAAGCCATCGTTGTTGATGTTGATACAGATATCGAGTTTACACCACTCCGGCGCACACCGAGGATCCTAACGCATACAGGCACAAATGATAACGAAACACTGGAATTAAACCCAAGGGTAAACCATCGCGACGGCGTTGTCTATTACAATGATGAACCGATTGACCGTTACCGAGGACACCTTTACGGATTAGCCATAGACATCGGGACAACTACAGTGGTGGCAAATCTCGTGGATTTGGAGACTGGAAAAGTGGTTTCTGTCAGCTCCTTTGAAAATCCACAGCGTTTCGGTGGCAGCGATATTATGAACCGCATCAGTTACGACGGTGAATTTCATGGGGAGCTCCGCCGTTCTCTCATTGCTGCACTGAACAGTGAAATCATGGATATGTGTGATCGTCATGATTTCGTCCGGCAAGAAATTTATGAAATTGTTGTTGCTGGCAATACAACGATGCGGGATATTTTCTTTAAACAGGATGTCCAGAGTGGCGGTCAAAAACCGTATAAGTCAACGATTGAACACGAGTATCGGGACGGAATTCGTTCAACCACTGCTCTTGTTGAAAAAACACGCCGGTTGGGTATCCGTGCGAATCCGAAGGCGATGGTTGTCAGTCTACCTTTGATTGCGAGCCATGTTGGCGCAGATGTCGCCGCCGATTTAGTCTCCGTTGATATCCCATCAACAGATGAAATCATCATGTTAGTTGATGTTGGGACGAACACGGAGGTAGTCGTCGGAAACATGAAACGGATGGTTGCTGCGTCGTGTCCTGCCGGTCCTGCATTTGAAGGCGGAGGCATTGAATACGGAATGGCTGCTTATCCGGGTGCCATTGAATCTCTGAAATGGGAGGGGCATCAATTCAGTTATGATACAATTGATAGTGAGACCCCGCAGGGATTATGCGGTTCAGGACTAATTTCGCTCCTCGCTGAGTTACGTCGGAATGATTTGATGAGTCCAAAAGGCGTTTTTGCGAATAGGAAGCAACGCATCATGTCGGTTTTGCCAGAACACGGCATCACTTTTTCGCGCGACGATGCAAGCAATCTGGCACAAGCAAAGGCTGCAAACTATTGCGGTCAGTACATTGTTTTACGGCATTTCGGCTGTACTCCTGAGGACATCACAAGGCTCTTTTTGGCAGGGGGTTTTGCTAATTATGTTGATCTGCGAGACGCTGTTGACATCGGATTCCTTGCGCCTGTTCCAGAGGCGAATGTCGTTAAAATCGGTAACGCCGCAGTTGCCGGTGCGACGGCTGTTCTCCTTTCCGAGAAAAAACGCGCAGGTATTGAAGCACTCGTCAAGAATATCGAACACATTGAACTGGAGACCACCCCCGATTTCTTTGACGTATTTGTAGAAGGCTGCCAGTTCAAACCAATGTTTTTTGATCGCACTTGACGTTGAATTTACGTGCATTCAGCGTTGATTCTGTAAAATTAGTAAAGCATCTGATTCAGGTTATGAGAGGTTTATTAACAATTGGAATACTGCAAGGACAACGGACGCAGCAGCTCAGATTTAATAGTTAAAAATAACTTTGAAGAACGCTTAAATGCTGATAAACCGATTTTGTATGATGGCGGGTTCGGTTCGCAATTGTTCACACGCAACATAGAGCTTACCAATAGCGCACTCGCCAATGAACTGCATCCCACTGCCGTTATTGACATCCATTCAGATTACATCAACGCTGGTGCTGAGGCTATAGGAACGAATACGTTTGTAGCATCACCCCTGCATCTACAAATGGCGGGACAAAGTCCATCCGATGCGCAACGTCTCATACGCCTCGCTGTTCAACATGCAAAGGCTGCTATCGAGCGGAGTGGTAGAGATGCCTATATAGCCGGTTCCGTCGGACCCTCTCCCGGCGCGATCGAAGCAGACAGTGGTGATACGACTTTCGGGATTCCAAACGTAGATGCCAGAGAGGCACATAAATTAGTTATCCATACACTCGCAGAAGAGGGTGTAGATTTCCTCTGCCTTGAAACAATGTTTTCCGCGAAAGAAGCCGCAATCGCCATAGACATCGCACGTCAGACGCATCTTCCTATCGCGGTGAACTTGACATACAAATGGACAAAAGAACGGCGGAGCGGCAACATCGTTTATCGGACAGATTGGGGAAATTCTCCAGCAGATTTACTGGATATTCTTATGAGCGGCGAATTTTCGGGTGGAGACTCGTTATTAGATGCCGTTAGCATCATGGGTGTGAACTGCGGTGCTGAGTCCAGACGTGATGAGCATA
>JAJECD010000294.1 GCA_022822215.1 Candidatus Poribacteria bacterium | reverse complement strand
TCGTTGAAGGCTTCGTCGTGCCATTCGGTTATGCGCCATTCGTCATTTCTTTTTTCAAAGATGAAAAGATTGTCACCTTCAGCGAACCAGCCGGTGAACCCACCTTCAAGCGATTGACCGTCTGCAACGAATCCTTGGATTCTGTAATGGTTCCGGACTTCCGCCCGATTGCCCTCTTCATTCATAGAAATTTCTGGCGGTGCAGAGAGTTCTATCTCAATATCCTGAAACTGCTCGAAGACGCGCGTTGCAGCGTCACGTTCTTGTCGAATGTCGTCAAATTCCAGATCGTCTGTCTTGTCTCCGTCTGTCCCCATGTCGGAAACGTAAAGGAAACCTTCTTCCCAAAAGGTACCGATGTAAGAGTTAACATCTTCGGTCTCGTAACCTTCACGCCACCGCTCTAAGACTTTATTAATTTGAAGGAGTTCTTCAGGTGGAACCTGACCGACTTTTTCAGCATCCCCACATCCCATAAAACCTATGAGTAAAATGAGTATGCCTCCGATTTTTATCAAACTCCTGAACATACTAAATGTTCTCCTTTAAATTTAAAAAGTTTTAATAATACCAAAATAAAGATGTGAAGGGGTGGCACCGATTTCAATCCCCAATTTTTCCATGTCTTTTGCATCTTGTTGGATGGACTCGACCAGAGTGGTAGCATTATAGAAGTTTGAACTCACATAAGAGTCGATGAGGCTATAAACCCAGATACCGATACCGGTATACATAAAAAATGTTCTGAGTTTGTAGCGTTGGTTTGCGTAGTCGTACCTTTCAAATACGCCAGCTTCATCGTGAGGATTTTCACTGGCGTATGTCGCGTAATCATTGTAACGATTACTAAAAGACCGCTGCGCCAGCAAAGCACCAATAGCAGAACCACCTACTCCCAGAACAGTCAAACTACCTCGGAAGTAGCTGCGGCTATAAAATTGCCCCCATCCCGGAAAAACAGCAGAACGAACCATTGCACCGATTGGCGAAACAAGTTCGATCTCTTCCTCGGTGTCAACGGGTTTCTGCTCAAGGTCTGTACTATTTTCAGCCTCTTGCGCAAAACTGGCATGAAGGCTAAAAAATAGTAGTAAAATAATTAAAAAAACTCGCAAAAATCGCATCCGATGTGTAGGTGTCTGGGCTTCACGCTTCCAAGAGGTTGCGCAAAGCCCATTTTACTCGTATAAATATTTTACCGCCGACGTTTCGTCCGTTCTGTTGTACGACTCCGACTACTGCTACTACTCTGCTTATCATCATCATCCTTACTACTTGAGCTACTCCGTGATACACTGGAGCTGGATGTCGTCGGACGCGTCCGCGTCTTTGTGGCAGTAGAACGGCTGGCACTTGTACGTGATCTTGATGAACTTGCCGATCGGCTGACGCTTGTTCTCTCACGCGACGTACTTGTTGTCCTTGAGCGGCTAACACTTGTGCTTGCGCGTGATCTACTCGAACTTGATGTCGTACTCCGATACTTCGCGGCAGAACCGCTACTCGTGCTTGTAGAGTATGAGCGGTTCGACGATGTAGCAGTCGAACGTCTATAAAGCGGTGTTGTCCGCCGTGTCTCTACCGACCTACTATAGCGATTCGCGCGCCGTGTTGTGTCGTCAGGATAACGCCGCTGTTTACCGACCGTGTTTTCTGGCGCGTAAACGCTCCGTCGGACACTACTTTGGCGAAGCGTCGAGGCAGAGGCAAGGGCGCGCTGTTTCTGCGCAATAATTGTCCGACGCGCAACTCGTTCTGTTGTTGCCGGTGTCTGTTTCCGGTGGTTTTCGAGCGTCGTACGAACGCTTCGCCGGATGGCTGAACGGTCTGCTTGTCGACGGTTCGCCGACAATCGGCTCCGACTATATTGCCGCCGCGTCGCCTCGTGCTGCGTGCTCCACTTATTCAACCGAGTCCGTCGTTGATAAACGTTCGGTGTACCACGATAGTACGAGTATGGGGAGTAATAGCGATAGTACGCGCTCGGATAATAGCCACGGTAGCGTCCGAGGTATCCGCCATAATACGAACGGATGGAGAGATAGTGATGATCGTAGATCGGGTAACTCCATCGGAGGTAGTAGTCGTAGTCCGTCGCGTAATAGACTGGACCATCATAAAAGTAGAGATAGGTGTAACGGTGCCATGGACGCCAACGATACGTCGGCGTGTATCGTTGAATGACTCTAACTTTCGGTTGCCTGCGATAGGTAGATACTTCAATATGCTCTACGTCAATCTGTTCGCCCCCTTCAGCGACGATATGTAGTTCCATCCATCCATCTTTAACATGACCCACAGCCGGAATTTTGATACGTTCGGATCGGTTTTTCGCTCGAAGGACGAAAGTGTCGCCGTAACGGGTCTCACTGGCGTTTTCATCATAGTAACCCCGCCGTGTTGCCTCTCGCTTGGTGTTACGAATCCAAGCACGTCCAGCGATAGGCTCTTCATAATCTTCAATCTCTAAACGGTGTGGTTCTCCTCGGTATCGCACCAAAATTTCAATATACTGTGTTCCCGCTGGAATTTCAAAGAGGTATACCGCACTTGCGATGGCGAATTCATAATCATCAGTGTTCTGAGCGGAATTTGCCCATGCAGTGAGTCTTACACCATCTTCAAAGCGCGGACTTGCGGTAATCGTCGCACTTCCTCGTTCTATCCACTCATCGACCTCATTTGCTACGCGGTGCTCACGGCTGAGTCGGTCTGCATAGTAATCATAGTCCGCAGCGATGGGACTTAGCAACCCAACAAATAGAAAACAACTTATCATGCATACTGCGCTAAAAATGGAAATCCGGGCCTTCATAAAGAATCCTCCTATCTTCATCTCCTTACCATTGCTAATGGATTTTTATACCCATTACGTGCGGTGCCGCGTGAATATAATCACGTAAATCTTCTTCTTCTTCGCTAAAGTGTTGCAAAAATGATACAATTGCCTTTAAGAATTGTCAAGGATTAATTCGTTCCACTTTCAGTCTTTAGGAATCAGTCAGTCTTTAGGAATCAGTTTAATGCCTCTTTTTTTTGCGTGTTCGCGGGCGAGTGGTGTAATAATCGCGCCGCTTGCATAAACCAACTCACGCACACTCGCATCCAAATTTGAAATAGTCGATGCGCTAATCAGAGACTTTTCCGAAGTGGCAGACGGACTGTCCGTTTTCTCCATGACGGATTCGGCAATTTGCATCATTGATACCAATTCAACGCCAAATTCGGACAAAAGGTTTACATATTCGACCTCGATAGCACCGATTTTTGTAGAAGTTTCGCCTTGGTTGAGTATGTCGGAGGCAGCTATAACCTTCTTTCCTTTAGAGAGTGCTTCAAAAACGAGGTAACTACACGGTGTATCCACCAATCTTAACGCGAGTTTCCCAGCCATTGGATGCGACAAAACAGGAAGCACGATCTGCTGATATGGTGCCACAAAAGTTGATATATCGTTTAGGGTATTTTCCACCAAAATATTATCTTCACCAAACGCCGCATGAATCGATTCAAGGTTTATGACTTTAGTTGCGAGTTCGGACAGAATTATTGTAATTTTCCACCCATTCTGCTCACATATCCGAAGTTGCCTCAGGGGCTCATCTAATTCAAGTTGTGTAGCACCAAAGATAGCGAGGAGTTGTTTTTCGTGTGCAGCTTGTGTCGTAGTCGTTGTCTGCTCTTGCAGTACCTTCTCCACAACTTTCCGGATTTGGTCAATCAGTTCTTGATTCATGTCGGTTCAAAACGATAGAAAATCTACGGGTGTTAATGTGGGTCGCGGACGATTTCAACAGGTTCGCCACCTTTCAGACCGGCGGCATTAGAGTCATCGGTATCTAAGTGCATTTGGAGCACATATCCTTCAGAGATTTTCGGACGAACGTTTTCAAATGTTAAAGCCCGTTCACCCGGGAAGCGGACGCTCAGAAGCTCGTCCTCGCGGATACCAAGACCCTCAGCATCTTTAGGAGTCATGTGAATGTGTCGTGTCGCGCAAATCGCGCCTTCCTTCAAATAGATACTGCCTGCGGGACCTATGAGCGTAATCGGGTCGGCACCAGCAAGGTCGCCGGAGTCTCGAATAGGTGGGTTTAATCCGAGTCGAATGGCTTCCGTTTGTGCGACTTCGACTTGAGAGTAGTCCCGTACAGGACCGAGAATGCGAACGGCTTCAATAGCCCGCATCCGTTTTCCGACGACAGTCACTGTCTCATTTGCCGCGAATGCGCCGGGCTGATACAGCGGCGCGTAGACGGTGAGGCGATGTCCGGCACCGTAGAGGATTTCAAGGTGCTCCTGCGTTACATGGGCATGCCGTGCGGAGACCCCGACTGGAATCTGCTGCTGCTGTGCAACGGCATCGCACGCGCGATTCCCCGCAGCACAGGTTCGCAAAGCACAACCGCTACACGCTTGGTCTGTCGTCAGTCTGTTGACGACCCGACGGGTGATCAACTCAACAAGGGCTTGATCTGGCATCTATTACTCGCCTTTTTGGTTGGGATATTCCGTACGTCGCTGAAGGACGTGCGGTTAATCGGCTGAACAAACAACTTACGCCTTGGGTAAGGTAGCTTCAACGTCAGCGTGCGGACGTGGAATCACGTGAACAGAGACGACCTCACCAACACGTGCAGCTGCCTCAGCACCAGCATCCGTTGCGGCTTTTACTGCACCGACATCGCCGCGAACCATAACGGTTACGTAACCACCGCCGACCTGTTCATAGCCGACAAGTTGGACATTTGCTGCTTTCACCATCGCATCGGCAGCTTCAATGCTTCCAACCAAACCTCTCGTTTCAATTAAACCCAATGCATCTCCGGTCATATTAATCCTTATAGCCTCCATTGAAAATTTATGGTAAACTTGACCCTATATAATATATCACATTTTTTGAAATTTTTCAACAAAAAAACTGAAAACGCGTCTGTTTGCTTCCTGAATTTCTTTCTCTACCTTGGCGATTTCACCAAGTTTCTGGTAGATTAAAGCACGCCAATAGCGCGCCTGTATGAGGGCGTTCGGATCCCCTTTCCACGTTTGGATTGTTTCGGTGAGAAGTGCTAAGGCGTGTGTATAGTCGGCAGTTGCTGATGTGTGTGCCCCTGAGTATTCATGAGCCAGCCCGCGGCTCATGTAAGCGCGCGCAAAGCGTGGCTCCAAAGCGATGGCTTGGTCCATATCTGCCAGTGCGCGTTTTAAACGGCCTTTATCGCCTTGGGTGGAAAGTTGGAGATGGGTATTACCGCGGGAGTAATAAGTGAATGCGCTTGGCTGCCGTTTAATCACGGTATCATAGTCGGCGAGAGCATTTTGAGTATCGCCCTGTTCAAAATGGGTTTCTGCGCGGCTCCGCATGACACGTGCGCTCCACCTTTTTTTCAACGAGGCGGTATAGTCTGCGATAGCGCGCGCCGCGTCATCCAATGCACGATACGCATCGCCGCGACTCGCGTATGCGTCTGCTTGGTATCGTTTGAGTTCTAAAGTTCGGGTGTAATCGGCTATTGCTGTTTTATAGTCACCGGCGCGATAGTGGG
>JAJECD010000185.1 GCA_022822215.1 Candidatus Poribacteria bacterium | reverse complement strand
TGACCCGCATGAGCAATAAGCTCGGGGCGTGTCTGCTCGGTGTTTTCTTGAATCAGTGTCTCGGACGCCCTTTGATGAAACTCAAAGACCTCGTCCTCGCATAAAAACAGGTCTATAAAAAATCTAATTAGCACAAGGCGTTAAGATAGATTCCAATAACCAGCGCACTACCCATTGTTTTCAAAGCCGATCACTCTGGCAAAATTTATGGGTTAGCGATCCAATACATCCAATTCAATACGAAAACGTTCCTCACAGGCAGCAAGCAGATCTTCGATGACTTTCTTTGTGCTACCAGACTCGGCAACAAGGGTCTCCATTTGCTCTACTGCAAAAGATTGAACGTGGCTAAAACAGTTCTTAGAAGACTTGTCGAGATGATTCCCCACGTTTAAACTCAGCACTAACAAAAGGGCGCGTTCTAATCTTTCAATGCGGTCGTCCCGCTTTTTAAGTTCTTCCGACATATCCATTTCGGTAGTCTCAATCGCCAGTCCATTTATCCCCTGTGAAGGTGGGAGGGTAGCGGACAGACCGTGCGGAACGCTTTACAGTGCCACCCGAACTGGTTCAAATAGTATAACAGAAAAACCGAGAAATTACAACCGTTTTGAAAAAAAATGTTGCCATAAAAACTTTATTTATTTATACTTAATAAATACAAACTTTTTATAGATAGTGGGATTTCTCATTCGCGGGGATTTATACATGGAAGACCGAACAGTGATAACAGAGACACATTGGCAACGCTTAGCGCATGCGAACCGAGAGATGCTCTTACGACTGGAGACACTCCAGAAAGTGCGTGCAAGAGGCAATACGCACGAGATAAAGCGGGCGGAGATGGCATATCTTCAGGCGTTGCAGTGTGTTTACGATACGGTGGTAGAAGCGATTTCGGATGGGACACGTAAACCGCGAAAGTGAAAAGGACAGGTACAAAGACCTGCCCTATGGATACATAGTGAATTGGGTTCTATCCGGTCACAGCACCTTCGGAGGCAGAAGATACCGAGTTCGCATATTTCGCCATGACCCCGCGTGTATAACGGGGCTCAGGGGGTGTCCACTGCTCAAAACGTGTCTGAATCTCGGCATCAGAGAGTTGAACGTCAAGCTTGCGTTCCTTGGCATCAATAATGATTTCGTCTCCCTCTTGGAGGATCGCGAGGGGCCCCCCTTTCGCGGCTTCAGGTGCGACGTGGCAGATCATGAAACCGTGTGTCGCCCCAGAAAATCTACCGTCGGTTAAGAGGGCGACATCCTCACTCAAACCTGCGCCGACGATTGCTGCCGTTACACCCAACATCTCACGCATACCCGGACCACCAGTGGGTCCCTCATAACGGATAACAACAACGTCGCCAGGTTTAATCTCCCCACCTTTAATAGCCGCGAAGGTGTCCTCTTCACGCTCAAAGATACGCGCGGGACCGCGATGAAGGGTTTTATCCTGTCCGGCTAACTTGAGAACACACCCATCGGGCGCGAGATTACCCCGCAAGATAGCGAAACCACCTGTCGGTTTAAGCGGCGCATCTACGGGTCTGACGACCACCTGCCCCTCGGTTTCAGTGGCTGCATTCGCCTCTTCACCGATGGTTCTTCCGGTGACCGTGAGTTCGTCGGTGTGGAGCAAACCCGCCTCCGCCATACGTTTCGCCAAGAACGGAATACCCCCCGCTTCATAGAGATCGTTCGCGACAAACTGTCCACCCGGCTTCAGGTCGGCTAACACAGGCGTTCTTTGACTAATGGCGTGGAAGTCTTCAAGTGTTATCGGGACCTGTGCTTCGTGCGCGATAGCGAGAAGGTGTAGAACGCCGTTGGTAGAACCAGCGGTTGCAGCGACAGAGGTAATCGCATTCTCAAGCGATTTACGGGTGATAATCTGACTGGGACGACGGTCAGCAGCAAGCATGTCGATGATGAGTTGTCCGGCTTTGTATGCCTCATCGTCCTTATCCTCTACGACGGCAGGAACACTACCGCTTCCCATTGGCGCGATGCCCAACATTTCAACGGCTGTCGCCATCGTATTTGCAGTAAATTGTCCACCACATGCACCAGGTCCAGGACACCCCTTACTAATCAGATCATCGAGTTCTTCAACAGTTATCGTGCCTTCCGCATGTTGTCCGACCGCTTCAAATACATCTTGAATCGTGACATCCCGTCCCTGAAACTTACCCGGCATGATTGAACCCCCATAAAGGGTGAGCGAGGGAATGTCTAACCGTGCCAATGCCATGACGGTGCCGGGAACAGTTTTGTCGCATCCGCAGAGCGCAATAACAGCATCAAACATGTTACCGATGGAAACCAATTCGATCGAATCAGCGATGATTTCTCGACTGATAAGCGAGGTTTTCATGCCTTCGGTGCCCATGGTAATGCCATCAGAAATGCTGACCGTATTGAATTCAAGCGGTGTCCCGCCTGCGGCGCGAATGCCTTCTTTGACCTTGGCAGCCAGCCGTCTTAGGTGAAAATTACAAGGTCCGATCTCGATCCATGTATTGGCAACCCCGATAATTGGTTTGTCAAGGTCCTCTGGTGAGAGTCCGCCATCGCCGAACATGAGCATCGTGCGTGCAGCGGCGCGGTCGGGTCCATCGGTAATCGCATAACTTCGGGGTTTCAGTTTATTGGACATCTGTTTGTGTTCTCCTACAAATTGCTAAACAAGCAGAAGGGGGAAGTATAGGAAATCAGTTTCCTTACAACACCGGTATTTAATATAATTATGGCTACATTGCAAATTCGTAGATAAGGTTCCCCTCTGGCGCATCTTTGAGTCGCAAAACAATAGTGCCTGCTTCCTGTCGATAAGCGTTCTGATACAGCGTTTTGATCGGTGTAAGATTAAAGCGATAGTTCTCTGTTGGATATGCTTCGCATGTGTCCCCATTGGCGTTGTGTGCGATAGAAGCGTGCAGTTGAACTGGGAACGATTCAAGAAAACCCTCCGAAACCACGAGTGTGAATTGGTGATCTTCACATCCACCGCTGTAGGAGACACTGACATTCAACGTATCGCCTGTGATAGTGACAGAATTTAAGACATATTCGTCGGTTCCGAATCTACTCCCTGGATCACCAATAAAAACAGTACTCGCATAGAATATTTCGTCTGGATGGACATCATCTACAGAAATCGATACAGCAGTATCGGGTCCCGTTTTCATCCCACTGTCTAACTGCTGACACCCTATGATGAAGATAGATAGGCTCAAGGCGTATACAATGGCATCTTTGAGTTTCATCAAAGTTTACGGATTGGAAACCCCCTACTTTAGTGAGGTGAGGAAAATCCGCCCTCGTGTGTTAGACCCAAGCGTTTTTTGAAAAAACACTTGACATTTCTATGAAACTGTGGTCTAATAAATGTATCACGTTGGCAGACATTCACAGCGTAATCGCAAGGTTACGTGTCGGTTTCCTACCCACTGTGAAGGGGTTAAAGGCGTGATACGTGATAGACGATGAAACGAACCTTTAAATATCGTGCGAATCCGACGAAAACACAGGAACGTTGGCTTTTTTCGGAGTTGCGCCATCAGATTCGGAGTGTTGTCAGAAATCGCCTATGAAACTGAAGTTGTCTGAACGCATGTTCCATTGCAGATCTTGTGGACTCAAACTTGACCGCGACCACAACGCGGCTCTCAATATACTCTATAGGGCGGCTTGCGCCCTTCGTGGAGAGGTATGGGATACCATCCTCTATGAAACGAGAAATCAGTTGCTACAACTGGCTTGTTGGGGATAACCCCTACAAGCCCCCGACTTCAGTCGGGGGTACTTGACTATGGCTGAGCGATCCCGATAACGGGAAAAACCTACGGTACGAGGGTTAACGTGTGTCGCACGCAGAGTCACTGACCGACATAGCACGATCAGACGCGTTTCAAAGTGTCTCAGGCTGGCGATGGACACTCTTCGGTGTGATTCTTGGTATTGTGCCTACTATTAATGTCGTCTTATTCGGTGTATTCACCCTTATTGTGAGTGTCTTGACACCCACCATAGATTTATCATCGTCGAAACGATTGGTATTTTATTTTCAAAATCCGGCGTGTTATACAGCAGTATACCGGAAAACGGCAAAAAGGTTGCGGCGCCTGCGGACGCTCTATGGATGGCTTGCTGGTGTTATTATTTTAAGTTGCTTCTTTTGACAGGGAAGGAAAAACCCGAATGGCAGATGAACCAAGACCTTACACAGGTCTGGAAGACCAGCTTATCTTACGAGATCATCTCGCTGCGGATCGGACTATCCTTGCGAATGAGCGAACTTTCCTCGCGTATATCCGTACGGCACTTACCCTGTTCGTTGCAGGTTTATCCTTCGTGCATCTCAAGGTATTCGATTCACACATTGTTGAGGCGATTGGCGTTATTTTCATTTTATTGGGGATCGTTACCTTCTTTCTCGGACTCGTGAGATACAAGCGGATGCAAGCACTGATTCAGAAAATAAAACAACAAGAACTCAAAGAATTTGGAGAAAAAAGTTCATCATGAGAATAAGAGAAGTCGTTGTGACCGGTCAGAACCAAGTCGAGCTACAAACCGCCGACGTAGACGCGCCGCTGCTCGCTGCCAACGAACTCCTGATAGACACAGAGTATACGTTCATCAGCAGCGGGACCGAACTCGCCAACTATACCGGTAGGGAACCGAAAGTTTTTCAAAAGGGAACTTGGTGTGAATATCCGTGGCGTTCCGGCTATGCGAATGTGGGTATTGTCCGTGAAGTTGGTGCGAATGTTACGCGTGCTGCACCGGGGGATCGGGTTTTTACTTATGGACGACACGCCTCGACAATTTCCTATTCACAGGACCGGTTGGTCGCACCCGTCAAACAAGCCATGGATCCGGGCGTCGTTGCCGCATCGCGGATGGCAGGGGTCGCAATGACTGCGATTGTTGTCGCTGAGGTCGGTACGAACCCGTGGGTCGTCGTTTTTGGATTGGGACTCGTCGGGAATTTGGCATCCCAGATGTTTCGGATTCACGGGTGCCGTGTTATCGGTGTGGATCCCGTAGAGGAGAGACGCAAACTTGCCCAGCGCTGCGGTGTTGCGCACACTGTCGGTGGTAGTGCTGAAGCGGCACAGGCGGAGATTCGCGAGATTACCGATGGCGATCTCGGCAATATTACTGTTGACGCTGTCGGGCATAGCGGGGTTGTCATGCAAGCCCTTCGTGCGACCGCTGACCATGGACAAATTATCATCCTTGGTTCACCACGCGTTAGGGTTGACGGCAATCTGACAGAACTTCTTTCTGACACACATTTGCGATGGATTACCATTCGTGGCGCATTGGAGTGGTGTGTTCCGATGTATCCCGACATCGGCGACCGTCCTTCGCAATGGAGTAAACAGCAGACGATTTTTGACTGGATGGCGCGTGGCGAACTCCACGTTGAACCTTTAATCTCCCACCGACTCAAACCTGAACGTATTAAACAGGCTTACGATGGTCTCCTCAACGAACCGAATGTCTATACAGGCGTGGTTTTAGATTGGACATCGGATTAAGTTGGTAGTTAGGAGGAAATATCATGGGAAAGACAGAGCTGTTCCAGAACTGCATCCAATCTGAATTGCCGCCAGGACTCAAGTCAAGGCTGGAAAAAAAACAGGTGACCGATCTCACATTCTCACCCGATGGCACGCGACTCGCTGCCGGTGGTGATGGACGTATCTGGATATATGATGTAGAAAGTCGTGCGCAATTTGCGATGCTCTCAGGCTATACGGAACGCATCCGCGCATTGGCGTTTGCCCCTAATAACACCCTACTTGCCAGCGGCAGCGAAGACAATACGCTCCGACTCTGGGATACTGCCACGGCGCGCGAGGTGCTAACGCTCGCTGGGGATTCCAATTTAGTGCAGGCGTTGGCGGCTTCGTCACCTGATGGTGTCCCACTACCGAGTTGGGACCCCCGAACAGAGCGTCTCCTCGCGACCTCTAACGAAAATCCAGGGCGCGTGCGGAGTTTAGCCTTTTCACCAGACGGCACAACCCTCGCAAGCGGCAGTGCCGATGGGCGAGTCCGATTGTGGGAAGTTGAAACTGGGGCAATCTTGACATCCTTCTCAACGCATGATGGTCTCGTCTTGGCTTTGGCGTTTTCCCCGGATGGTGAGGTCCTGGCGAGTGGTGGTTCGGATACCCTCGTTCGTTTGTGGGATTTGGACAGCCAACGTTTGATCTCTAATTTGAGAGCACATACCGATTCGATCAATGCCTTGGCGTTTTCCAACGACGGTGAAATTCTCGCAAGTGGCGGACGGGATCGCTACCTACAATTATGGGATGTGGATGCCAAAGATCTTATGTCAACATTTCCGGTCGAGGAAGGTGTCATTCCGGAGTTAACATTTTCGCCGGATGGTGAGAAACTTATGTATGCGACCCGTGAGGGGTCGCTGCTGATAAGAAAAAGAAAATAACATATACGCACAGATAGGCGAGGTTTCATCTGACCTCGTCTTTTCTATGCCGCCACTTTATTTACTGTTGCTGCCTATACCTCGCAGTCCAATTCCCCTTATTCTAATCGGCTATCCGTTCACAATCTACTGACACAGCTAATTCGTGCGTGCCGCTGCCAAAGACAACCCCCTTGAGTGGTGTTACGTCCGCATAATCTCGCCCCCACGCCACAGTAATATGTCGATCCCTCGGCATTTGGTTATTTGTTGGGTCAAAATCTACCCAGCCAAGTTGCGGCAGATAGACAGAAAACCATGCGTGCGAAGCGTCGGTGCCGGTTAACGATTCTTGGTCGGATGGCGGGTCTGTTTCAATATAACCGCTGACGTAACGGGCAGCGAGTCCCAAAGCGCGAAGGCACCCAATACCGAGATGCGCAAAATCTTGGCAAACGCCGCGACGGTGCTTGAGGACATCTCTGAGGGGCGTAGCGACTGTCGTGAAGCCCGGATCATAAGTAAAATCGGCGTAGAGGCGAGCGGTTAAATCTTCAACGGCTTCCAGGAGAGGCCATCTGTTGGTGAATGACTTCTCAGCATAGGTATGGAGTTCAGGCATCATTGGGATCATTGAAGAATTGAGCGTGTATTGCCGCATTTCCAGAATTTCTGGATCTGAATCTGTGTGTAGCTGCCGGTAGGCCTCTTCCCACGTCAGATGTTCCGCAAAGTCTCGTTGTCGTTCTCTGCCTTTGACATCTACATGACTTGTAACTATAACAGTGAGTTGGTTGTGAGGCTGTTGGATTGTGAAATAGTAGACCGTGTTTCCGAAAAAATCCTGACGTTTCCGGCACTCCTTGGGATCGGGTTCGACAACGAATTGACTGTCGCTGCACTGCTGATACGCGAAATTTAGCGGTGTCAAACGAGCTTCATTGTAACAGAGGTTGACAGGATGGGTATAACTGTATTCAGTCTTATGAATAATCTTATAGTTCATGGCTATATGTTAGAGGCTGCCTGTTGTAATGAGCTGCTGAGGTCTCTGGACATGACTGAAATAAGTCTGCGTGAGTACATCAGAAATGTCAACCAATATTTGTGCGAGTCGGACCAAAAGTTTTTCTAATCCTGTTCGTTGTGTTGTGTGTTCTGAACACTCGGCAAGCTCAATCGTGTTAGAAAGTTGGAGCTGCGTTAGTGCTTCCAAAATGAGTTGCTCCTCCTCACTAAGCCGGTATCTGAGTTTTTCTCGCGGTAGTGCACCGATTTGTTCTTCAAGCCGTTTGAGTTGATAGAGGAGCGAACGCGGATTGTTATTGTCAAGCAGTAACAACTCAAGGACTGTCGGAAAGTGGAGTGCTGCCCGGTATCGACTCCGATAAGTAATCAGGCTCTCAGTGGCAGCGAGGACAGATTCGAGGAGCAGGTCCTCAATCCAAGCGTCTTTCACAGCAACCAGGCTTGAACGACACAGGACGATGAGCAGGAGCGCGCGTTCAATACGCCGTCCCATATCCAAACTCATCCACCCGATAGTCTGCGTCATGCTTTCGGCATTCAGTCCACTTAATGCTGAAAGGAAAATCATAAGTTGGTCGAGGGCAGCCAATTCCGCTTCCTGTAGCACGAAGTCTGTCAATATTTGTGCGCTTGTGTCTCGATCTTCCGGAATGTTTTCTTCGAGCGTTTTGCATAGATTCTCAATACTGTTCATCACGCGCCATGTGTCAGTAGACCAACGGTCCCGGACTGCGTACGCCGCGCTGACGAGTGCCTGAAGCGTTGAGACTAAACTCCCGCTATTTTCTGTGTCGAGCATAATCGAAAGAATTTCGTTACCTAACGACTGTTCACTGTCGTTAGCGAAACGCGGGTGCGAGGACGTTAAGCCGGTCAGAGAGCGGAGCATACTGTGGAGATAAGTGAGCTCGGAAACTTCTCTGGCATCTTCACCCAAAGTTTCCGTAAGGCGTCGAGAGGGTGATACCTGCCCTAAGCGCGAAGTTTCTAAACCCATCTTTCCCATTTTGGCTTTGTCGAGCATAATCCGGAGCAGCCGTGCGTGTCCCTCGGCACGTTCGGCATAGCGTCCGACCCAGAAGAGGTTCTCGGCTGCACGGCTTGATAACCCCGCAGATGCCCCCGCAACTTGCATCTGTCCTGTTCGTTGTTGCCAGAGACTGATGTGGGGTTCCGGTTCGGGTGCGAGCACCCAAGTATCCTTACTCACGCCACCGTCTTGGATAGAAATGGTCAATTTCCCCTGCTCGCCTGCACATCGGGTGAGCCCGCCGGGCATTACGGTGTATCCCTCTTTT